>JBGOYY010000019.1:0-47610 GCA_041479905.1 Candidatus Aminicenantia bacterium
ATGGACATGGTCGGCGAGTGGCTGTCGAAGAACCAGGCCTTTTTCTGCCTCATGCGGACGACCTACGGCAACGCCCACTACATCAACGACGTCATGGAGAATTACTATCGTTATGTCGGCGAGGGCAGCCGCGAGCGTATCCAGAACCGGGGGGGCGCGGCCGGCGTGCCGGTCCGCATCGTGGCGCCCTCGGGGGCCGACGAGCCCTTCGTCTATTCGATCGAGACCCATTACGGCGCCTCCGACCACGAAGTCTTTAACGACTGGGGCGTCGGCGTCCCGGGCATCATGATGATCGCCTGGCCCGACAAGTGGTACCACACATCAGGCGACACGGCCGACAAGGCCGATCCCACCCAGCTCAAACGGGCGTCCGTCATCGGCGCGGCGGGCGCCTACAGCGTCGCCAGCGCCGGCGCGGAGGCCGCGGTCAAGATCGCCGGAGAGATCGTTTCGAACGCGACCCGCCGCCTCGGGCACCAGCTCGTCGTTTCTCTAGAAACCCTGAACCGGGCCACGGCGGAATCTTTCGGAGCGGACGCCCGCTTCGCCCGGGACATTTTCGAGGCTGCGGTCATGAACGAAAAAGACACTCTCGGCTCCGTCCTCGAGCTGGCGCCCGGCGATGCCTCCCTCTCCGGCCACATCGCCAAAATGGCCAAAGCCGTCGACGGAATCGGGGCGGCCGGGCTGGCCGCCCTCGACGCCCACCGGGCCGCCGTCGCCCAGAAGCTCGGCGCCAAGCTCGCGCTGGTCGCCCTCACGGATCTCGAGAAAAGGGCGGCTAGGATCATCCCCCGGCCGACGGCGAAGGTCCGCCAGGACGGCTACCGGGAATACCAAAAGTATATCACGGCCGTTCCCGCCGCCGAGCGGGCCAAGTACCCGGTCCAGGGGAAGGACCTGGTTATTTCAAACCAGGCCGAGCTCCAGCTCCTCATCAACGGCAGGCGCAGCGCCATCGATATCAAGAAAATGCTCGACGCCCAGAGCGAGAGACGGTCGACGCTTCAGGCCGTTCTCAACCAGCTCGAGATCCTGAAGCTGGCCGGGCTCGTGGAGTGGTAAGCCGGATCGAGAGGAGCCGGAAAATCCCGGGAATCGCAGCCCCGAGGCAGCCCGGTTTGTACGCTGGATTATAATAGAGTGTCATGAAAAGAATCCGGCCTAAAACCAGCCGGACCGCCCTCGCGGTCCTCGCCGCTGCCTTCCTGACAGCCGTCCTCCTTGTCCACCCCGCCTGCGGCCGGCGCACCCCGGCCTTGAAGCACGTCATCTTCTTCATCGGCGACGGGATGTCGGCCCAGACGGAGGTCGCGGCGAGCCGCTATCTCTACGGGACCGACGACGGCCTCGCCTGGCAGAAGATCCCGGCCAAGGCCTATGTCGCGACGTGGGATGTCAACGTCTACAACGCGAACGCCCGAAAGGCCCGGCGCCCGCCGTACTCCCGATCGTCGTTCACGCCCCGGCTCGGCTACGACGTCAAAGTCGAGGGACCGAGGCCGCGCACGGACCAGGATGCCACAGACCCCTTCCCCCCCGGGCCGGCCACGGATTCGGCCTCGTCGGCGACGGCCCTGGCCACGGGTTTCAAGACCGATTCCGGCAATATCTCCTGGCTTCCGGGAGACCCGCCGGACGGCGAGCTCGTAACGATCGCCGAGGAATACCGGGCCAAGACCGGCGCGGGGATCGGGGTCGTCAGCACGGTGCCGTTCGACCACGCGACGCCGGCCGCCTTCGTCAGCCACAATACCAGCCGCAATTCCTACTACACGGGCCGCAAGGGATATAAAGGCCTCGGCATCGCCGATGAGATCATCCTCCGGGTCAAGCCCGACGTCGTCATCGGCGGCGGACATCCACTCCTCGACAACCCCGATTTCAACCCCAAGAGTGGCTACATCTCGAAAGCCCTTTATCTTGGCCTTAAGACGTCTCCTGATTATCTGCTGGTGGAACGGACGGCCGGCGTCGACGGAGGCCGGGCCGTCATCGAGGGCGCGGCGGCCGCTTTCCGGGCCGGCAAGAAGCTCTTCGGGCTCTTCGGGGGCAAGGGGGGCAATTTCGAAGTCCCCCTGGCCGAGGACAGCCCCGGCTCGCCCCTGGTCAAGCCGGCGACCGAGGAGAACCCGTCGCTCGCCGAAGCGACCCGGGCCGCCCTCGATTATCTCGGCCGGAACCCCGACGGGTTTTTCCTTGTCGTCGAGCAGGGGGACATCGACTGGGCCAACCACGACAACGACTTCCGCGGCATGATCGGGTGTGTCGACGACCTTGATGAGGCCGTCCGGGCGGCGACGGCGTTTGTCGACCGTCCAGGGGACGCGCTCGATTGGACGAACACCGTTTTGCTCGTAACCGCCGACCACGCCACCGGCGGGCTCTTCCTTGACCGTGGCAAACGCCTCGGCCCCGGTGACCTGCCCCGCCAGGATCCGCGCATCGCCGACCCGGAGAACCCTCCCGTTGCGGGAAGCGACAGGGGCATCGCTTCGAACGGAACAGGCCTGAAAACGCCTGTTTACTCTTCTCCGAACATGTATCCGGACGAAGAGGTTGTCTTTGGCACGGCGGGGCATACCAACGAGCTCGTCGACCTGGCCGTAGCCGGCTCCGCGGCCCGCTATTTCATGAAATTCCGGGGGACATGGTATCCGGGCCTGATCCTCGACAACACCCAGATCAACGCCGCGCTTCGCGAAGCCCTGGGTCTCGGCGCGCTCGGACGCCGCGCTTCTCGAGGGTCTTGAACTCCTCTATAGTTCTTTGAGCCGGATCCTTCGGAACTCGACGATCGAGCCATGGCCGAGGAACCCGATGCGGCCGGACTCCCGTTTCAATCCGGGATGGTCCCGGCCGTCCACCGTTCCGCCCACGGCGGCCGCGTCGATGTCGGCGTCGACGACGGTCGTCCCGTTGACGACGACGGCGACACGCCGGCCCCGGACCGTGACCTCTTCGGTGTTCCACTCCCCGACGGGCTTCAGGGCGCCGCGGCGCGCCGGCACGACGCCGTAGATCGAGCCGTGATACTGGTACGGCTTGAGGCCCCAGTAGACGGGCGAACCGTCTTCCAGGATCTGGAGCTCCATGCCGGCGTAGGCGGCGTCGCCCTCGAGCGGGGCGCGGACGCCCAGCCCGTTGTTCGCGCCGGGGGAGAGCTTGAACTCGAAGCGGAGGACGAAATCGGCGTAATCCCTAGCCGTGTAGAGGTTGCCGCTGCCGAGTTCGGGATGGATGACGATCTTCCCGGATTCGGCGGCATAGCCCTTGGTGTCGCCCGTCCAGCCCTCGAGGTCGCGGCCGTTGAAGAGAGGCGCGAACCCGTCGGCTGCTTCGGTTTCGGTGAGTTTCGGGACGGCCGTATCACGGGGGATCTCGCGGATGAAGACGTTCCTGAAATAGAGCGGATTGCCGTGGGCCTGGAGCTCGACTTGGCCCGAGGGATAGATCGGCTTGTCCCGCTCCCAGTAGTTCTCGAGGACGGTGTTGTCGACGACCAGGCGGTCGTTGAGATAGACGGTCACGCGCTCGCCGATCATGAAGATGCGGAACGCGTTCCATTCGCCGACCGGGCGGTCGGCCTTTTCGAGCGGCAGGCTCCGCCCTTTTTGGTTGTTGTAGAGGCCGCCCGACCCGGCCGGGTTGGCGGCCGCGTCCCAGATCTGGACCTGCGGCGAGCCGCGGAGGTAGATGCCGCTGTCGCCGCCCTTCTCGATCTTCCAGTCGACGAGGAGTTCGAAGTCGGCGTAATCGGCGGCGGCGCAGAGACTCTCGCCCTTGCCGTCGAAGACGAGTGCGCCGTCGACGACCCGCCAGTGGGCGCGCATCCGCTCGTCGGCCTCGGTCTGGGCTTTGGCCAGCTCCGCGGGCGTCATCTTGGCCCGACCGGGCGGGTCGGCGACGAGGCCCTTCAAGCCGTCGAGGCCGCGGCCGTCGAAGAGCGGGACGAAACCGCCCTGACGCAAGCGCTCGAGAATGACTTTGTCCACCCTCTCTTTCTCGGCGGGGTCGGGGAGGGCGGTCTGGAGACGCCGGAGGACCGTGTAGGCCTCGTGGCCCGAGAGCCATCGCTCTTGCGGCGCCTGCTCGGAGGCGAGGTCCAGAAGCCCCTCGGCGGCCGTCCCGGCGAGGACGGGATTCTCAAGATATCCGGCGAGGAACCGGAGAGATTCCGGTTCACGGACGGCCGCGATCCCGGCGAGGACGGGCTTCCGGTCGGCGTCGTCCATGGGCAGGGCGAGGAGGTCTCGGAAGAGCGAGAGCTTTTTCCCGTTAGGCAAGTTGGCCCGGCCGATGATCCGGACATAGCCCTCGACCGCGAGGAGAAGATGTTTTTTTGTCTTCGTCGTCGTCACGATGCGCAGCAGCTCGTCGGCCGCTTGATAATCGGGCCACTGGGAGAGGGCGTAGACGGCGACAGACTGGACCTGGGCGTCCGCGCTCCTGTACTCCTCGACCGCCGCCTGAAGCGGCCTTGTCCCGCCGACCCTCGGCAGGACCCGCAGGATCGCGATCTTCCGGGTGGGCGGAGCATTTTTCAAGAGTTCGAGGAGGGCGTCGGCTCTTTTTATGAGGTCGGGGTTCCGGCGGACCGCCGACGCGACGGCCTCCTGCAGGCGAAGGATGTCGTCGCCGTCACTCGCTTTCTCCAGGAGGGCGATGAGGCGCGGGAGATCCTTTTCTCCGGCGAGGTTGGCTAGGGCTCCGACAGCGGCCGAGCGGACCGCCGGTTCCGGGTCTTGGGCCAGCACGAAGACACGGTCGATCTCTTCCCGCGCCCCCTTTTCGCCGAGGACATCGATGAGGACCGCCTTGCCCGGCAGGGGAGTGGAATCAAGGATGCGGACGCATTCCGGAACGACCAAAGTGCCGCGGTAGCCGAGGAGAGCCGCCCTCAACGCGGGTATCTCCTCTTCGCCGGCGGCGCCGACGAGCTTGACGATGTCGGGGAATACGGCCTCGCCGCCGAGCCGGGCCGCGGCGGGAATGGCGGCCAGCCGCACCGGCTTGTCCTGGCTGAGAAGGCTTTCCCGGACAAAGGGCAGGGCCGCGGCGTCGCCGTGCCGGCCGAGCATGCCGATGATGTCGGCCCGGACGTCCGGTCCGGACCCGGAGGCCTTCTCGACCCAACGGGCCGTCGCCTCGTTCCCCGGGATAGAGAGGGCTAGTTCGAGGGCGGCGACGCGAAACGCGTGGTCGGGGCTGTCGGCGGCCCGGAGTAGGTCGGGAAGGGCCTTGTCCTTGAGGGTGGAAACGATGAGGGCCAGCGCTTCCGACGCGAAATGGCTTTCTTCGGGCCTTCCATAAGAGGCGAGGATGGCCCGGGCCGCGTCCAGCCCTTGGGCGGTCCGGCCGGTCTCGACCAGACGCCGGGCGAATAGAAGATAGAGAGAGGGCGCTTGCGCCCGTTCCCGGAACGAAACTGCCACGCGGACCTTCGACAGAACCGGACCCGCCGCCGGGTCGCCGATGTTGGCCAGGGCGGAGAGGGCCGCCCGGCGCAGACCTTCGTCCCCGCTTTCGGCCAGGACAAGGAGCTTTTTCACGGCATCGCGGGCGCGGAGCTCCCCGAGCGACTTGACGACCGTCAGGCGGGCGCCCCGGGGTGCCGCATCGAGCGACTTTAGGAATGCTCGGGCCGCTTCCGGCCCCCCGATCGAGACGAGCGCTGCCGCGGCCGGTCCGGCCAGCGTTTCGTCGGTGAGGTACCGGGCCACGGGCTTGACGGATTCAGCCCTTCCGGCAACCTGGACCTGGGACAGGAGAAACGCCGCGACCTGTTTGTCCGGGTTCCCGGCCAGGGAGGCGAGGAGGGCGCGGACGAAAAGAGCGCGCTCGTTCTCCGCTCCCGGCCGGGTGACGTAGACGGCCAGGCCGTTCGCGGCGAACCTCGCCCGGGAGTCGTTTCCGCCTCCCGGAGGGAGCAGTCGGGAGCAGATCTCCTTGACGCCTTGCGGGCCGAGCTTCAGGATCTCGGCGCAGAGGCCGTCCCTCGCGGCGGCAGTCTCGGCCGGGAAGCGCTCTAGGATCGACGAGACGCGCGGTTTCAGATCCTCAGCGAGGAACGGGCCGGCGAGGACCGCGATAGCGAAAACGACGGCAAGGACTCGTTTCATCATCTTTCTCCTCACGGCCGGCCTAAAGGTGCCAGGGGGCCCGCATGGGCTGGTCGATGAGGCGGTTGGCGGCCTCATCGCCGGGGAAAATCTCCCGCTCCGGGTCGTAATGGAGCGTCCGTCCGAGCTGGACGGCGATTTTGCCCAGATTGACGAGAGTGCAGGAGCGGTGGCCGTTCCGTTCGTTGAGCGCGAACCGGCGCCTCGTCCGGACGGCCTCGGCGAAGTCGGTCGTCTGAGGCTCCGGGTCGGGCAGAGTGGCGAGCGTCTCCCTGAGGTTGGGGATGTCGGATTCGAAGCCGCGGAAGAGCTTCCCCTTCGGGCCCTCGAGGAAGGGCGCGTTCTTGTCCCGGTTCTCGCCGTCGAGGACGATGACGCAGCCGTCGGCGTACTTCATCTCGATCCGCCGCCAGGCGCCGCAGGCGTCGGGGTGCTGCTGTGGGCAATCGGCCCAAACCTCGACCGGGCTCGTTCCGTCCTTGTCCAGGATGTACTGGACGGGATCGAGGTAGTGCATGCCCATGTCTCCGAGTCCGCCGCCGTCGTAGTCCCAATAGCCGCGGAACGTGCCGTGGACACGGTGGGGATGGTAAGGCTTGTAAGGCGCGGGGCCGAGCCAGAAATCGTAGTCGAGCTCGGGCGGGACGGGCTCGGGCCGCTGGCTGGTCAGGCCGCTCCAGTAGAACTTCCAGTCGAAGCCCGTGGTCGCGCTGACCGTCGCTTTCAACGGCCAGCCCAGAAGCCCGTTTTGGACGGCTTTCTTGATCGGCCGGACGTCGGTCCCGAAGCCGTAGAAGCGGTCCTCGAAGCGGAACCAGGTGTTGACCCGGAAGATCCGCCCGTTCCGCCTGACGGCCTCGACGACGGCGCGGCCCTCGGCGATGGTGCGGGTCATGGGTTTCTCGCACCAGATGTCCTTGCCGGCCTCGGCGGCCGCGATAGAGATCAGGGCGTGCCAGTGAGGCGGCGTTGCGATGTGGACGATATCGATGTCGGGTCGCGCCAGTACGTCCCGGAAATCCGCGTAGCCGGCGACCCCGGGCCCGGCGATCTCCATGGCCGAAGCCAGGTGTCCGCGATCGACGTCGCAGACGGCCCGGAGGACGGCCCCGGGGTAGCCGAGGTGGCCCCGGCCCATGCCGCCGACCCCGATGACCGCCTTGGTCAACGTATCGCTCGGGGCGAGCGTGCTCTGTCCTCCCAGGACATGTCGGGGGACGATGGCCAGGGAAGCCGCGGCGGCAGCGCCTGTCCGGATGAATTGCCGGCGGGATATCCTAGGGGAATGGGACATGGGTCGATCCTCTCCAGAGGGCATTGGCGGACATTATATTACAATTTTCCGGAAGATTATGGAAAAGCGCCAGTATTAATTCTGGCGGCCTTCCCGGCCTTGGGCTTCGAGAACGTCCAGAGGCTGACCCTTTCCGCCGACGGGCTTACGAAGCTCGAAATCACGGCCGGGGCCGGGTCTCTCACGGTTTCGGGCCGCGACGGCCTGGTCGCGATCGAAGTCGAGGCCCGCATCTCTGTTTCCGGCGTCGACGATAAAGAAATGGAGGACTGGATCAAGACGCATGTCGAGCTCGAGCTCCGCAAGGCGGGGGACGCCGGGGTAGCGTCGATATCACGAACGTTCGGGGCAAGGTCATCCGCTAGAGACTCCCGCCGGCCGGGACGAGAAGCGGTTGGGCCAAGCCCCCGCGTTGACCCGCCCGATCAGAACAGCCCGGTCACCTTGCCGGTTTTAAGGTCGAGGTCCACGTCGTAATAGACCGGCCGTGTCGGTAGCCCGGGCATGGTTCTCATGTCCCCGCAAAGGGGGTAGAGGAAGCCGGCCCCGACGCTGGCCCGGATGTCGCGGACGGGGATCCTGAATCCTTTGGGAACACCCTTCAATTCCGGATTGTGACTCAGGCTGAGGTGCGTCTTGGCCATGCAGATGGGCAGCTTGTCGAAGCCCAGCCGAGTGTAGAGCTCGATTTTGGCCTCCGCCTCCGGGGTGTAATCGACGCCGTCGGCGCCGTAGATCTGCGTCGCGATCGTCTCGATCTTCTTCTTGATGTCCCACTCGAGTGGATAGAGGAAGCGGAAGTTCCCGGGCTTGCCGCAAGCGGCGATGACGGCCTTGGCCAGGGCGACGGCCCCGGCCCCGCCTTCGGCCCAGTGGTCGGACATGACGGCGTCCTCGGCGCCGGCCGCGACGGCGGCCCGGCGGACCATCTCGATCTCGGCGTCCGTGTCCGTGGCGAAACGGTTGACGGCGACGACGACGGGGACGCCGAAGGCCAGGGCGTTCTTGATGTGGGCGAGCATGTTGGGCAGGCCCTTTTCCAGGAGGCCGAGGTTCTCGTCGGTGTATTCCGGGGCGAGGGGCTTGCCGGCGACGACCTTGGGCCCGCCGCCGTGCATCTTGAGGGCGCGGATGGTGGCCACGATGACGACCGCGCTCGGGACGAGGCCGCTGGCCCGGCACTTGATGTTCATGAATTTTTCCATGCCGCAGTCGGCCCCGAAGCCCGATTCCGTGACGACGAAACCGTCCTTGCCGACGAGGCGGAGCGCGATCTGGTCGGCGATGATCGAGGAGTTGCCGTGGGCGATATTGGCGAAAGGCCCGGCGTGGACGATGGCCGGCGTGTTCTCGACGGTCTGCATGAGGTTGGGCATGATGGCGTCCTTCATCAGGACGGTCAGGGCTCCGGCGACGCCGAGGTCGTCGGCCGTGACGGCTACGCCCGCCCGGCTGGTGCCGATGACGATCCGGCCCAGCCGCTCGCGCATGTCGGCGATACCCGTGGTCAGGGCCAGGATGGCCATGATCTCGCTGGCGACGGAGATGTCGAAGCCCGTTTCGCGGACCATGCCCTTTTCTTCGGGGCCCAGGCCGATCTTGACGACGCGGAGGAAGCGGTCGCTGATATCGAGGACGCGGTTCCAGGTGATGGTGGCCGGGTCGATGTCGAGCCGGAACATGCGGCGCTTCTCCTCCGGCGTCAGGTCGGCGGGGTTCGTCTTGTCGATGCCCAGCTTCTTGAGGCGGCGGAGCATGATCGGGGAGAAGCGGCGTTCGCCCTTCTTGTTGGCCGGGCAGAAGGCGTTGAAGAGCTTCTCGTCGTCCTGGCTCGACTCGTGGAGGATGCGGACGTCGATGGCCGCTGCCAAGAGGTCGTGGGAGGCGGTGACGGCGTGGATGTCTCCCGTCAGGTGGAGGTTGAAGTCCTCCATGGGCACGACCTGGGAGTAGCCGCCCCCCGCCGCTCCGCCCTTGATGCCGAAGGTCGGTCCCATGCTCGGCTGGCGGACGACGGTGACGACCTTTTTTCCCAGGTGGGCGCCGAGGGCCTGGCTGAGACCGACCGTGGTCGTCGTCTTACCCTCCCCGAGCGGCGTCGGCGTGATGGCTGTCACGTCGACGTAGTGGCCCAGGGGGCGGCCCTTCATCCGCTCGAGGACGTCGAGGTGGATCTTGGCCTTGTGCTTGCCGTAGAGGTCCAGGTCGTCCTCGCCGAGGCCGAGCTGTTCCGCGATCTTGACGATGGGCAAGAGTTCGGTGGCCTGGGCGATGTCGATGTCGCTCGGGACGGGCTTGACGGGTTTCACGGACATGTTTGACGACTCCTTGTTCCAGAAATTATTGACGAGGCGGCGCGCAGTTCCGGGCTCATCATCGGCGAGCCCCTATCGTAACGATTTGGCCGGGAGAAAACAAGGCCTCCCGCCGGGCCCGGTCCGGCTACATGCTGATCGAGATGCTCCGCCCGCCGTTGCCGAAGCGGGGGTTGACGACGTTGCTCCGGGTCGAGCCGAACGAGAAGTTCAGGCCGATAGAAAACGAATAGTCGTAGCCCGTGGCCAGCTGTTTCTGGCGCAGGAGGACCTCTTCGTAGGTCGCCCCGCCGCGGGGCAGGGCGATCTGGTCGCGGATCCGGGTATAGCTGCCGTCGACATTGAAGCTCAGGCCCCTCCAGATCCTGAACGAGACTTCGCCGCTGAGTTCGACCCTATTTTTCTTGATATCGTGGAAATAATGCGACCCCTCGATCTGGAGGGTGACGTTTCCCCAGGGTTGCTTGACCTCGTAGGCCCAGGACAGGGCCTCCTGGAGGAGGCTCTCGGAGGTCTTGAAGTAGACCGTCTCCTCAATGTAGCGGGCGCCCGTATAGCCGATCCGGTAGAGGACGCGGAACTGTTTTTTCGTCGATTCGAAGTAAGGGAAAAAATTAAATTCGACGGCCGGGGCGACACTCGCGCTCAGCTGGAGGTTCGAGTAGGTCGAGGATTGGACGCTGAGATAGGCGCCCGCCGACCAGTGCTGGGACAGGCTCTTGACGATGAGGCCGGAGAAACCATAGCCGTGGGACTTGCTCTCATAGATGCTGTCGCCGAAGTCGAACCGCAGTTTTTGGAGGTTGCCATAGACCGAGGTCCGGATCTTGAGCTCGGGGGTGACCCTGTTCGCCGAGAAGGAGCCGTAGTACATCCCTTCTTTATACTGGGTTTCGCCCGTGAGGAAAGTTTCGGCACTGAGGCTGAAAACCCAGAAATTCCACTTGTCCACGACGGAGGTCGGTTTAGCCTGGTCGAGGAAGCGGACCGAGAGGTCCTTCGCAACGGGAGTTTTCGCGGCGTAGCGCAGGAGGCCGATCTTGATCAGGTCGGCGAGGCCGCGATTGACGTCCTCAAGCTTCGCGCCGGGGTCCGGTTTATAAGAGAGGGAGTTGTTTTCGCCCTGAAATTCCTTGAGGCCGGAGAATTCGATATCGAACGTTTCACTGCCCGGCGGCCCCTGGGGAGTGACCACGACCCTGGCCTGGGCCGTTTCGAGGCCGGGGACGAATTCGACGAAGGGGATCTCCGTCCGGAAGAAGGAGATGTCCGCGCCGGGCCAGTCGAGGAAGACCCTCGGAAGCAAAGGCGGGGGCGGGCCGGCCGGCTTGGGCGGGGGGACCTGGGCGCCCGCCGCGAGGACAAAGAGAGAGACGAGCGCCACGAGAAAGGCCGCGATTTTCATGTTCAGGTTTTTCATGGTCTTATCCTTGCCGTTCATGTCGCGCTAGTTGATGCTGATGCTCATGCCGCCGCCGCCTGACGACCCGAAGCGGGGGTTGATGACGTTGGTGAAGATGGAGCCGAAGGTGAACTGGAAGCCCACGGAGATGAAATAGTTGCTGTTCGTCGGCAGCTCCCGCAGACGGAGCAGCATCTCCTCGAAAGTCGGCTCCCGCCCGAGGAGCGAAAGTTGGTCCCGGATCCAGGAGTACCCCCCCAGGACGAAGACGCTGAGCCCCTTGTAGAGGCTCAGGTTGACGATACCGAAGGTGTCCAGGCGGTTCTTGGCGAAATCGTGGAAGTAATGGGAGCCCTCGGCGCTGAGGCTGACCGTCCCCCACTTCTCGCGGAGGTCCAAGGTCACCGACAGGGATTCCTTGAAAAGCGTCTCCCGGGTCTTGCCGAAGACCGTCGCCTCTCTGTACTTGACCGGATTCAGGGTCAGCGTGTAAAGGGCGCGGAGTTGCCGCCGTGTCGACTGGGAGTAAGGGAAAAAGTTGTATTCGATGGCCGGGGCGACACTCACGCCGAGGTCGATGTTGCTGTAAAGGGAGGATTTGGCCTCGAGGAAGACGCCCGCCGACCAGTGCTCGCCCAGGCTCTTAACGTAGAGGCCGCTTCCGTCCCAGCTCGACCGGGTGCCGGTGATGACCTCGCCGTCGATGTCGTATTTCTGCTTCTCGGTGTCGACGGAGAAACCTAACCGGACCTTCGACTTCGGGGTGACGCGGTTGGCCGAGAACGAGGCATTGGCCATCCGGCTCATGTAGGATTTCTCGCCCGAAAAATAGCCGCTCCCGGTCAGGCTGAAGACCCAGGAGTCCCAGCGATCGCGGCCGGGCCCGGCGTTATCCGGCCGGGTGTAGTCGACGGCGATGCGCCGGGCGATGGGCGTCCGGCCGACAAAGCTCATGAGGCCCATTTTCAGGGCCTTGACCAGGCCCTTGCGAACGTCATCCTTGGTGTCCGTCTTCGTCGAAA
Source organism: Candidatus Aminicenantia bacterium (assembly GCA_041479905.1). Classification (GTDB taxonomy): domain Bacteria; phylum Acidobacteriota; class Aminicenantia; order Aminicenantales; family Saccharicenantaceae; genus RBG-16-66-30. The sequence continues at coordinate 12,159 of JBGOYY010000019.1, forward strand.
AGTATTTCTGGACATCCTTCGTGTCCTTGAAATCGTTCTGACCCATAAAGGTCAGCGTGTATTCGATGCCGCCCCCGCCGGTGGCCTGGGTCGTGACCAGGACGTGGACCTGGGCCTCCAGGCGGTCCCGGACGTAGTTGACGAAGGTGATCTCGGTCTTGATGTACTCGAGGTCGCAGCTGCCGCAGTCGAGGTAGACCTTGACGGCCGACTTTTTCAGCTCGTCGATGCCGGGCCGGCCTTCCTGGGCGGCTACGGTCAGGGCCGAAAGCGAGAAGGCCAAACCGAGAAGGGCTCCGAGGGTTTTTCGCATACGCTCACTCCTTTGGGGCTCTTCCCGGCCCGCGCTGATTCGATCCTTTTTCTCAGGGATGCAGCAATTCTCATGCCATAATAAAACGGCCCCTCGGGGCGGTCCCTCGGGGCGGACCTGACCTGGGCGGCATAGATATATACGTCGGGACGTAACAAATGTTTACACGCCACTCTAAATGAGAAATCCAGTGAACTAAACGCCGGCGGGGACGGTTTGGATTCAGCTTCCGGGCGGTCGGCGACCTTTGGGAGGAAACCTCGGTCCTGTCCCCAGCCGTCGCCCGGATGGGGATATTAAAAGAAATAGTAGGCCGCGAAGAGAAGCCTGAGGTTCCGGACGAACCGGGCATCCCGGACCTTGCCGAAGACGTCGGGCGTCCCGTAGGAAGCTGCCGTCAGCTCCGCTTCGCCGGCGAAACGCATTTTCCCGATGTTGTAGACGAGCCGTGGCGAGAAGCGGTAGAGCTCGTCGATGTTGAAGCCGCGGGCGTAGTTGGCGCCGGAAATCGTGTGGCTTGAGCCCAGGTTCTTTGAGTATCCGGCGAAGAGGCCCGTCTGCCACGGGGCGCCGTTCGTCTGGACCTCCGTCCAGCAGGAGAGCGTGTCGATGGGCGTGTAGTTCCAGTCGAGCCGGACCGCGTCGACGACGCCCCGGACGGCGTAGCCGCCGAGCATGGTCAGGTGGTGGAGGTTCTGTCCCCAGACGGCCTCGGCTTTCCAGGTCCATTTCGGACACTTCTGCTTGAAAAAGGCCATCGCGGCCAGGCCCGTCACCGACTCATTTGTTTCGTATCCGGCGGCGGTCGCGATCCGGGGAGAAAGCTTCATGAAGTCCGCGCCGACGCCGGCCAGGGTCTCGGTCTTCCGCGAATCGTTCTTCGAGGCGGCCTGGAGCTTGAAGTTGAACTCGGGAAGGGCGGCGTTCCGGAGATAGACCGAGCTCGTCCCGTCCGGCCCGTTGCTGGCGAAGTCCCTCTGGGCCAGGGCCGTGGCGACCAGGCTGACCTTGCCGAACATCCGGGTGTATCGGACCTGGGGGCTCCTGTTGAAGGGCTGGAAGGGCGCTCCGGTGTTGAACGAGACGACGTCGGGGAAGCTCTCGGTGATGAACATCGGGTGCCAGAACTGGCCGATCATGAGCTCCGATTTCGCCCAGTTGAGCTTGATGTAGCCGTGGCGGAGGCGGAAGCCGTTGACGTCGGCGTCGGACGTGCCGAAGAACTCGGCCTCGATGTAAGCCGACGTTTTGGCGCCGAGGGCGTCCGGACCGGTGATCTTGCCGACGAGCCGCGTCTGGACGGAGAGGATGTTGAAGTTGGCCCGGCCGTTGAGGTCGCCGCCCTCGGGGTCGAGGAGAGGGCCCTTCGGAAAGAGCAGATAATGGCCCTCCCGGATGCTGACGGTCTGGCGCGAATCATAGAAAATGTCCGTCTTGACGAACCCGGAAAGGGAGAGGCCGAAGGCGGGTGTGCTTTTTTCGGCCTGGGCAGCGGCCGGCGGCGCCGTCATGGCCGCAAAAAGGGCGAGCCCGAGAACCGTCGTTATGAGGATCGATTTTTTCATGTCATCCTCCCGGGCGGGGGCCGGTCGTCCCGGCTGTTCGGGTCCGGGGGCGGACTCTCGTCCGGAGAGGATTATAGCGGCCGGGGATGGAATGTCAATTATGTGGTAAAATTCCCGTGCTTCCATGAAACGATCGATCGGGGAGGGCGGCATGAGGATCGTCAGGCGGGCTATCGTCGCTCTGGCCGTCATCTCTCTCTTTTCGGGGCTTTTCGGCCAGGTCCGTAATTTTCGGCTGGGGGAGAACGATTTTCTCCTCGGCGGCAAGCCGTTCCGGATCATGGCCGGCGAGATCCATTTCCAACGCATCCCGCGGGAATACTGGGCCGACCGGCTGATGAAAATCAAAGCCGCGGGCCTCAATACAGTTGGGACGTACGTCTTCTGGAACGCCCTCGAGCCCGAGCCGGGACAATGGGATTTTTCCGGCGGGAACGACCTGGCCGCCTTCATCCGGACGGCGGAGCGGCTGGGGCTCTGGGTCATCATCCGCCCCGGCCCGTACGCCTGTGCCGAGTGGGACTTCGGCGGCCTGCCCATCTGGCTCCTGCGGACCCCCGACATCAGGGTGCGCTGTTCCGACCCCCGCTATCTCGCCGCCTGCGAGTCCTACATCCTGAAGATCGCCGAGGTCATCCGCGACCTCCAGGTCCACCGCGGCGGGCCGGTGCTGATGGTCCAGGTCGAGAACGAGTACGGCAGCTTCGGCAACGACCGGGATTACATGCTCGCCCTTAAGGGTTTCTGGGAAAAGGCCGGGATCGAAGTCCCTCTGTATACGGCGGACGGCGCGACGCCGTACATGCTCGAGGCTGGAAGCCTGCCCGGGGCGGCCATCGGCCTCGATCCGGGGACGAACGAAAAGGATTTCGCCGAGGCGGCCCGGCTCGAGCGCGGCGTGCCCGTCTTCTGCAGCGAGCTTTATCCGGGCTGGCTGACCCACTGGGGAGAGGAGTGGGCCAGGGTCAAGACCGAGGACGTCGTCGCCGACCTGCGCTGGCTCCTCGACCACGGGAAATCCTTCAACCTCTACATGTTCCACGGCGGGACGAACTTCGGCTTTTGGGCCGGCGCCAACTTCAGCGACAAGTACGAGCCCGACGTGACGAGCTACGACTACGACGCGCCTCTCGACGAAATGGGCCGGCCGACGCCGAAGTACTTCGCCATCCGGGACCTTCTCGTCCGCTACCAGCCGAAAGGGACGGAGCTCCCGAAGCTTCCCCGGCCGGTCCCGACGATCGAGATCCCGGCGATCTCGCTGGACGAGAGCGCTTCGCTTTTCGACAACCTCCCGGCGCCCGTCCGCAGCCCCCAGCCCGGGCCGATGGAGTCCTATGGACAAAACCACGGCTTCATCCTCTACCGGACGAAACTCCTCGGCCATAGGGGCGGCAAGCTGACGGTCACGGACGTCCACGACTACGCCAGCGTCTACGTGGACGGGAAGTTCCTCGGGACGATCGACCGGACAAAAAAAGAAACGGCCGTCGACATCCCCAAGGCCGAGCCGGCCAACGAGACGCTCGACATCCTGGTCGAGGGGATGGGCCGGATCAACTTCGGTCCCCGCCTCATCGACCGCAAGGGCATCACCGAGCGGGTGACCCTGAACAACATGACGCTGATGACCTGGGACGTCCACTGCCTACCCATGGGCGAAGACGACTTGCGCCTGTTGAAATTTGGCGGGAGGCCGGCCGACCGGCCGGCCAACTTCTTCCGCGGCAGCGTCGAGCTCCAGGAGACGGGCGACACCTACCTGGACATGACCGGCTGGAAAAAAGGGATCGTCTGGGTCAACGGACACAACCTCGGCCGCTACTGGGAGATCGGGCCCCAGAAGCGGCTCTACTGCCCGGCGCCGTTCCTGAAAAGGGGCAGGAACGAGGTCGTCGTCTTCGACCTGCACGTCCTTCGGCCGGCGCCCGTCCGCGGCTTCACGACCTTGGAATAACTCCATCCCTCGGAGGGATGTGGTTGCCAGACGTTCGTTCGCCCGGGCCGATGGGATCCTGGTCTAGAGCACGCACCGGATGCCCGTTGTCAGCGAGAAGCCCGGTGCGCCGTAGCCCCAAACCTGCTCGTAGCGGGCGCCGAGGATGTTGTCGAGGCGGAGGAACAATTCGAGCCGGGAATCGATAGCCGTCGACAGGACGGCGCCGAGAAGGACATAGCCGGGGAGCCCGACCGTCTGATAGGGATAGGCGCTGAAGTCCCGGTCGAGCCGGCGTCCGACGTAGAGGGCCGTCACCGTCAGGTCGAACCGGCCGGCGAGGCGCGCGCCGATGTCCGCGGAAAACTTGTCGCGGGGCCGCCGGAGGAGGTCCGTCCCGGCGTCCTCGTCCCTGGCCGTGAGCCGGGTGTAGGAGGCTCCCAGACGGACTCCGCCGCCAAGCCGTGTTTTGGCCGAGGCCTCGAGGCCTTTCGTCCGGGCCCGGCCGATGTTGATGTACCCGGCCGCGAAGTCGAAGTCGACGAGGTCCCGAAAGGCGTTCTCGAACCAGGTCAGCCCGAATGTGAAACGCTCCTTCATGAAGCTCTGCTCGAACCCCGCGTCCCAGCCCACGGCCCGCTCCGGCCGCAGGGCCGGGTTGCCCACCGGCCCCCAGGAAGTCTCCGGCGCGAAAAGCTGGTAAAGGGAGGGCGACTTGAAGCCGGTGCCGAAAGAGGCCTTGAGTTTCGTTCCCGTCGCGGCGACGAGATACGCCGGAGCGACGCGGAGCGTCACCGCGGCCCCGGCCCGGCTGTGGCGGTCGGCCCGGACTCCGGCCGTGACGAAAAACCGCTCTCCGCGTTCCCAGCGATCGAGAACATAGACGCCGGCCGACCCGGTCCGGACAGAGGGAAACCGAGCTTCCATTGTGCCCCAAGCGCTTTCCGAGACGTAATCGGACCGCCCTCTTTCTTGCTCGAGCTCGAGGCCGGCCGTGAGCGTGTGCGCCGGGTGGAGGAAGAAATTGTTCTGCCAGTCGAGCTTGAAGATGTCGCTCCGATAGAGACCCTCGTCCCCATCCTGGGGATGAGCGTCGTCGACCGGGTTCCTGTTCTCCCGTCTGGCGCCCAGCCAGGACACGGACAGGGCCTGCTCCCAGCGGCCGCTCGCGGCGAGGCCGCGATACTGTCCGCGGACGAGAAGGGTCCCGTAATCCTGGCGGCTGTTCGGGTCGTCCCCCCCGGGCCCGCCGAAGTTGTCGAGTTCCGTCCGGGCCTCCACGGCCTTGACCGTCAAGGTCAAGCTTTTTGTCGGCCGGGGAGCGTAGCCGAACCGGGCGGCCAGGGAGAGGTTGCGATAACCGTCCCGCTCGGTGTTTCCCGGATAGGCGGACGAGGCCGCGGATATGCCCGCGGTCCGTTCGTGGAAAAGGGAGAGCGAGTAGTCGGTCTTCCGGCCCGAACCCGAGAGCCCGAGGTCGGAGACGAGCGTTTGGTACGTGCCCGCCGACGCGGCGAGGGTCAGGCGGGGCTTGCCGCGGCCGGCCCGGGTGATGATGTTGACGACGCCGCCGAGCGCGTCCGAACCGTAGAGAAGACCCTGCGGACCTCGGAGGATCTCGATCCGCTCGACCTGGCTGAGGGACAAATGGGCCAGGTCGTACGAGCGGGAGGGGTTGATCGGATCGTTGAGCTCGAGGCCGTCAAGGAGGAATAGCGTGTGCTCGCTGTTGGCCCCGCGAATGGAGACGGAGGACGCCGCGCCCGGGCCGCCGTTCCGGAAGGTCGACAGACCGAGGACGTCCTCCAGGGCTTCGAGGACGTAGGCCTTGTGGCTGCGGGCCAGCTCCTCGCCCGTTATGACCGTCAGGGAGCTTCCGACCTTCTTCTCCGGCGTCTCCAGCCGTGTGGCGGTGACGACGATGTCGCGCCGCAGGGCCGAGCCGGTTTTGTCCTGGGGGTCGTCGGCGCGAAGGCCGGCCGGGATGAGCGCGAGCAGGCCGGCGAGGGCGAGCGTTCGTCTGTCCATGGAAGGAGCTCCGCAGCCGCCCCCGCCGCTTTTAGTGTCCCGTCTTCCGCCCGAAGACCGGTCGACCCTGGCTTACGGAAGGTCTCCTGACTCCCGGATCGCTCTCCTCCCAAGCCTTCCAGCCTCGCGGCCGTGGCGTCTCTTGGGATTCGTCCCCGGTTACAGTAGCGGGGGCTGTGTCCGCATCCGACGGACTTCCCTTCGAATAAGCCGTGAAGATCTTAATATAAAAGACAGATAGGGTCAAATTTAAAGACAATGAGGCAGGGCAAAAAAAACCGGAGGGCTATTTTTCGAAGTTTTTCGAATTCCCCCCCCGACGACCATTATTAATTATATCACAAAGGCGGACGGGAATGCAAGGACTTTTCAGGATCTTTTCTAAAATACCGCGATGTCCGGATTCACGACCGATTTTCGCATATAAAACCGCTCTATCTTGAGGTTTTCCCAGAAATGACCCGGCCAGGGCCCTCATTTTGAGATTCCCCCTGAAAATAGTATAGTGGGCGCGTCTTCAAGAGGGACAAAAGGGCCCTTTACCGAGGAGAAAGGCATGAAAAACGATGATTTTCGGCTCGCCGGGCACCATTTCGTGGACTGGATCGCCGATTATTTCGAGAATGTCGAGAAATTCCCCGTCCTTTCCCCTCTGAAGCCGGGCGACGTCAAGAAAAATATTCCCGCTGTCCCGCCCGCCAGGGGCGAGGCCATGGAGGGGATCTTCCGGGATTTCGAGAGGGTCCTCCTGCCCGGTGTCAGCCACTGGCAGCACCCCGGCTGGTTCGCCTACTTCCCGGCCAATAACAGCCCCGCCTCGGTCCTGGGGGAATTCCTCACGGCCGGCCTCGGCGCCCAGTGCATGGTCTGGCAGACCTCTCCGGCGGCGGCCGAACTGGAGGAAGTCGTCCTCGATTGGCTGCGGCAGATGACCGGACTCCCCGAGAACTTCTCCGGCGTCATCCAGGACACGGCCTCGACGGCCACCCTGTGCGCCCTGCTTTCGGCGAGGGAGCGGGCGACCGGGTTCGAATCGAACGACGCCGGCCTCCGGGCTCCCCTGACCGTCTACGCGTCCGAGGAGGCCCATTCGAGCGTCGAAAAGGGCGTCAAGATCGCCGGATTCGGGAGTAAGAACTTCCGCCGTCTCCCGACGGACGAACGGTTCGCCGTCATCCCGGAGAAGCTCGAGGAGGCCATGACCAGGGACCGGGACGCCGGGTTCGTCCCGGCCTGCGTCGTGGCCACGGTCGGCACGACGTCGTCCGGGGCCGTCGACCCCTTGAGGGCGGTCGGCGAGATCTGCAGAAAGCACGGCGCCTGGTTCCACGTCGACGCGGCCTGGGCCGGGACGGCCGCCCTGCTCCCCGAAAAGCGGTGGATCCTCGACGGGGTCGAGCTGGCCGATTCCTTCGTCTTCAACCCCCACAAGTGGATGGTGACCAACTTCGACTGCTCGGCCTATTTCGTCAAGGACCCGGCGACGCTCGTTCGGACTTTCGAGATCCATCCCGAGTACCTCAAGACCGGCGTCGACGCCAGGGTCAAGAACTACCGGGACTGGGGCATCCAGCTGGGCCGGCGCTTCCGGGCCCTCAAGCTCTGGTTCGTCATCCGTTCTTACGGCGTCGAGGGGCTCCAGGCCATGGTCCGCGAGCATCTCCGTCTGGCGGCGCTCGTCAAGGACTGGGTTGAGGGGGACGGCCGCTTCGAGCTCCTGGCCCCGGTCGACCTGGGCCTCGTCTGCTTCCGCCTCGACGACGGCCGGGAGGAAAGCGGGCTCAACGAGCTCAACCGCAGGCTGCTCGAGCGGGTCAACGCCTCGGGACGCGTCTTCTTGACCCACACGACGCTTCGGGGGAAATACACCATCCGGCTGGTCGTGGGCCAGAGGACGACCGAGGAGCGCCACGTCCGGGGCGCTTGGGATATCATCTCCGCCGCAGCCGGGGACGTCCTGAAGACCTGAACCCCCGGCCAATTCCGGCTTGAAGGCGGAGCTATCGCGCAGGGCGGCTCTTTTTCCGGAGCCAGCCCGTCCGGATCCGCGATTTCCGGTCCCGGGTCGTGTAGGGCTTGAGGTCGAGCACCGGCGTCCCGTCGACGAGGTCGAGGCCGGAAACCTCAAGGACCCGGCCGTCTCTCCCGAGCAGTTTGACGACGGTCATGCCGAGGGGATTCGGCCGATGCGGCGAACGGGTCGAGAAAATCCCCCGCGGCCCGGACTCGCCCGGCGGAACGGTCTTGAGCTTGAACCCCGTGGAGCGGTGGAAATGGAAGAGGACGATGACGTGTGAAAAGCCCTCGAGGTCGTCGAGGCCGTCTGCGAATTCGGGGAAGACCTCGATCCGGCCGGCGACGCGTTCGAGGAAGCGGGCCGGGGCGAAGGCCGGCGGCGGCAGGTCGGCCGGCTCCTTGAAACGCGACCTGACGACCCCCACCGGCCGGAGCCGGACGGCGCTCGTCAACCGTTGACGTACGTCAGCCATTTCTCATAGCGGGGGGAGCGGCCGGTCACGGCCTCCTTGTAGGCCCCGACCATCCTCAGCGCGATCGGCCCCGGCAGGCCCTTGCCGACGGTGCTCTTTTTTCTCGGGCCGGCCGGGTCGGACCCGTCCGTGACAGAGATGATGGGGATGACTTCGGACGCCGTCCCGCAGAAAAAGGCCTCGTCGGCCCCGAAGAGATCCTCCTTGGTGATGGGCCCGACGACCGTCTTGAACCCGAGGTCGCGGGCGATCTCCAGGAGACTCGTCCGGGTGATCCCTTCGAGGGCGGATTCCTTCCGGTCGTTGGTCACGAGCGTCCCGTCCTTGACGATGTAGATGTTCTGGCCGGGCCCTTCGGCGACGCGGCCCTCGAAGTTCAGGAAGACGGCCTCGTCGAAGCCCTCCTCGCGGGCCTCGAGGCCGCAGATCGTCGATTGGACGTAGACGCCGCCGAGCTTGGCGGACATGTTGAACTGGGTGTGGTGGACACGGCGCCAGGGGACGATGAAAGTGTTGACGCCGCGGGCCGCGTTCTCGCCGAGGTAAGCGCCCCATTCCCAGGCGCTGATGGCCAGCTCCACCGGGCAGGCCTTGGGCACGAGCCCGAGGTTGCCGTAGGAGAAGAAAAGCAGGGGCCGGATGTAACAGCTCTCGAGCTTGTTCTCGCGGACGGTCAGCTTGATGAAGTCGGTGATCTCGTCCTTGTTGTAGGGAGATTTCATCTTGGCCGCGCCCGCCGACAGGAGGAGCCGGTCGACATGATCCGGCAAGCGGAAGATCGCGGGTCCCCGCGCCGTGCTGTAGGCCCGGATCCCTTCGAAGACCGACGTTCCGTAGTGGAGGGCGTGCATCATGGGGTGGCAGCCCGCCTCGGACCAGTCGAGGAGCTTCCCCATATACCAGTATTTCTCGGCCTTGGGAAAATGGGTGTTAAGAAACATGGACGACTCCTTTATGGAATACGGCAGGATAGATTGTGGGAATTATCAGGCATAGAGAACCGGTCAGTCCGGAGAGAACCAGTTCGTGCTTGTAGAAGACACTACCTCGCAGAAGATCCATGCTATCACAGCCGAACGGCCCGAGTAAAGCTAGCCGCGGGCCCGGGCGAAGTACGTTTTTCCCCCGTGAACGGCCTTCCGAACTTTCCGCCGGCCGCGGAGTGAGGAAAGGGCCTTGAGGACCTCGTCCCGGTGACGGCCCAGGGAGAGAGAAATATCCTCGGCGGTCATGGGCCTGCGCCCGACCGCGGTCAGGAGGGCCGTTTCGAAGTCGCCGGCGGCCGGTGCCTGCTTCCGTTTTTCGAACGAGGCGATGATTTCCGCCCGGGGGCCGAGGGCATCGCGGATCTTCCCCATCGCTCCGGGGCTCAACGGCTTCGCTTTGACGTCGGCGGGCGGACGGACGACCGTGTTCAACTGGATGCGCTCCGGGCGGATCCTGTCCGCGGCCGCCCTGAGGGCTTTTATGTGGGCCGGAGAATCGTTGACGCCCCTGATGAGCATGACCTCCAGCCAGATCTCGCCCCGGAATCCTTCGCGGAAGCGGGCTAGGCCGTCGATGATCTTTTCGGGATCGAGGGCTCTGTTCGGCCGGTTGACGCGGCGGAACAAGTTCCCGGAAACGGCGTCGAGCGAGGGCACGACGATGTCGGCGGCGGCGAGGTCCCGCCGCACCTCTTTCCGCGTGAGCAGGGTCCCGTTGGTCAGGACGACGACGGGGATCCGGGTCATCTTCTTGATGGCCCGGATAATGCGGCCGATGTCCCGGTTGAGGGTCGGCTCGCCCGAGCCGGAGAAGGTGATGACGTCGATCTTCTGCCTCGACTCCACGGCCTCCTTGACCTGGGCCAGGATCTCCCCGGGCGGAAACCAACTCCTTCGCCGGCAGACGGTTTTCCGCGTCGATCCGAGCTGACAGTACGTGCAGTCCAGGGTGCAGGTCTTGAAGGGGATGATGTCCACGCCCAGGGAAAAGCCCAGGCGCCGCGAGGGCACGGGGCCGTAGACGTGGCGGCGGCCGCCCATCAGGCCTTGCCCTTGTAGATCTCGATGAACTTCCGGAGAGACCGGTCGTAGGTCTTCTCCACGGCGTCGGGGAACAGGCAGGCCGGGAGCTCCCGGAGGCTCCAGTGGTAGGCCAGGCAATCGCAGCAGAGCCCCTTCCGGCCGCAGGGCTCCCAGCTGCAGTTGCACCGGGCCTTGTTTTTCGCGCCCTTACATTCACTCATCCGTCGCTCTTTTATATAAGGAGTATAGCTCTCCTTTTATTATAGGATTTCCCAGCCCATAAAGAAACCGCCCCTGCACGAAAGCCGTGGCCGCCGTTGTCGAGGCCGCGGATTTCGTGTATCATAGCCATCTTCAAGAGGTTAGTGAGGAGTCCCATGCCGCGATACACGGACCGGGAGGCCAAGGCCGGCCTCCAGGCGAAACTGCCCCCCCTCGAGACCTTCCCTAACCAGTTCCCGGACTACGAGATTGCCATCGAGTTCCCGGAATTCACCTCGGTCTGCCCCAAGACGGGCTTACCCGATTTCGGGACGATTTTCCTGCGCTACGTCCCGGCCGGGGAGGTCCTTGAGCTCAAGTCCCTGAAGGAGTATTTCCTGGCTTACCGCAACCTGGGCATTTTCTACGAGAACGTCGTCAACCGCGTCCTCGAGGACATCGTCCGCGCCTGCCGCCCGTCGAGCGCCGTCGTCAGGGGCGAGTTCAACCCGCGCGGCGGACTCCGGTCGGTCGTCGAAGCCCGTTACCCCCGCCCCCGGAAGCGGCGGCGCTGAGGGCCGGCCCTCCCCGCAGCCGCGCCTAAACCTGACAACCGAGAGAAAACCAGCATGTCCGAGTCAGCCAACGGTTCGCGGATGGGCCGCACCGACCTGCTGATACTCCTGACGGTCTTCCTCTGGGCCGTCAACCTATCGGTGATCAAGATCGGCTTGCGGTCGTTTTCTCCCCACGCGTTCAACGCCGTCCGGCTGTCCCTGGCTTCGCTAGCCTTTCTGGGGGTCCTCGCCGTGAGCCCGGGGAAGTTTTCGCTCGGGCGGAAGGGAGACGCCTGGAAGGCGGCCGGCCTGGGCCTCCTGGGGATCACCGGCTATCAATTCTTTTTCATCCAGGCCATCGATGGCATGAGCGCCTCCACGGCGTCCGTGCTCATGGGGACGAGCCCCGTCTTCATCGCCCTCCTGGCCACGGCGATCGGGAAAGAGCGGATCTCTCTCGCTGGTTGGCTCGGTATCGCCTTTTCCTTCGCCGGGTTCCTTCTCGTCGTCTCCGGCGAGAACGGGGGCTTTGTCTTCGCCTGGAGCGCCATGCGCGGGGCCGTGCTGATCCTGCTGGCCAACGCCTGCTGGGCCGGCTACACGGTTTTTTCGAAGCCGGTCCTCGAGAGGAACTCGCCCTTCCGGCTGGCGGCGGTGGGGACGATTATCGGCACCTTCGTCTATCTGCCGTTCGCGGCCAAGGACTTGGCTGCGGTCGAGTGGTCGCGGATTCCGTGGCAGGGCTGGGGGGCCATTCTCTACGCGGGCCTCGTCTCCGTTTTCCTCTGCTTCGTCCTTTGGTACCAATCGATCCGCGCGGTCGGAAGCGCCAAGACCGGCGTCTACGGCAACCTGACCCCCGTCCTGGCCATCTTCTTCGCCGGGCTTGTGCTTGGCGAGCGGCTGACCGGCCTCCAGGCGGCCGGCGCGGCCATCACCTTGGCCGGGGTCTATCTGACGCGGTCGGGCTACCGTTTCTTTGAGCGAAAGGGCGCCGGACGCGATGCGGGCCCCGCGGCGTCCGCCTAGCGCAGCCCGTAGACCTTGTGAAGCTGGACGGACAGGCGGATCCCGGTGAGGCCCGACCGGCCGGCGTCTTCGAGGACTTTCAACGCCTTCTTCCGGCTCCACGGAGCGTTCGACTGGGGTTGGAGGATGATGGGCGTGGCCGGGGGGAATGTCGTCCTCATGGTCTTGACCGCGTCGAGCGTCAGCGCGCGGCAGACGACGAGCTTCACTTCGCGCGCCCTCTTCGGGAATCCGGGGTGGACATCGTAGTCGGGCGGCTTGGGCGACACCGTCAGCCAGTCCGCCCCCGGCTCGGGGGGGAACGTCCCGTTCGTCTCGACCTGGACCTTGAGGTCTTCCTCGTGGAGCCGCCGCACGAGAGGGCGGACGTTCTGGGCCAGGGGCTCGCCCCCGGTCAGGCAGACCCAGGCCGCCGGGAAACCGCGCCGGAGCCGGAGGACTTCTTCCACGATTTTTTCGACCGGCGTCTCCCGGCCGCCCCGCCAAGCCTTCTTCGTGTCGCAAAAACCACAACGGCGGTTGCAGCCGGAGAGACGGACGAAGATCGTCGGCTCACCCTGGCGCAGGCCTTCGCCCTGGACCGAGGCGAAGATCTCAATCGTCTTCAGCGTAGGTGGCCGACGCATCCTCGGATTCCCAGACCGTCACCGACTTGACCGGGTAGGTATTTTTGAGCTCGCCGTAGAGATGGCGGGCGATGTTCTCCGCGGAGGGATTGAAAGGGAAGACCTCGTTGAGGAGGGTGTGGTCGGGCAGGGCCGCGGCCAGCGCCTTCTTGATCTCGGCGAAATCGAAGCCGATGCCCGTCCGGTCGAGCTCGCGGACGGCGATCTCGACCTCGACCTGGAACGTGTGGCCGTGGACCTTTTCGCACTTGCCCTTGTATTCCTTGAGATAGTGGGCCGCCGAGAACTTGTCCCGGACCTTAAGTGTCCAGCTCATCGTTTTCCTTCCTTTCGAAGACGGGCGAGGAGAGGGTCCTCGCGGCCGAGGGCCTTCCAGGCCCTGGCGCGAAGCCGGCAGGACGAACATGTCCCGCAGGGACGCTCCCCTCCGGCATAACATGAGACCGAATAAGAATAATCGGCGCCGAGGGCCAGGCCGTTCCGGATGATGTCCGTTTTTCCCGAGCGGACGAACGGCGCGAGGACCCGCGGTCGCGGACCGCCGAAAGCGGCCTTCGTTCCCTCGCGGATAGCCCTTTCCATGGCCTCGACGAAACGCGGCGTAGTATCCGGATAGTCGGGGGAGTCGGCGACGTGGAAGCCGCAGACGAGGTCCCGGACGCCGCGCGCTTCGGCCCAGGCGGCGGCCAGGGCGAGGAAGATGCCGTTACGGAACGGGACGTAGGTCGCAGGGGGGCCGACGGGGTGTCTCGCCGGCCGCGTGGAGCGGGGGAGAGGGATGGCCGTGTCGGTCAGCGCCGAGCCGCCGATTGGCCGCAGGTCGACCTTGAGGACGGTGTGCGCGACTCCCAGCTTGCGGGCGGCCTTCCGGGCGAGCGCGACCTCGACGCGGTGCCTCTGGCCGTAGTCGAAGGTCAGGGCGTGGACCCGGTTGTAGCGGGAGAGGGCCCAGGCCAGGGCGGTCGTCGAATCGAGCCCGCCCGAAAACAAGACCACGCAGGATGTCACCGTCGCCTCCATACGTCGAGGATGATAAAGGACGTGGCCGGGAATATCAAGTTATGATCCCAGGTAAAACACACAAGAGTGCTCCCAGGGGCGGCCGCTGGGAACAGGGGCTGAGGGTATCGTCGGAGGGAGCATAAAGCGGTGATTTAGTCATCACGGGACGGATACGCGGACTCCTCCCATCGAATCCGGCCCGGGAAGGCGTGAAGAATTAAACCCATTCGACTCCCCGGCCTTAAGCCCGGGGATATGCGCAGGGTTAATACTGAGCGTCACCAACCCAGTTTTAAAAAGGGGGTTGGTGGCAGCGAACGTATCACCGCAGCGGACGGAGACGATCCCCGAAGTCCCACTACGGCCGCCGTATTGTTGACACCCCCGGGGCGGGATGGTATATCTTGAAATTCGAACGATGAACGAAAATCCGGTCGAAAAAGGCATCGCCGACGTCGTCAGGACATACGAGCTCCTCGACCGTGTCCGCATGCGGCAGGACCTCGTCATCCGCGACGACCAGTTCGACTACGGACCCCTGCTCGATGCGGCGAAGTACGCCCGCAGGCGGCGGATCCGCCTGAGTGTTTTGGACACGGGCCGGTTCGGCCTGAACGAGCTTGAAGCGCTCGGCCGCGAAGGCGCCCGGGTCCTGACGTCGGACGAGGCCCGGCCGCGGGCCGACGAGTGGGCGATCCTCCTTGAAGCCTGCCGGGCTTCGAGGACGTATCTGTCGGTCTTCTGGAACGGACCTCTCCCGGCTGCGGACGGAAGCTCCGGCATCTCCCTCCAGGCCCTCGAGGACCTTCTCGGGCGCGGGATGGATCTTCACGTTTCCAACCGGGCGCTCCCCCGCGAGGCCGGGGTAATCGCTAGGCTCGCGGCCGCCTCTAAGTCCGGCCACGGCTATTTCGTGTACTACTATCACGGCCCGCTTGTCCCGGAGCTGGCCGCGACCGCCGCGCATGGCGGCTGGGTCCATTTCTCGGACAAGGGTTCGACGTACGAGACCTGGGCGGGGCTGGCCGTGGCGATCGCCCGCGCCGGCGCGGCGGCCGGCGCCCGGGCCGTCGTCCGCGTCGAGCGCGGCCTGCCGCTCGACGTCCTGGAGGAGCTCTGGGCCGCGGGCGCGGCGCTCCTCTTCCTGACGCCGCCGAGCGACGACCGGTCCCTGCTGCGTCCGGTCGAGACGCGCGCGGCGAGACGGAAGATCCCGGCTCGCGCTTTCCATCTGTCCACGGCCTTCCTTCCCTGACTTGAAAAAATCGGCTCTTCCGCTACAATACGAATCTTATGAACGCGCATGAACTCGGACAATCGCTGTCGCTGTGGGCCGTCGTCCCGTTCGTGGGGCTTCTCCTGTCCATTGCCCTCCTTCCCCTCCGCGCTCCGCACTTCTGGGAGAACCACAAGAACAAGGCCCTCGTCGCCTTCCTCTGGTCCCTGCCCGTCGCCGTCTTCTTTTTCTTCCAGGCCCCCCACGAACTCGTCCTGTCGATGAAGGACTACTCTTCCTTCCTTCTTCTTCTCACGGCCCTGTTCATCATCTCCGGCGGCATCGTCCTCAAGGGCGACCTCAAGGCGACCCCCGAAGTCAACACGATGTTCCTGCTTGTCGGCGCCGTAATGGCCAATTTTATCGGAACGACCGGCGCGAGCATGCTCCTCATCCGTCCTCTCCTGCAGACCAACTCCGAGCGCAGGCGGACCATCCACATCCCGATCTTCTTCATCTTCCTCGTCTCCAACATCGGCGGCCTGCTGACGCCGCTCGGCGACCCGCCGCTCTTCATGGGCTTCATCAAGGGCGTGCCCTTCTTCTGGACCCTCCGGCTTTTCCCGATGTGGGCCGTCATGGTCGGCGGCGTGCTGCTGATGTTCTACCTCTTTGACAGCTATCAGTACCGTAAGGAAGAGTCCCGCGACCTCATCCGCGACCGCCGCCGCGTCGTCCCCCTGCACATGACCGGGACGATCAACCTCCTCTGGATCGCCGGGGTCATCGCCGGCATGTTCCTGCCCTTCCCGCGCCGCGAAGGCATCTTCATCCTCATGTCCGTCATGTCCCTGCTGACGACCAAGCGCGAGTGCCGGGTCGACAACAAGTTCACCTACAATCCCATCCTCGAGGTGGCCATCCTCTTCGCCGGCATCTTCATCACGATGGTGCCGGCCCTGCTCATCCTCAACGCCCGGGCGGCGGAGCTCGGCATCACCCAGCCGTGGCATTTCTTCTGGGCCTCGGGCTCCCTCTCCTCCTTCCTCGATAACACGCCGACCTATCTGGCTTTCTTCTCCATGGGGCAGGGGCTCGGCCTCAACGGTGACGTGGTGGGCATCCCATCGATCTTCCTCAAAGCGATCAGCGCCGGCGCCGTCTTCATGGGCGCGAACTCCTACATCGGCAACGGCCCGAACTTCATGGTCAAGGCCATCGCCGAAGAATACAAGTTGAAGATGCCCTCGTTCTTCGGCTACATGGCCTACTCCTGCGCCATCCTCATCCCGCTCTACGTCGTCGTCACGCTCCTCTTTTTCAGGTAAGAATCACCAGGATCCCGCCATGATTTCCGCCCTCGCCGCGCCGCAAGTTCCGTGCCGTTCCTCTTCGTCCGCCGGCGGATCCGACGGCTTTGAGAAACGGTTACGGCGGGACGGATTGACACCACTAATGGTGCGGGCTGAGCACCGTCCTACAAAGAAAAGTGGTCGACCGGTAAGAAAAAAACTTGACATTTGGTCAGAATGGTCTATAAATGAAAATGAATTAAATGATCACGGCCATCGGAAATTACGAAGGCTTGAGTTGAAAGAAGGAATAGAGCGATGAAAGTAGCATTGCTTTTCAGTTCGAAAGCGGGGATGGAAGCGACGCTCTCTCATCGCCCCGACGAACGACACGACGAGGAAGACGAGCCCCCATCGCCAGTCGACCTGCTCGCGGAATGCGATTCGGACGAAACGATCGCAGCCGTCGGGCGGGTGCTCCAGGAACGGCACCAGGTTGTCTTCATCGAATCCGATGAGAAGGCCTACGCGCGCCTGAAGCGTCAGCGCCCCCATCTCGTCTTCAACATCGCCGAACGCGTCGTCGGCCCGAACCGCGAGTCCCATATCCCGACGATCTGCGAGATGCTGGACATCCCCTACACCGGCTCCGATCCGCTGACCCTCGGACTCTGCCTCGACAAGTCGCGGGCCAAAGAGATCCTGTCCTACCACAGGATCCCGAACCCGGCCTTCTGGATCGTCGAGTCCGCGGCCGGCATCCCGGCCGGCATCCGGCTCCCGGCCATCGTCAAGCCCCTCTTCGAGGGGTCGAGCAAGGGCATCAAGAACAACTCCCTCGTCCACAGCCTGGGCGACCTCTACGAGCGCGTGGAAGAGGTCATCGCGGCCTACAACCAGCCGGTGATCGTCGAGCGTTTCCTCTCCGGCCGCGAGTTCACCGTCGGCGTCCTCGGAAACACTCCGAACCATGAGATCCTGCCCATCGTTGAGATCGACCACGGCCAGCTGCCCTCCGGGGCGGCGCCGATCTATTCCTACGAGGCGAAGTGGGTTTGGGACACGCGGGAAAAACCCCTCGACATTTTCAAGTGCCCGGCACCCGTCAGCCCGGTGCTCAAGGCCAAGATCGAGAACTTCGTCACGCGGACCTGCACCGTGCTCCGCATCCGGGACTGGTGCCGGGTCGACGTCCGGCTCGACGAAAAAGGGGAGCCCAACATCCTTGAGATCAACCCGCTGCCGGGCATCCTGCCCAACCCCGAGGACAATTCCTGCCTGCCCAAGGCGGCCCGGACGGCCGGGTATTCCTATTCGGACCTGATCCACAAGGTCGTCGAGGAGGCCTCGAAACGGTACGGCCTCCGTCCCACGCGCATCCGGCCTGCGGCGAGCGAGCGGCCGGCGGTCCTCGCGGATCGCGCATGAATCCTGCCCCACATATCGCCATCGTTTTCAACGCCTACGAACCGAGACCGACGGCGACGGGCGAGCGTCTGTCCGAAGAGTCCGTGGCCGAGATGGCCCAGCAGACGCACGCCGCCGTCCGCACGCTCGGGATCGAGGCGACGCTCATCCCCCTCCAGAGGAGCCTCCTCAATTTCCTGGGACGCGTCCGCGAGCTCAATCCCGACGCCCTGATCAATCTCTGCGAAGGGTACTACGGCCGGCCGCAATGGGAGTCGAACGTCGCCGGCATCTTCGAGCTCCTCGGCCTCGCGTTCACCGGGAGCGCCGCCAAAACCCTGGCCTTCTGCCAGGACAAGTTCAAGGCCAAGGCCGTCCTCCGGGCCGCCGGCCTGCCCACGGCCCCGGCCCAGCTCATGCTGACGGGGGACGAACCCCTCGAGCTGAAATTTCCGCTCATCGTCAAGCCGAACGCCGAGGACGCCAGCCTGGGCATCTACCCGGACTCTGTCGTCCGCGACGAGGAGTCCTTCCGCCGGCAGGTCCGGCGTTGCCTCGACAACTACAAGCAGCCGGTCCTTGTCGAAGCGTTCATCGACGGCCGGGAGTTCAACGTCTCGGTCCTGGAGAACGGCGCGGTGACGCCCCTGCCGGTCTCCGAGATCGACTTCTCGGCCATGCCCAAGGATCTGCCGCGCATCCTCGGTTACGAAGCCAAGTGGTTCGAAGACAATCCGCTCTATCAGAAGACGCCCCCGGTCTGCCCGGCGCCCATCGACGAGGAGCTCCGTGCCAAGCTCCAGGGCCTGGCCGCCGCCGCGTTCCGGATCATGGGCTGCCGGGACTACGCCCGGGTCGATTTCCGGATGGACGCCAAGGGCCGGCCTTTCATCCTCGAGGTCAACCCGAACCCCGACATCAGCACCAACGCCGGCTATGCCCGGGCCCTCAAAGCGGGCGGGATCGCCTACGCTTCGTTCTGGGGCACAATGATCGAAAACGCCCTCGGGAGAAGAGTCGTCCATGATCCGACCGATGGAACCGCGCGATAAGGAACCGGTCATGGACCTCATCCGGGCGACCGGCTTTTTCATGCCCGCCGAGGTCGAGGTGGCCGAGGAGCTCATCGACGTCTATCTCGAGGATCCGGAGCAGAAGGACTATCGCATTGTCGTCGTCGAGAACGATCAGAAGGACACTGTGGGCTACCTGACGTGGGGGCCGACCCCGCTCGCCGAGGACGCCTACGACTTGTACTGGATGGCCGTCGCGCCGTCCGAGCAGGGCAAGGGGCGGGGCAAGGTGCTTGTCCGCTGGTTCGAGGACGAGGTCCGCCGGCGCGACGGACGGATGATCATCATCGAGACGTCGTCGCAGCCGAAGTACCACGGCACGAGGCAGTTTTATATCGACTTGGACTATAAAGAAGTCGCCCGGATCCCGGATTATTACCGGGCCGGGGACGACCGCGTCATCTACGCGAAGTATTTTCGTTGACAAGGAGTTTCGAGGAGATGGACGACTGGCAACGCTTGCTCCAGGGCAGTCTCCGGAAACCGGAGGAGATCGCCCGACGTTTCGGACTGGATGTCGAGGAGGTCCGCCGGATCGCCCGCGTTTTCAAGATCCAGATCACGCCGTATTACGCGGATTTGATCAAGGAGCGCGGCGACGCGATGTGGCGCCAACTGGTGCCCGACCCGGCCGAATTGAAGGAAAATACCGGGGAAACGGATCCCCTCCAGGAGGACAGGGACTCTCCCGTGCAGAGCATCGTCCACCGCTACCCCGACCGCTGCCTCTTCCTGGTTTCACACAGCTGCGCCTCGTACTGCCGTTTCTGTACGCGCAAGAGAAAAGTCGGAGACGCGTCGAAGATCCACCCCCGGTACATCGAGGACGGCCTCGCCTATATCCGGAACCATTCGGAGATCCGGGACGTCGTCATTTCGGGCGGCGACCCGCTCATGCTGAGCGACCGCAAGCTCGAGGCGATCATCAAGGGCGTCCGGGCCATCCCTCACGTCGAGATCATCCGCGTCGGCACGCGCGTCCCGTGCGTCCTGCCGCAGCGGGTCACGGAAAAGCTCGTGGCCATGCTCCGCAAGTACCATCCGCTTTATGTCAACGTCCACTTCAACCACCCCGACGAGATCACGCCGGAATCGTCGCGCGCCCTGAATCTGCTGGCCGACGCCGGCATCCCGCTGGGGAACCAGACCGTGCTCCTCAAAGGCGTCAACGACGACCCGCTGGTCATGCGCCGGCTCATGCAAAAGCTCCTCTCGGTCCGGGTCCGGCCCTACTACATCTACCAGGCGGACTACGTCTCGGGCACCGAGCACCTGAGGACGACAGTCGAGAAGGGACTCGAGATCATGGAAGCCCTGCGGGGCTGGACGTCGGGGTTGGCCGTCCCCTATTACTGCATCGACGCGCCCGGGGGCGGCGGCAAGATTCCGGTCCTTCCGAAGTACCTCCAGTCGATCACCGACGAGCAGGTCGTCCTGCGGAATTACGCCGGCGAGCTCTTCGTCTACCCGCAGGTGAAACCGAAGCCGAAGCGCAAACCGCGTCCGGCGTTCGCCCCCTGCTTCAGCTTCGACGGCGCCCCCCCCATGCCATAAGAAGTAAGAAGGGGTCAAACCTACGCAATGCCAAATATAAATGGCATTGCGTAGGTTTGACCCCTTCTTGATTCTTCTTGATTAGCCTCGTAGCCGTCGTTCTATTTCTTCGATTGCTTGAGCCAGAGTTCCATTAGAGTTGAGTTCTTTCCTCATCCGGCGGCAGATATCCGTGACTCCTGAGACGCCAATTTGGAAGAACCCGCCAATTTCCGAAAGCGACAAGTTGGTCCTTTTATGGCTGATATAAATTGCGGCTTTCCTTGAATAACGGTTCTTGGGGCCAATAACTAATTCAGATGCCCCCAGGATATCGGGCAATCGGTACTGGGAGATAAGCTTATTACTCTGCGGAAGCTCGCGATCATAGCCTGAGTCATCGCGAAATAAATATGTTTTTTTGATTCGTTCGATGAACTCGGAATTTCCCAGAATTCCGGTTTTTTTTGCCGGATCAAGTGGGCTTGGCAGGTTTTGAGACAGGCGCCAGAGCACATATTCTTCGTACTTATGTCTAGCATCGTCCGTGGATGCTCCAAAAAGGCCAAGAACGAACGAGCTCGTTGTCCAGGGCTTCGCAGATACCAATCCTAAGTATTCACAATAGTTCGACCATTGGTAATGTTCGGGACGACTGACGAGTTTCGCACGCGCCGGGTTTAGATGGATATACGGAGCAAGCTCCCGGGCATATTCCTCAGCCTGCACGAGGATGGATGTAAACCGCCCTTGGAAAGGATGGCCACAACATCCGTGTTTTTTATTGAAGTAAACTGAATAGGTTGTGTTGATCAGGTGCATGATTTTTGACAATTCCCCAAATGGAGTTTCTAAAAAGAGATGATAATGGTTTCCCATTAAGCAGTAGACATGGAAGACAGATTTGAACCTATCATGCGCATCGCCCAGACACCTTAGAAAGAAAAGGCGATCTTCTTCCGAAAGAAAGATAGGATGCTTTCTATTCCCTCGCGAGGTAACATGGTAAAAAGCACCGGAGTATTCAATCCTGATTTGCCTAGCCATAAATCAACCAGACCTCCTTTCTTATAAGGCAAAGACGATTGAGGTATGAGTCTTTTCTCATTCGGAAGGCAAGAACGGCAACGAAATTAAGAAGAGTAAGAAGGGGTCAAACCTACGCGATGCCAAATAAAACTGGCATCGCGTAGGTTTGACCCCTTCTTTATTTAAGGGAAGTGAGGTAGGCGCTGAGGCCGACGGTCTTGACGATGTCGAGCGTTTCTTCCCGGCTGATGCCGCGTTTCTGCTTCAGCGACTCCAGGATGCGGACAATGGAAAAAGCGACCTCGGCCGTCTGCCCCGCCTCGGCCTGCCGGTCCTTGAGGTAGGCGATGGAATCGAAAAGGACGGCGTTGGCCTCGCCGTAGGATATCGGCGCGCGCCCGCCGTTCGCCTTGACCCAATCGGCCAGCCCCAGAATGTCGTTCACGTGCGACTGGATGAGATACGTGGCCCGGCCGACGAGCTTGAGGTTGCTGGGGCTGACGTTGGTCATGGTATTGCCGACGACCTTGCCGAGCTTGGCCATGACGGCCGTCGAATGGGCGTTGAGGAGCATCTTAGCCGCGATCTGCTGCCGCAGGCCGAACGGATCGCCCGTCGTCCGGACATGGACGGGGACCACGACGAGCCTGCCGCTCCGCCCCTCGAACAGACGCCGGATCCCCGCCTCTAACTGCGGGTATTCTTTCTGCGGACGATCGGTGACCAGAACGACCGCCGCATCGGCGCCGCTTTCCCCGGCGAGCCGCAGGACCTTCCCGAATGACGACCCTTCGCGCCCGAACTCACCCTCCTCGGGCATCAGGCCGACCAGGACGCATAAGTCTCCCTTCTTCGGGCCGCGCCGCTCCAAGTTCGACGCGGAAAGTGAAAAATCGTAGAGCTCCGCCTGGTCGTCCCCGGCCTTCTTCAGGCTCTCGAGGGCCGCCCGCCGCAGGTAGGGATCGTCGATGCCCGTTTCGAACGCCGGCCTGTACTTCTCGGCCGCCAACCCGCGGAAGGGCCTGCCCAGAAAAGCGTGCCAGGCGTCGCCGGCTGTCTTCGCCCCCGTCCAGACCTGGATCCAGCATTTCCGCTGCGGCTCCCTAACGGTGTCCAGCGGGAAGAGCCGGAACGTCGGGCTCCGTTCCGTGCTGTCGATGAAGACCGTGATCAGCCCTTTTTCGGCGTAGTATGTAGAAAACCGTCCGCCCGCGTAAGCCGCCGCCTCCATGTCGGTCAACGGTGCGAGAGCCGGGAGTGCCGACCGCGCCCCATCGAGGACGCCGCCGAACTCCCTGAGCTTCGCCGCGACCCCCGATCGCTCCGCCCCGCCGCCGTCCTCGAAGCCGAGCCGGGCCATCTCGTTCTCCCCGAGGACACGGGCCAGCGCCCGTCCCACAGCCGTCTCGATGACGGCAGCCACGACATAGGTCTCGATGGTCGTGGCCTGCATCCGCGTCGAGCCGGTGATGGCCTGGGGCCCGGTCGTCAGGTTGATCTTGGTGATGCCCGGCTCGGTCAGGACGCTCCGGCTCCGGTCGAAGGGCAGGAGCCTGTCGTCCGGGTTGTTGTAGACGAAGTACAGCCGCTTGCGGCTCTCTCCGGGGCTGTATCCCGGCTCGCTCTTCCACTCGTCGAGCGCGGCCAGGACCGTCCCGATGACCGACGACGTCTCGCCGCCCTCGGTGACGCAGATGACGACGTCGCCCTTGCGGATGCCCCGGTCATGGAGCTGCAGGCGGCCGATGAGCTGGAGGTCCTCGAAGCCCTCGAGGGAGCTGATCAAGGCCCTGTCCGCCCCGGTCATCTCGCCGATGAGGGCATCCTCGACCCCCTCCGGAATGCGGCCGGCGAGCTTCGCCGCGATCTTCCTGTCCGCCTTCACCCTCCGCCAAAAGGGACGCCAGAACGTGCTCTCCATCTGCTTGGCCAGCCGGCCCGTGGCCCCGCAACCGTAAACATAGATCTTCCTGCCGCCGAGGATGGCGTCCTCGACGGCCCGGGCGGCTTGCTCGAGGACCGCGGGCGCCGCCGCCAGTTCCTCCAATTTCGCCCGGATATCGTCGTCGACCGAGGACAGCATCTTCAGGCCGGCCAGCGTGTCCTTCTGGATGCGCTCGCCGAGGGGCCACGTTTTCTGATGGCGCTGTTCCGTGAGCAGGGTGTGAAGCTGGAACTGCGTTTTCGTCCGGACGTAATCGACGGATTCCGCGGAAGGCTCGACCCCCAGGAGCTTGAGAAGCCCGGCCTTCGCATCAACAGAGGGTTGCGTTTCCTGGGCCCGCGCCCGCCCTCCCGGACTTCCCGCCGCGGCGAGGAGGAGGAAAACGGCGACGAGGATCGAGCCGCGCCGCCCGCCCGCTGCCCGGGCGTTCACTTGTCTTTCCCGTATTGATGTTCGTCGTCGAGGATGTCGCGCTCCTGCCAATCCCGGATCCACTCCTCGATCCGGAAGACCATGGTTCCGCCGTCGGCCGTCGAGCAGACGACCCGGTCGAGGCCGCAGTTGATCAGCATCTTTTTGCAGATGTAGCAGGGGAAGGCGTCGATCGGCGTGCTCCCGCCGGGGGCGCTGCCGAAGATGTACATGTCTCCCCCGAGCAGGCTGACGCCCGCCCGGGCGGCGTTGATGATGGCGTTCTGCTCGGCGTGGACGCTCCGGCAGAGCTCGTAGCGCTGGCCGTGGGGGATGCCCAGCCGGTCGCGCAGGCAGAAGCCGTGCTCGAGGCTGTCGCGGGTCTTGCGCGGGGCGCCGACGTAGCCCGTCGAGATGATCTGGTCGTCACGGACGACGATGGCGCCGATCGTCCTCCGGAAGCAGGTGCTCCGGAGCGAGACTTCCTTGGCGATGCCCAGATAGTAAAGGTCCTTGGGCGTTCTCGGCGGCGTCATGCGACCTCCTCGAGTTTTCGATGTAAGTCCGGGATGGTCCCGTCGTTCAGGATAAGCTGGTCGGCCGCGGCCATGCAGGCTTCGAGCTGCTGGGCCGTCGCCCCTCCCGTCCGCTCCTGCTCTTCTTTTTTCCGGAAGGACTCGAGGTCGGCGGCCGATTCGTCCCGGCCTCGGGCCGCGACCCGGGCGAACCTCGTCGCGACGGGGGCGTCGATGGCCAGCAGGACAAAGCCCTTCTGCCGGCGCAGGAAAGCGACCTCGTGCGTGTTGCGGATGCTGTCGATGACGGCCGGCCCGCCGACCTTGGCCATGGTCCGTCGTGCCAGGACGTCGGGCCCGAAGCGCTCCCGGAGCTCGTTGCCGGTCCGGATCAGGTTGTCCCTGGTGACCGCTTCGCCCCGGATCCCGAGCTCCTCTCTAAGGATATCGGAGAGCGAGAAGTAGGCGTAGCCCCGGACCATGAAGAAGGCCGCGGTCTCGCCCTTGCCGGCCCCGTTGGTCCCGGTCAGTCCGATGAGTCGCGCCGCCGTTTTCATTTTTTCAGGATCCGCGGCAGGGCCCGGACATAGTTCCAAAGGGGAGCGGTCGCCACGATCCGCCGCCATTCCTTCCGCAGCCCAAGGGCGGCCTTGACCCTGGCGCCGAGGCCCGAGCCGTGGAAGACCGCGATCGCTTTTTCCATCACGCCTTCGAGACTCCGGTTGTAGGGGAACCACCACGTCTGGGACTTCTTGCGGAAGAAGTCCATACCGACGTACTTGATATCGACTAGCTCATGGAGGCCGTAGGGGCCGTGGGAGCGGCCCTGGCCGGTCTGCTTGATGCCGCCCCAGATCGCCCGGGGCTCGACGAACGAATACATGTGGTCATTGATGGTGACGGAGCCGGCTTCGAGGCGTTCGGCGAACCAGGCGGCCTGCTTCCGGTCGCGCGTCCAGACCGAGGCCGTCAGCCCGTAGATGCTGTCGTTGGCCAGGGCGACGGCGTCCTCCCGCCGGTCGAAGACCATGATGGGGAGCGTCGGGCCGAAGGTCTCCTCGGTCATGACGAGCATCGTGTGGTCGACGTCGGTGAGGACCGTGGGCTCGATGAAATGGCCGGGGAAACCGGCGACACGCCCGCCCCCGACCGGGATCCGGGCGCCCTTCGCCCGGGCGTCGGCGATGTGTTCCTCGACGACCTTGAGCTGGCCGGCCGTGGCCATCGGTCCCATATCGATGCCGGAGTCGAGAGGGTTACCGACCTTGACCTGCCGCGCCAGCTCGATGACCCGTGCGGTGAAGGCCTCGGCGACGGCCCGGGCGACATAGACGCGTTCGATCGCCCCGCAGCTCTGACCGCAGTTCATGAAAGCCGTCCAGACGGCGCCGCGGGCGGCCCGCTCGATGTCGGCGTCCTCGAGCACGATCATCGGGTCCTTGCCGCCGAGCTCGAGGGTCAGGTTGGTCAGGTTTTGGCTGCAAAGCTCCATGATCCGCTTGCCGGTCCCCACACTGCCCGTGAACATGACGGTCTGGATGTCCCGGTCGACTATCATGGCCTCGGCCTGGGGGACGCGGCAGGGGACGACGTTGAGGACTCCGGGCGGAAGTCCCGCTTCGATAAAAACCTCGCCGATCAGGAGGGCCGTGAGCGGCGTCGTCGTCGAGGGACGGAGGATGACGGTATTCCCTCCCGTCAGGGCGCTGAGAATGTCGCAGACGGGGATGAGGAAGGGGAAGTTCCAGGGCGAGATGATGAGCGTCGGACCGAGGGGATGGAAATGGAACGTGCCCGACTTATTGAAGAAAAGGGGAGTATGGTGACCGGCCCGACGGGGACGGAGGAGGCGTCCCTGGTAATGACCGTAGTAGTTGAGGGATTGAAGGGCGCCGAAGACCTCGACGGCCAGAGACTCGGGATAGGGCGAGCCTTTTTCCATGGCGATGAGGCGCCCGGCTTCGCTTGCCCGCCGGGCCAGGATGTTCTCGGCCCGCTTGAAGATGGCCCTTTTTTCCCGCGGCTCGAGCCAGCGCCACACGGGGAAGGCCTCCTTGGCCGCCCGGATGGCCTGTTCACAGAGAGCCCCGGACGCCAGGCTGACCTCGCCCACGGCTTCGAGCGTGGCCGGGTTCTCGGAGACGAGCTTCTCGGGCGTTTCGACCCGTTCGTTATGGATGATCAGGCGTCCGTCCATGGGCGTCACCCCGCCTGATCCGTCCCCGTCCGGCGGGCCTTCTCTTTTCCCCGGCCGACGACCAAGGCGATGAGGATGCTGATGCCGTACAGGACGATCATGGGAACGGCCACGATGCTCTGGGTGATCGCGTCCGGGGTGGGCGTGATCACGGCGGCGATGACGAAGATGAGGAGAACGGCGTACTTGAAGTTCCTGACCATCCAGCGGGCCGTGATGAGCCCCATCTTGGATAGGAAGAAAACGAGCGTGGGCAGCTCGAAGACGAGGGCGATGCCGAGGAGGACCCTCAGGGCGAAGCCGAAGTACTCGTCGACCTTGATGACGGGCTGGAAGTCGCCCCCGAGCGTCAGGAAGAAGCGGCAGGCCCAAGGGAAGACGATGAAATAGCCGAAGAGCGCGCCCAGGGAGAAGAAGAGCGTCGTCATCAGGACGAAGGGGACGGCGTACTTTTTTTCCTTCCGGTAGAGGCCGGGGGCGACGAAATACCAGAGCTGGAGGAAGACGAAGGGCGACATGAAGAAAAGAGAGGCCAGGAAGGCCACCTTCATGTAGAGCATGAAGGGCGCGGTCAGACTCGTGAAGGCGAGCTTGGTGCCTGCCGGCAGGTATTGGGTCACGGGCCGGGCCAGGATGGCGTAGAGCTCCTTGGCGAAGATCCAGCCGGGGACGAAGCCGATGAAGAGGGCGACGAAGGAGTAGAAGAGCCGCTTCCGGAGATCCTCCAGATGCTCGAGGAAGGTCATTTCGTCAGGTGACTTTCGGCCCTTCCCCAGTCTCATGTGTCTCGATGTCCTTCTTGATGTCGTCCTGGAAGATCTTAACCCCGGATTTGAGGTCGTCCATGCCCGACCGGATGTCCTTGCGGATGTCCTTGATCTCCGAGGCCTCGATCTCCTCCTCGATCCGGCCCTTGATCTCGTCGGACGCCTTCTTGAATTCCCGGAGGGCCTTGCCGACCGACCGGCCGATCTCGGGGAGCTTCTTGGGGCCAAAAACGAGCAGGGCGATGACGAAGATGAGGATGAGTTCCGCCGGCCCGATGCTCCCGAACATGTCCGTCTCGCGGCGGTATTATAGCACGGGGCCCCGGGAGCTCCAAAGCCCGAGGAAATTATTCTTTAAGCTGGATTTTGGTCACTCATGGCTCTCCCGGGCCTTCACAGCCAAAACGGGAGGCGTCATAACTGCCCAGGCCCACGGATGCTAGCAAAAAGACGATCCGCGCGGCTTTACAACGGGGGTCGCCGATGATAAAATTGTCGGCAAGTGAAGTCTATGAAAAAGCGCCTGATTCTCTTCGTTCTGGCGGCGCTCGTCCTCGTCCGGATGCCGTCGCACGATCAGGACCTCTGGACCGCCTCATTGGACAAGGCCCGCGCCATCGCCGGCATCCTCGAAAATAGCTATTACAAGCCGCTCGAGGAGGAGGCCCTGGCCGTCGCCTCGATCAAGGGGACCCTGGACACGCTCGATCCCCACTCCTATTTCCTGGACCCCGCGAGCTTCTCGCGCATGCGCGAGGACTACTCGGGCAAGTACTTCGGCGTGGGCATGCAGATCCAGAAACAGGGAGACAACATCGTCGTCATCGCGCCGATCGAGGGCGGGCCGGCCTGGCGCCTGGGCATCCTTCCGGGGGACGTCGTCTCCCACATCAACGGGGAATCGACGGTGCCCATCTCGAGTTACGACGCCATGCAGAAGCTCCGCGGCGAGAAGGGGGCCAGTGTCACCATCACCATCGTCCGCGACGGCGCCGACAAGCCCTTCGAACTGACCATCGCCCGCGAGGAGATCCCGCTCCTGAGCGTCCCGTACGCCTTTCTCCTCGACGGCGGGGTGGGCTACCTCTATATCCGGAATTTCGGCGAGACCACACCCCGCGAGCTCGAAGACGGGCTGGCCAAGCTCACCGACCAGGGGATGAAAAGCCTCATCCTCGACCTCCGCCTGAACTCGGGCGGCACCCTCGTCCAGTCCATCGAGGTCTCCGACCTCTTCCTGCCCAAGGGCGCGCTCATCGTCTCCATGAAGGGAAGGAACCCGGCCTACGACCGGGAATTCCCGGCCTTCCTGGACAACCAGTACGAGAAGCTGCCGCTCGTCATTCTCATCGACCAGGGCACGGCCAGCGCCTCCGAGATCGTCAGCGGGGCGGTCATGGACCACGACCGGGGGATCATCGTCGGCGAGGATTCCTGGGGGAAGGGCCTCGTCCAGACGGTCTTTCCGCTGGCCCCGAACATGGCCGTGGCCCTGACCGTGGCCAAGTACCTGACGCCGAGCGGGCGCTCCATCCAGCGGGATTACAGCCATCTCGAGGATTACCTCATGAGCAAGCGCGCCCCCGAGGAAAGCCGCGAGGTCCGCTACACCGACCGCGGCCGCAAGGTTCTCGGCCAGGGCGGGATTACACCCGACTACGCCGTCAACTCCCTGCTCAAGCCGTTCACCGGGCGGCTCCGTATGAGCGGGGCGTTTTTCTCCTACGCCCGGCGGCTCGTCCAGCACCAGACCGACCTCGGCCGGAAGTTCGTCTTTCCGCAGGACCCGAAGGACGCCGGGGCCGCCGCGCCCGGGAAGATCCAGGTTGGAACGACGTTCATCGTGAACGCCGACGTCATCGCCGATTTCCGCAAGTTCCTCGGGACGCGCAAGGTCGAATACGACGAGAAGACGTTCCTGGAGGCCGAGACCGAGATCCGCCGGGAGCTCGAACGCGAGATCGCCGGGGCCATTTGGGGCGTCGAAGCCGGGGTCCGGGCCGCGCGCGTGAACGACCCCGTCGTCATTAAGGCCATCCAGGTCATGCCCGAGGCGGCCAGGCTCCTCGAACAGAAATGAAGATCGCACTCGCCTCGGACCACGCCGGGTTCGAGCTTAAAACGGGGATCGCCGATTATCTCCGCGGCCGCGGCTTCGCCTTCGAGGACTTCGGCTGCGGGCCGGGGGAATCCGTGGACTACGTCGATTACGGGGCCAAGGGCGCCCGGGCCGTCGTATCCGGCGCGTGCGACCGGGCCATCCTTGTCTGCGGCACCGGCCTCGGCATGGCCATCGTAGCCAACAAGTTCAAGGGCCTCCGGGCGACGCCCTGTTCGACCGAATACGCGGCCGAGATGAGCCGCAAGCACAACGATTCGAACTGCCTCACCCTGGGCGGTCGGACGCACAGCCTGGCACTGGCCCTGAGCCTCGTCAAGGTCTGGCTCGAAACGGAGTTCGAGGGCGGCCGCCACGCCCAGAGGGTTCAGAAGATTCGCGACCTCGAAGACGGGAATTTCAAGTGAGGAGCCGCTCCATGCCCGCGTTTTCCGAGAAGGTCCGGGACCTGGCCGCCAGGGTCGAGCGGAACAACGCCTGGCGCCAGAAAGAGTGTTTCAACCTCATCCCGTCCGAATCGACGCCTTCTCTGCTCGTCAAGATGTGCGAGATCGCCGACCCGGCCGGGCGCTACGCCGAGCACCGGACAATGAAAGGGGAGGAGGTCTACTTCTACCAGGGCACGGACTTCATCCGCGACGTCGAGGTCGAGGCCCAGAGGGAACTCGGAGCCTATTTCGGGTGCACCGACGTCGAACTCCGCCCGATCAGCGGCCAGATGGCCAACGAGGTCGTCTTCAAGGGCGTCGTCAAGTACATCAACAGGGGCCGGGCCGCCGGGCAGCCCTCGCGGCGGATGCGCCTCGTCCTGAACAACGAGCTCATCTACGGCGGCCACCTCAGCTCCCAGCCCATGGGGGGGCTCTTCAACTGCGTCGAGGAGGACCCGGAGACGGGCAAGGAACGGGTGGTCAATTTTCCCGTTCTCAAGGAGAACCCGTACAAGCCCGACCTGGAGAAGCTGGCCGGACTGCTCGATTCGCACAAGCCCGAGCTCGTCGTCTTCGGCAAGAGCATGTTCCTCTACCGGGAGCCCGTCCGGTTCGTGGCCGACATCGTCAAGGACTGGAAGGACCGGCCCATCCTGATGTACGACATGGCCCACGTCCTCGGCCTCTGCGGCGCCTTCCAAGCCCCCTTCGACGAAGGCGCGGACCTCGTCACCGGCAGTACGCACAAGACCTTCTTCGGGACCCAGCGCGGTGTCGTCGCCGGGAACTTCCCCAAGGGCTCGTCCCTGCGGCCGCTCTGGCTCGAGATCAAGGGCCGCGCCTTCCCCGGCTCGACCAGCAACCACCACCTCGGGACGCTCCTCGGACTGCTCCTAGCGACCTACGAGATGAACGAGTTCAAGGAGGCCTTCCAGAACCAGGTCCGGGCGAACGCCCGGGCTTTCGCCAAAGCCCTCCACGCCCACGGCGTCCCGGTCGAGGGGGACCCCGCCGACGGCTACACGGAAACCCACCAGGTCATCGTTCGGGTCAAGGCGTTCGGCCCCGGCATGGAGATCGCCCGGCGCCTCGAGACGAACAACATCCTGACGAACTACCAGGCCCTGCCCGACGACGCCACCTTCCTCGATTCGAGCGGCATCCGTCTCGGCGTCCAGGAGATGACCCGGTTCGGCATGAAGGAGAAGGACTTCGACGACCTGGCCGGCCTGATGAGCGACATCATCGTCGGGGACAAGCCCGCCGCCGACGAAGTGGCCCGGTACCGGAAAAACTTCCTGACCATGGGCTTCTCGCTTCCGCCCGCCGAAGCCCTGCCGCTGGCGGCGCGAATCCTCACGAGTGTCATTCCGGACCCCGGCTATGCGGCCCTCTTCGCCGAGAACCTCCGCCGGGCCGCCGGGGTTTGAGGACAAGATCGATCGTCCCGTGAACGGAGTATGAGACGATGAAGATACTGATCGTCGGGTCCGGCGGCCGGGAACACGCCCTGGCCTGGAAAATCGCCCAGAGCCCGCACGCGGACAAGGTTTATTGCGCGCCGGGGAACGGCGGGACGCGGCTCGTCGCCGAAAACGTCCCCCTGGCCGAGACGGACATCGCCGGGCTGGCCGATTTCGCCGCTCGGGAGAATATCGAACTGACCGTGGTCGGCCCCGAGATCCCCTTGACCATGGGCATCGTCGATGAGTTCGAGAAGCGCGGCCTGAAGATCTTCGGGCCCTCGAAGAAGGCGGCCGAGATCGAGGGCAGCAAGGTCTTCGCCAAGCAATTCATGGACCGCCACCGCATCCCCACGGGCCGGTTCAAGGTCGCCGACGGCTTCGACCAGGCCAAGAAGATCCTGGCCTCCGGAGAGTTCGGTTTTCCCGTCGTCATCAAGGCCGACGGACTGGCGGCCGGCAAGGGCGTCGTGGTCTGCTCCTCGCAGAAAATGGCCGAGGACACGGCCGGCGAGATGCTCGTCCAGAAGAAGTTCGGGCCGGCCGGGCGGCGGATCGTCATCGAGGAGTTCCTCCGCGGCCGCGAGGTGTCTTTCATCGTCATTTCCGACGGGATGAGGGTCCAGCCCCTGGTCTCGGCGATGGACCACAAGGCGGCCTACGACGGGGACAGGGGGCCGAACACGGGCGGCATGGGCGCCATATCGCCTTCGCCCTTCATGACCGAGAAGCTCTTCAACGAAGTGATGAACACCGTGATCACCCCGGCCGTCACCCGCCTGCTCGAGGAGGGCCGGAAGTTCAAGGGGGTCCTTTATGCGGGCCTGATGATCACCGAGCGGGGGCCCCGCGTCCTCGAATTTAATGCCCGTTTCGGGGACCCGGAGACCCAGCCTCAGCTCGTCCGTCTGGAGAGCGATCTGGTCGAGCTCCTGACGGCCGCGGTCGAGGAGAACGTCCTGCGGGAGGACGTCCGCTGGTCCGCCAAACCCTCGGGATGCGTCGTCGTGGCCTCGGGCGGATATCCGGTCCGCTACGACAAGGGCAAGACGATCACCGGTCTGGCCGAGGCGGCCGAGATCCCCGGGGTGATCGTCTTCCACGCCGGAACCAGGTACGAAAACGACGCCTGCCTGACGGCCGGCGGCCGCGTCCTCGGGATCTGCGCTTCGGAAGACAACCTCGCCGGGACCATGGCTAAGATCTACGATGCCTGCGGCCGGATCCACTTCGAGGCCATGCACTACCGCCGCGACATCGGCGCAATACAGGAGGAGCGGACATGAAAGTCATGGTTTTTCTCGGCAGCGAATCGGACTTCGGCGCGGTCGAGGACGCGCTCGTCCTCCTCAAGGACTTCGGCGTGCCCTTCGGCCTCGAAGTGACCTCCGCCCACCGCTCGCCGGAGCGGACCCTTCGCCTGGTCAAGTCGGCGGAGGCCGGGGGAACCGAGATCTTCATCGCCGTGGCCGGCAAGGCCGCCCACCTGGCCGGCGTCGTCGCTTCCCAAACGGTCAAGCCGGTGATCGGGGTTCCCGTCGAGAGCGAGACGCTGGCGGGACTCGACGCCCTCCTTTCGACCGTCCAGATGCCCAAGGGCATCCCCGTCGCGACCATGGCCCTGGGCCGGCACGGCGGCTCGAACGCGGCCCTGCTCGCGGTCGAGATCCTGGCCCTCAACGACGAGGCGCTCCGGACGAAACTCGTCACTTACCGGGCGAAGATGGCAGACAAGGTCGAGGCGGCCTCGCTCAAGATCAAAGAAAAGCTGTGACCCCCGGCGATGCCCTCTTTTTCCGTCCGGAATTTCGGCTGCCGCGTCAACCGGGCCGAGGCCTTCGCCTGGGCTGAGGCCTTCCGGGAAAGGGGCCTCCGGCTCGAAGAGAATGAGGGCGGGAGCGATGTCGTTCTGGTCAACTCCTGTACTCTGACCGGCCGGGCCGACCGGGACGTCCGCAGGTTCATCCGGAAAACCGCCCGCGATAACCCCGGGACGAGGATCGTTGTCACGGGGTGCTACGCCGAGCGGGCGCCCGCGGAGATCGCCGGGATGCCGAACGTCGTCGCCGTCCTCCCGAACAGCGCCAAGGCCCGTCTGCCGGCGCGGGTGATGGAGATCGTCGGGGGAGATGGGGTGAGGATTGGGGCGGCGCAGGAGACGGAGGTCCCGTTCCGGGCGCGGGCCTTCCTGAAAGTCCAGGACGGCTGCGACAACCGCTGCGCGTTCTGCGTCATCCCGAGCGTCCGGGGAAAGAGCGTGAGCGTCGGCCCGGACGAGGTCAAGGCCCGCGTCCGAAAACTCGCCGGCCGCGGTTTCCGGGAGATCGTGCTGGCCGGTATCCATCTCTCGTCCTACGGGGAGGACCTCGAGCCGCCGGGCACGCTCCTCGGCCTTCTCCGGGAACTCGAAGGGATCCCCGGGCTCGGGCGGGTCCGGTTGAGCTCCCTCGATCCGGGGAAGACGGACGCTGCGCTCGTCGAGCACATCGCGGCGAATCCGAAGATCTGTCAGCACTTCCATCTTTCGCTCCAGCACGCCTCGGCCCGCCTCCTGCGGCTGATGGGCCGCGCCGTGGAGCCGGGAACCTGCGAACGGATCTTGGGAGAGTTGAGGACGAGGTCGCCGGAAGCGGCCCTCGGAGCGGACATCATCGTCGGTTTCCCCGGCGAGACCGCGACGGATTTCGGCGAGCTGCGGAGTTTCCTGGCCGGCTCTCCGTTGACATATTTCCACGTCTTTTCGTATTCGCCGCGGCCGGGCACGCCCGCCGCGGGACGGCCCGGTGTCCCGGCGGTCGTCGTCAGAGACCGGGCGATGGAACTCAGGCGGCTCGCGGCGGAGAAGGACTTTCGCTTCCGCGGGCAGTTCGAGGGGCGGGAGCTCGAGGCCGCGGTCATCCACGCGTCGGAGAAGGGCGCCGAGCTCTTGACGGGAAACGCCATCCGGGTCTTCGCCCCCTCGTGCCGGGCTCCGAAATGCGAGCTCGTCCGGGTTGCGATCGGCCGCGTCCTGCCGCGACGGACGGAAGGAGAGGTCATCCAATGAAAAAGATCCATCTCCTGTCCGAGGAGGTCGCCCAGAAGATCGCGGCGGGTGAGGTCGTCGAAAGGCCCGTCTCGGTCGTCAAGGAGCTCGTCGAGAACTCCCTCGACGGCGGGGCGACGGACGTCCGCGTCGAGCTCCTCGACGGCGGCAAGCGCCTGATCAAGGTCCAGGACGACGGCTCCGGGATGGACAGGGAGGACGCCGCCCTTTGCTTTAGACGGCATTCGACGAGCAAGCTCGCCACGGAGGAGGACCTGGAGCGCATCGCGACGCTCGGCTTCCGCGGCGAGGCTCTGGCCAGCATCGCCGCCGTCTCCCGGCTGACCCTGCGCACCCAGGACGGGGCCGACGACAGGGGGACGATGATCGAGCGGGAGGGCGAACGCGTCGTAGCGGTCACGGACATCGCTTTCCCGCGCGGCACGAGCGTCGAGGTCAGGGACCTGTTCTTCAACCTGCCGGCCCGGCAGAAGTTCCTCCGCTCGGGCTCGTCCGAGCTCGGGCCCGTCGCCAAGTACGTGACACAGGCCGCCCTGGCCGCGCCGGGCGTCCGCTTCACGCTCGTCCACGGGGCGCGGGAGGTCATCGCCTGCCCCCCGGTCATGACCCTCCGGGAAAGGGTCTTCCAGATCTTCGGCAAGAAGATGGTCGACGGCCTGATGGACGTCGCCGCCGAAGAGGGCGGCGGCCGCGTCGAGGGCCTGGCCTCGCGGCCGCTGGCCGGCCGGCCCGACAAGACCGTCCAACACTTTTTCGTCAACGGCCGTCCGGTCAAGGACAGGATCCTCATGGCCGCCCTCAGCCAGGCTTATGCCGGCATCCTCGAGC
Organism: Candidatus Aminicenantia bacterium; assembly: GCA_041479905.1. Lineage (GTDB taxonomy): Bacteria > Acidobacteriota > Aminicenantia > Aminicenantales > Saccharicenantaceae > RBG-16-66-30. The sequence goes on from JBGOYY010000019.1 coordinate 47,186, forward strand.
GGGGAAGGTCGCCCGAAGCGTTCCTCTTCGTGTCCCTGCCCTACGCCGACGTCGACGTCAACGTCCACCCGGCCAAGGCTGAAGTCCGGTTCAAGGATACCCAGCTCGTATTTCGGCTCGTCCTCCGGGCCGTGGGCGAAGGCGCCGCCCGCGGACATACAATAAAGGAAATCCTCCCGGCGGCCGGGGACAAGGGGCCGGCCGGGCGCGTCGCGGAGGAAGGCGCCGCCTGGACGTCTCGAGGTCTCGGCTTCGGGCCTGCCGCCGTCGTCGTCCCCGCCCGCTGCGGGGGTGACGACGACGACGACCGCTTGGCGCCTGGCGCAGCGGCCCGCCTCGGGGGCGGCGCGGAATTGACGGCGACGTCGGCGGACTCGCAGGTGGCGAAAGGGCCCGCCGTCCTCGGCCAGTACGAGAACATGTAC
>JBGOYY010000020.1:0-47537 GCA_041479905.1 Candidatus Aminicenantia bacterium
CCTGGGCCTCGACGACGTCGACCGCAAGATCCTCTCGACCATCATCGATAATTTCGGCGGCGGGCCGGTCGGGATCGGCACGATCGCCGCGGCCATCGACGAGGAAAAAGACACGATCGAGAGCATCTACGAGCCCTTCCTCATGCGCATCGGCTTCCTCGACCGGACGACCCGGGGCCGGGTCATTACGCCCCGGGCGTACGCGCACCTCGGCTATGAATATGCCGCGGCCGGGTCACGGGCGAAAACCCGGGGCTCGGGCCAGAAGAAGCTGTTCAAAGATTGAGGATGGCCCCGAACCCCGGGAAACCGCTCCGCGTTTCCGACTTCGACTACGATCTCCCGCCGGAGCTCATCGCCCAGCATCCCCCCCCCCATCGCAACGACTCGCGGATGATGCTCGTCCACCGCGGTTCGGGAGAGATCAAGCACGCCCGGTTCCGAGATTTCGCGGATTATATGAATGCGGGCGACCTCCTCGTCCTGAACGACACCAAAGTCATTCCGGCCCGGGTCTGGGGAAAGAGCGGCGAAGCGAACATCGAGTTCCTATTCATCAAGGAGCTCGAGCCGGGGCTATGGGAAGTGCTGTGCCGCCCCGCGCGGCGAATCCGGCAAGGCGACAGCCTTTACTTCGCGCCGGGGTTCGAGGCCCGGGTAGAAGGGCTCGGTGAGGAGGGCAAGCGCATCCTGCGCTTCGACCGGACCGATGTCCGCGCCGTCCTCCGCGACATCGGCTACGCCCCCCTTCCCCCCTATATCAAGCGGGCCCGGCAGGACGAGGGCGCGAGGCCCGGGGACATCGAAAGGTACCAGACGGTCTTCGCCAAAAAGGAGGGCGCAGTGGCCGCCCCGACGGCAGGCCTTCATTTCACCGAAGAGTTGCTCCAGGCCTTGAAGGCCAAGGGCGTCGACGTCCGGCACGTCACCCTCGACGTCGGACTGGCCACGTTCAAGCCGGTCCGGGCCGGCCTCGTGGACGACCACAGGATGCTCGAAGAACGGTACGCCGTCACGCCGGCCGCGGCCCGGGCCGTGAACGCCGCGAAGTCCGAAGGCCGGCCCGTCACGGCCGTCGGCACGACGGTCGTTCGGACGCTCGAAAGCGCCTGGCGGGACGTCGCGGTCCGGCCGGGCGGGCGGGCCACATCCCTCTTCATTCGTCCGGCATATCAGTTCCGCGTGGTCGACCGGCTCCTGACCAATTTCCACCTGCCCCAATCGACCCTGCTGATGCTCGTCGCCGCCTTCGCCGGATATGACCTGGTCATGCAGGCCTACCGCGAGGCCGTCAAAGAGCGCTACCGCTTCTTCTCCTACGGCGACGGCATGCTCATTCTGTGATCGACCAGCCAAACGCATCATCACAGAAACACTTCTTGCTTCATAAAATTGACGTTCTGCTTTGCCCGATTGGTTTTTCGCAATCATCGGCTCAACCGAAAATAGCGTGGAATGCAACAGGAACGAGTGCCTTCTTGGACGTCGTTGATTTGCTTGGCGATTTCATAATGGAGGCGGGGGAATTGTGAGGTCGCGGAAAAAGAAATTACTTATTTTTATAACCCTGAGCAGATATCCTGCCTTCAATTGTCCCGAGCATATTCTTGTCCCATCTTATTTCGAATTTCCTTTTTTTCTAAGTCCATCAAGTGTCCCATTTTCTGACACTTGGTCAAAAGATATCTCATGTTCTCAGGCCTCGGCACTGATTCAAGAGGAAATCTTTCCGTGACAATCAATCCGTAACCCTCCAGGCCCTTTATCTTCTTTGGATTATTGGTCATAAGCCTCATCTTTCGAACCCCCAGAGAGGCCAATATCTGGGCGCCTATGCCATAGTCCCTTAGATCAGCATCAAATCCAAGGTCATTATTGGCCTCAACGGTGTCGCGGCCTTGATCCTGAAGCTCATAGGCCTTGAGCTTATTTGCGAGACCGATGCCCCGGCCCTCTTGCTGAAGATACAGGATGACGCCGAGCCCTTCTTTCTGGACAATCTCCATGGCCTTCTCGAGTTGGGCCCCGCAGTCGCACCTATAAGAACCGAAGACATCGCCGGTTGTGCATTGTGAATGCACTCGGACAAGGATATTCTTCTCTGGATCCAGATCTCCCTTTACGAGGGCAAGATGTTCGTGATCGTCGATATCATTCGCAAAGACCATAGCCCTGAACTCACCATACTGGGTAGGCAGAATAGTCTCGGCCACTTTATGGACGAAGGATTCATTCCTCATCCTAAAGGCGATGATATCCGCGATAGAGGCTATCTTCAATCCATGCACCGTGGCGAACTTAATCAGGTCAGGCATGCGGGCCATTGTGCCGTCGTCATTCATGATCTCACATATAACCCCTGCCGGTTTCAGCCCGCCGAGACGTGCCAGATCGACCGACCCTTCGGTCTGTCCAGCCCTGAACAGGACGCCGCCTCTTCTGGCTCTCAAGGGGAAGATATGTCCGGGTTGAACTAGATCATCCGGTTTCGCGTTATCCGCGACGGCGACAGAAATGGTCCGGGCTCTGTCGGCTGCGGATATCCCCGTGGATACGCCTTCCCGCGCCTCTATTGATACCGTGAAGGCCGTTTCGAAGCGAGACCGGTTATCTTGGACCATTAAGGGCAGTTTGAGTCTTTCGACTATCTCTGGTGAAAGTGATAAACATATAAGGCCTCGTCCGTATTTGGCCATAAAGTTTATGGCCTCAGGCGTGATCTTTTCCGCTGCTACGGTAAGGTCGCCCTCATTCTCTCTGTCTTCGTCATCAACAAGGATTATCATCTTTCCCTGTTGAAGCTCTTCCAATGCCTCTTCTATCTTTGATAAACTCATTTTAAGATCTCACCGAATCGGAAAGCCTCAAGCATCATCTTATCGGATCTTGAAGGCGGCTTAGCCGTTCCGAAAAGCCTTTCACTTCATGATTTTTTGGGATTATCCTCTTCTTATTATATTATTCTATTCGCCTCTTGACAAATGGTTTTATTGTATTTATATTACCGACCGGGCAGTCGACAGGCCTGTCGACAGTAATGATTAGGATAGGTCCGTAGATTGGCAACTTTATAAAGGGAGGAGACGATAATTAACGAAAACGACGACCTGCACCCTGGCTGGCTCTGCCGCTAAATATGGCTTTAAATGGAGGAAAAAGATGGCAAAAGTAATCGACTTGAGCATGAGTTTATACGAAGGGATGCCGAAATATCCCCACGAGGCAATTGTCCCCTTTAAGGCAACGCCCACGGCCAAAGTAGAAAAAGACGGTATGGAGCTCACTGAAATTATCGTCAGCAGCCATGCCGGTACTCATTTCGACACACCTCATCATGTCCTGGCTAAAGGGTGCACCATTGAAAAAGTAGGTCTGGATCGCCTGGTGGGAAAAGTGAAGGTCTTCGATCTTTCCCATCTTCCCAAATCGGCGACTATTGACAAGAAGGAACTTAAGAAATGCGGAGTCCAGCTAGAGAAGGGGGATGCCGCGCTTATTTTTACCGGCGCTGAGAAAATGCTGGGGAAACCCGAGTACTTCACCGACTACTCCCCCCTGACCGCAGACGCAGCAGCCTGGTTGGTGGAAAAGAATGTCGGGATCGTGGGGGTTGATATGCCCTCTGCGGATCATGATTTCTCCGCTCACAAAGTGCTCCTTGACGCCGGGGTCTGCATAGTGGAAAGCCTGGTTAATCTCCAATCCCTACTTGGAGGAGGGCCTTATCTCTTTGTCGCCCTCCCCCTTCCCCTGCTGGGGATTGAGGCTTCTCCGGTCAGGGCGGTGGCTATCGATCTGGACCCGTCAGTGGACAGTGGAACGAAAGATAAACGCCTCTCCTTTCTGTGCGATTGCTGGGAAAAGAAAAAACATTGAAAACGATATTGAGAAGGGGTGAAAGGGGGTGCTGCGTCCCTCTACGCAATTTTAAAAAAGGAGGTGATCAGGAAGATCAGTTATGTTTTTTTGGCTCTTTTGTCAGGGTACGATAATGGAACTTTCTTAAAGGAGGATGACAAATGGCTGTTGACATTTCTACCAGCATTGCGGGCGTAAAAATGCGCTCACCCTTTGGAGTTTCTTCCTGTGATCCGGACAAGCATTTGCTGCCCGGAAAAAAGTACGCTGAGGTCTTTCTGAAGTTTGTGGACGCGGGTGCCGGCTTCATTATCAGCCCCGCAATCAAGCCAGGGAATCCGCTTCCCGAAGAGCTTTCCGGGGAGTGGCTCAAGCTTTATCGCAAGCAATATTACGGCCGCTGGTGCAAGGTTGAACCGGGCACGACAGTCTGGGCCGGCCATAGCCTGCAGCTCTGCATGAACTTCTACGAAGAGTGGATCAAGTTTCTGAAACCCCGGCTGCCCAAAGACGTCCCCATTCTTGCTCAGTCCCTGGTTTATGATTTCGACCCGAGTGAATGGGTTAAGCATTCCAAATTACTGGAGGACATGGGCGCTGACATGATCGAGATCAATGCCGGCTGCCCCTGCGACGCAATGAAGGGGGAAGCCGGTATTGATTTGCCGGAGGAAGCCAAGTACGGAATGATGATGGGAACCGAGCCCGACCTCCTCTGCCCGATCATCGAGGCTGTCTCCAAGGCCTGCAAGGTTCCAGTCGGATTCAAGATGACCGGTGAGATGGCCTACCCCCGCTTCCTGCTCATCGCAGAGAAGGCGATTCAGGCCGGAGCCAAGTGGATCGTAGCCAACCATATGTCGTTGGCGGTGGCCCCGCCTGACATCTGGAACGACGGAAAGACCCGCTTCCCGGCCATGGACATCAACCCGTTCGGTGCCTTGATGGGCGCAGCCCTTCGTTTCCAGTCGTACAAGACCATCGCCCTCATAAGCTCCACTTTCGGCAAGAAGATCGACGTCTGGGGCGGCGGCGGAATGGACAAGCCGGAGCATGTGGTAGAGCAGATCATGCTGGGTGCGAAGTGCAGCCAGACCCTGCACGGTATCGCGCATAATGGCGTCTCCTTCATTAGCCGGGTAAACAACTTCCTCAAAAGCTACATGGAGAAGTGCGGCTACAAAACCATCGAAGACTTCCGCGGCAAGGGCCTGAAGCACTTCAAGCCCATGAGCGAGGGCCAGTTCTTGGATTACGTCGCCAAGACAGACCTCGGGAAGTGCACGAGTTGCGGACTCTGCGCCGACACCTACTGCCCCGCCATCACCTTCAAGAATGGCGAGCCTATCACCGACGAAGGCCAGTGCCTTGGCTGCGGTATGTGCCAGTGCCCCTGCCCTGTTGATGCCAAGTACTTCGTGCCGCGCGGGCAGGTTTAAAATCCCACACAGAAGCTGAAAAGTCGTTGAAGGAATAAGTGGACTGGCCAATTGCTTGGCCAGTCCACTTATGTTATCAAGAAGAGAGCAGATTCATCAAAGGGGAGTAGCGAAAATATGCCAGTAATCACCATTGAATTTTTTCCTGGCCGCTCAGAGGAAGTAAAGCAGAATATTGCGGGAAAAATTACGGATTTGATGGTCGATGTAGCAAAAACAGGAACTCGCGAAGGAGTGTACGTCATTTTCCGGGAGACACCGCCAGAATGCTGGGCAATCGGCGGGAAGCTGGAATCACTGAAGTCGAAAAAATAGAAAACATTGGACCTTTTTGGTTCAGGCTAACTCCCCGCCGGGTGACATTGCTTGAATCCAAAGCTGGTATCGCGGCGGGGCACAACCAGGCGAATCGAGTCATCTTATCTGATGGAGATAACAAGGGTTTTTGTGGATCTCGCGGCAATTTCTCATAATATAGCTCAAATTCGGAAAAAGATCGGCCCAAACTGTCTTCTTATGGCCGTGGTGAAGTCCGATGGCTACGGCCACGGGGCGATCGAGATAGCACGGACTTCTCTTCAGAGCGGCGCCAATTGGCTGGGAGTTTCGTATCTGCGCGAGGGGGAACTCCTACGCCATGCCGGATTGAAGGCTCCGATCCTTATTTTCGGCTCGATCCAGTCTGGAGACGCCGAGAGGGTTGTGCAGAGTGACCTGCGACAGACTGTGACCGCTTTGGAGACCCTGAAAGCACTGGATTCGGCGGCCAGTCTGCACAAAAAGAAGGCATTCGTCCACTTGAAAGTCGACACCGGCATGGGACGCATCGGGCTCAGGCCGGAGGATGCGGTCTCATTCGTTCTCGAGGCCAAACGATTTCGGAATATCGAGCTCGAGGGAATCTTCAGCCATCTTTCTGCGGCAGATAACCTGGAGGACGATCACACCTTTCGCCAGCTCGAGGTATTCGAGGCCCTTCTCGCCGATATACGGAAAAAGGGATTGGATGTGCCGATCAAGCATTTAGCTAACAGCGCGGCCACCCTCAATTTCCCCCAGGCTTATTACGACCTCGTTCGCCCCGGAATCATGCTTTACGGCTTGTACCCGGAAGATAGGGGCACTCATACGATCGATGTGCGCCCAGCCATGACCATTCTGAGCAAGATCTCCGCTTTGAAAACGGTTCCTGCCGGCACCTCGATCAGTTACCTGAGGACCTTTGTCACCCGAAAGAGAACCAGGGTGGCTACCATTCCGCTCGGCTATGGGGACGGATACTCACGCCTTTTTTCGAATCGAGGCCAGGTAGAGATCCGCGGCAAAAGAGCACCGGTCATCGGCAACGTGTGCATGAACGCCTTTATGGTGGACGTGAGCGAGATCGATGGAGTGCAGGTCTGGGATGACGTTCTCCTCTTCGGAGAAGGAATGCCCGTGCACGAAGTAGCGAGAACAAAGGGAACGATCGTTCAAGAAATCGTGTCCATTCTGGGAAGGATCAATCCTCGCTATTATATCGGCGATGAGTCTCCGGATTTTTAGATTCCACTGCGGTCAACCATTGACGACTATAAAGCCTTTAGGGCCTCCATCGCGTAACTGGAAGCCCTAAAGGCTTCTCGGACAATCTCTATGGAGCCTAAGCCGATTTACCGCCCTTCTCAACGGCAACACGGATCGCTATGGTGATCCAGCCTGCTGCGAAACCGATGACGGCAAACAAGAGCTCGCCTAAGAATACGATCCCGTAACCCTTCGCCGCAATAGCCGGTATTCCCATCAGCCCAAAAAACATTCCGGTGCCTAGGAAGATGGCAGCGATGTTGTTGAAGTGCGGCACCTTTTCAAACAGAAGCATAAAAATGACCAAAATCACGACCGCAAGCGGAATGGCAACCATCATCACATTTATTCCCGCACCTGCGAAAGCGGTTACTAAAACGAACATAAGGATCGCCGCGGAAATACCTACTATCAAACCCAAAAACGCACTCCAGGCTCCCTTCAGGTTCGCTCCGAACAGGAAGTAGGCCGCCCAGCAAATGAAGGAAATAAAGGTCATACTAGCGTCTTTACTGATAATCCCCCCGGTTTGGAGGAGATTAGAGACTAGAGTGACGATGCCGGCAAGAACAGCGACATAAATGGAATAAGCCAACAATTTTCCAAATTTCATCTTGTTCTCCTCAATTTAGTTCATTGACGCTTAATGTGAATCAAACGATGCTCTTTCGAATTCTCTGCAACCACCGCATCCGAGGGATAACGCAATATCTTTCTCGTCCTAAGTGATTGATCAGAATCCTATTTTCAAAGTCCCAAAAACACTTGTTTTTTGATTTTCGCCAAAGGTCATAGCAGTCACCCACACTGAAAAAGGCTTAAAAAGCGCCACTTCAACTTTCGGGCCGATACCAAGCTTGTATTGCGACATCACGCCAACTTGAAACCGTTTATTCACCACATACATCGCAAATGCTCTATACCAGAATCCGGATCCCCCGTGTTCTGTGAGGGCGAACAGATAGAACTGGCCCTTGCCCATCCATAAAAATTCTGCAATTCTCGCCTGAGACTGGCCATGTTCGATTCCGGCGCCAATGCCCAGCTGGAGCCAGGAGGCCGCTTTCCAGGAAAGCCCAGAATAGATTTCAGACCAGTTTTTGAACACTAAGGCCCATCCAAAGTACCCGAATCGCTTATTAAAATTACCCTGTAGCCAAAATTGGCCTTGCGTGGAAAAGTTTCCGCTCTGTAGATGATTTTCGCTCTCAATGGATCCGGAAACCTGACACCATAAGGGCGTTGCCATGAGCACGATCATCAAGACCCAAACTAACCTCTTCATTAACTAACTCCTTTCATTTCAAATTCGATTTTGAAAGATCTCTTTTTCGACTAAGGACGGGCCACGGAAGGTCTGAATCCTTACCTTTAGAATTGGAAATGGTTGATGTTTCGTATGACGTTTTCCTCCTATTACGTAGTTAATCGCCCCACCCCGAATGGGGCCCAACAATACGTATATTCAGACGGATCTTTGCCACATCTCTGGCCTCAAGATCCGATTACCGCAAAAGCCAGCCTTCTGGAAACGGGTCATTTTCTTCGAGGATAAATTGATTCATCCCCGTAATAAAACACTTGCCTTCTATCTCAGGGATTATCCCTTCTACCGAACCGATCTTGAGCTTCTTAATAGCCTTTCCCCTGAAAACTGTCCCAAGTAGGCCCTCATAGACATATTCCTCATCCAGTTTCAGTTGGCCCTTGGCGACTTCCATGGCGATCTTAGCGCTCATCCCTGAGCCACAGGGATCTCTTCCTACCTGCCCATCACCATAGATAAGAATATTGCGAACGCGGGCTTCGGGGTGTATGGGTTCATCGAGGATCTCTACGAGCTTGATCTTATCTTCGCGCGCATTCTCCGGGTGAATCCATACCCGTTCATTCAGTCTATTTCTGATTTCCAGAGCCACGGGCAATAAACGGGAAATATTTTCTTTTTTTGCCGGAATACCAAGATCCGATGACTTCACGAAAGCGAAAAAGTTCCCGCCATAAGCGATATCTGCCCGGATCGTACCTACAGAACAATCAACAGTGACTCCGGATTCCACCAGGAATGATGGCACCCCTTCCCATCTGACAGAGCCCCTTTCCGGAATGGCGCGTGCTTTAACTACGCCAGCAGGAGTGTCTATCTTTAAATATCCTTTCGGGTCTCTCGGTTTAAGATCCATGATGCTCATCATCACCGTGCTGGCGGCGATAATTCCGTGTCCGCAAAAATCCAGGTACCCGGCGGGATCCATAAAAAAAACACCAAAATCACATTCAGCGCGAATAGAATCCGCAATCACGGCCCCGAACATATCTGCATGTCCTCGGGGTTCATTCATGAGCAAACGGCGAAGATGATCATAGTTCTCGGCAAAATAATCCCGTTTCTCTCTCATCGAGGCCTGGGGTAGCATGGACACCCCATTTATGAGAAATCGCGTCGGATCTCCCTCCGTATGAGTATCGATGCAACTTATGATCCTTTTAAAGTTCATGATGATTTACCTCGCCATGCGGCCGTGCTTTCGCAATGCTAGTTTTGCTTTGTCTGGCGAATCGAAATGCGCTTGGCAATCGCGCGACCGCGCGCCGTGCCGGCTTTCTCGAAGAACGCTCTTACGGGGGCTGCGTACCGCCCTTCCTGGGCCTCGGCAATGGCTTTAGGCAAGCCGGCACGAAAAGCCTCAAAGCAGTCCAGTCGCGGCCACGAGTAATTTAACCGGATGTAATCAGCGGCACCGACCTCACCCAGGCCATCGCCCGGAATCACAGCAACCCGGTGATTCAAAAGGCCGACCGTAACTTCCTGAGCCGTAACTCCGGTTTGGGACACATCGATCATGGTACAAAACCCATAGTCCGGCTCGATGGGCAAGCTAACTCCCGGAGTCATGGCGATTGTTTCACGGAGGTGGCTCAGGTTACGGCGAATGATCGCTGTCGACTTTTCGACATAGGCCTTATCACGCATGGCGGCAAGCGCCGCAAACTGCCCGGGATAGTTGATGTGGATTTTCGTGATTTCCATCTTGATAAGAAAGGAACCGCGCAACAGCGCCGGGTGCCCGGCCATAAAACCAACCCGAAGTGCGGGCATGCCATAGCCTTTTGACGTTCCGGATACAGAGATGACGTTATCCATCGGCGTATCTGCGCTATGCAGTGAGGACATGGGAATCTGCACGGCCGTCGGATTGGTCTGGTGCGTGTTATGCGTAATGTTATTGAGGATGACAATGTCGTGTTCCCTGGCTAGCGCAGCGATCGCAAGCAACTCCTCCCGCGTCTGCACCGTACCGAAGGGATTGATCGGGTCACAGACAACGATCATTTTTGTCCGCCGTGTTATCTTCTGCCGCACTTCTTCCGGATTAAGCCGGTAGCCGTTACCCGCGTTCAGCGTTACGGGAACGACCACAGCGCCGCACACTTCCGCAGCTGGGACAAAGTGGAAATAGCCCGGATCCGTCACAATGACTTCGTCACCAGGGTTAAGAAAGGCAAGATAGGTGTAACCGATACCGCCCTGCGCCCCCTCGACGCCCAGCACGTCGAAGTCAGAACCAAGCTCTCGGCCAAACTTCTTCTGCGCGACCAGTGTTTTGAGCTCGCTCATGCAATCCGGGGGGTAGACCCGCAGGAGGTCTGCCCGGCTAGCTTCCTTAAAAGCATCGATGGCCGTCTGCGACGGGCCGATATTGTTGGCCATATAACCCATATCAAAGTAACCAGGGCCGGTAACGCCGTAAATGCCCCCGGGAGCAACGGCGTTCCAGTCAAGTCCAAGGATATCGATCGCTGTCTTGAACGTGAAGTAGTTTCCCATCCCTTGGGGATGATCCAAGAGGATCTGGGCCCGTTTTGACAATAGCCGGCGTTGAAGAGAGTTCTTTTTGTTCATTTTTATTTCCTCCTGAATAGCTATGAATGCATGATACTGTCCACTCTCGCCATATTGTCGACAGTTCTGTCGACTTATCAGTCGGTAATATAATGTGCTATAATCTTCGATGTCAAGAGGCAAACGAAAATATTTTTTTGTTGTCTCTTAAAGAAATCATGAGTGAAGAGGGGAGGTCCTATGAGAACAAGAAAACCAAGCAATCATGCTGAGCTGGCCTATTCAGCCTTACGGGAGATGGCCAAGACGTTCGCGTTCAAACCGGGCGAGCGACTCAACGAGGTTGAGCTCGCGGAACGTCTTAAGATGAGCCGTTCGCCCATTCGCGAAGCTCTGAACCGCTTGTCCACCGAAGGCTTGTTGACCTGGCGGCCAAACCACGGCTTTTTCTGCCGTCAACTGCGGGCGACGGAAATCAGCTCGCTATGTGAGGTTCGCATCGACCTCGAATTGGGAGCTATCAAGCCCGCAATTAAGTGCGCCGATAAGAGAACTTTGCGCGCAATCAAGGCCTCATGGCAGGATGTCGTGGCTCGGGCGAATGCGCTTACTACTGAAGCATTGGTCGGGTATGATGAGGAGTTCCACCTCGCGCTCGCGCGTGCGTCAAAAAACGAGGAACGCGTGCGGCTTCTCGAATCCATCAACGTCCGGCTGAACTTCGTTCGGCGCATTAATCTCGAACGCGAGGATCGTCGCCGGGAGACATTTCGTGAACATCATGCTTTTATCGATGCGGTCATAGCCGGCAACGTCGCGACAGCAGAGGGTCACATGAGACGGCACCTCTTGTTGAGCGCTAAGGAGGCGCTCGACGCGCTCCCGCTCAGCCTCGTGCGCATCTTTGCGGACTGAACTTGCCACCTGATTAGGTCCGTTATTCATGTCCGAAAAATATAGCCGGATTTTTCCCGATTCGATGGCTCCATTCAGCGTCGCGTATTCCTCCGACGACGGCATGCTCATCCTCTGATCCGGCTTTGACTTGGTTTTTCATTCTGAACTATCATAGGGCGAAAAAACATGACGACCTGTGCCGACATCGCCAAAGAGATCGAACGCCGCCGGGCCGACATCCTGGACTTGAGCCGGCGCATCCACGCCGACCCCGAGCTCGCATTCGAGGAGGTTCGGACCTCGCGCCATCTCCAAGCGGTCCTTGCGGCCGAGGGTTTCGCCGTCTCCAGAGCGACGTCCTCCCTTCCCACGGCCTTTCGGGCCGTTACCAGGCTGTCCGCCGACCGGCCCCGGGTGACGTTCACGGCCGAGATGGACGCCCTCCCGGGCATCGGCCACGCCTGCGGCCATAACATCATCGCCGCCGCCGGGACATACGCCGCGATCGTCCTCAAGTCCGTCATCGGCCCTGAGGTCGGCGGCACGATCGAGGTCGTCGGAACGCCGGCCGAGGAAAGGGGCAGCGGCAAGGTCCGGATGATCCAGGAGGGCGTTTTCGAGAAATCCGACGTCGTCCTCCAGATCCACCCGCACACGTTGGACACGGTCGTCGGACAGGCCCTGGCCCGGCGCACGCTCGTCGTCGAATACTTCGGTAAGAAGGCCCATGCCGCGGCCGCGCCGCGGGAAGGGATCAACGCCCTGGACGCGCTCGTCCTCTTTTACCATGCGGCGGCGCTGCCCCGGACCAAGCTTGCGGCGGGCTGCCTTTTCCACGGCATCATCGAAGAGGGCGGACAGGCGCCGAACATCATTCCCGACTATTCCCGCGGCAGGTTCTCGCTCCGCGCGGACACCATGCCGAAGCTCGAGGAGCTCTTCGAAAAGGTCACGGCCCTGGCCCAGGCGGCAGCGGCGGCCACCGGATGCCGGTGCCAGATCGCCGAGCCCGGGCCCGGCGTGACGACCTTCCGCCGGAACGCCGCTCTGGAGGACCTCTTCGCCGGGCTCTTCGAGGAGCGCGGACGGCCCGGCCCCAGGAAAGCGCGGGAATCCTATGGTTCGACCGACCTGGCCAACGTGTCCCAGGTCGTCCCGACGATCGAGCCCCTGGTCAAGGCCAGTGATTTCGCCATCCACACCGAAGAATTCGCCCGGGACGCCATGGGGCCCGGCGGCGAGCGCGCCCTTCTCGACGGCGTCTTCTTCCTTGCCTGCGGCGGCTTCCGGATCCTGACGGAGGCAGACCTTCTCAGCCGCATCCATCGGGACTTCCTCGAAGATCCCGCCGACGCGCCGGGCGGGTCGCGATGAAAAGCCTCCGCCACCTTTTCGGCAAAGAAGACGATTGGCGCATCGTCATCACAGACTCGGGTCTCGGCGGACTCGCCATTTGCGCCGGGCTCGAGGAGCGGCTCAGGGGCTCCGCCGGGGCGCGGAGCCGACGCCTCGTTTACGTGAACGCCTGGCCCGACTCCCGGCATGGCTATAACGACCTTCCGGACGCCGCCTCCCGCGCCGCCGTCCTCGATAAGACCCTGGCTGCAATGATGATCTTCCGGCCCGGCCTCATCGTCATCGCCTGCAACACCCTGTCCGTTCTCTACGGGCTGACCGCCTTCAGCCGGGCGCCGGCCGTCCATGTGGCCGGCATCATCGACGAAGGCGTCGATCTCTTTCACGATGCCTTGACGCGAAACCCCGCCAGCCATCTTCTCCTTCTCGGGACGCGGACGACGATCGAATCGGGGGAACACGCCCGCCGGCTGATCGGCAGGGGCATTGATCCGGCCCGAATCAGCACGGCCGCGTGCCATGGGTTGGCGGGCGCCGTCGACAAGGACCCCGATTCCCCGTGCCTCCCCGATTTGGTCGAGGAATGCGTTTCCCGCGCTCTTCAGGGAGTGGACATCAGCGGCGCGCTCTACGCCGGACTCTGCTGCACCCATTACGCCTACATCGCCGACCTTTTTCGGCGAGCCTTGGCCCAGCGGACCGAGGCGGGAGTCGAGGTCCTCGACCCCAACGGCCATCTCGTCGCGGGCCTAGCGTCCGGACTCGAAGCCCGAAAGCCTGAGGATGGCGAGGCTGATCTCATGATCGAGGTCGTTTCCAAGGTCGAGCTCGGCGACGCCCAGCGTACGGCCGTGGCCCGGCGACTCGAGCCCGCGTCCCCACGGACGGCCCGGGCCCTTGTCGAATACACCCGGATCCCGGATCTCTTTTAGCGGAGTATGACCATGAGAATCGTGCTGTTGACCGGCCCCGGCGGGGACGCCCAGGGCTGGGGGGACATGAAGGCAACGGAATCCATGCGCGAGGCCGCCGAATCCCTGGGCCACCGGACGAGCATCGCCTACGTCGCCGACGAGGAGGAGTTTTTCCGCCTCGTCGACCGGCCCGGCTTCGACATCGTCTGGAGCGCCCTCTACCACATCACGCCCAACGAGGCGTTCATCGGCCGGAACGCCGCGGGCACCTGGGTGGCCGACGAGCTGGATGCCCGGCGGATCCCCTACATCGGTTCGGACAGCCGGACCATGAAGGCCATGATCGACAAGTACCAAACCCACGAGATCCTGGCCGCGGGGGGGGTCGCCGTCCCGACCCACGTCCTTCTCAAGACGGGGGACGACGTCGCGGCGGTCACCTACCCGGCCTTTGTCAAGCCCATCTGCGAATCCCGGTCGATCGGCATTTCGGACGAGAGCGTCGTCCACGACGAGGAGGAGCTGCGGCGGCGCATCGCCTTCATCGAGCGCGAATTCGACGAGCCCGCCCTGGTCGAAGAATTCCTGCCGGGCGACGAATATACGGCCCTCGTCCTGGGGAACGGCAAGACCCGGGAGTGCCTGCCCGGTCTGGTCACCGTCGAGGACAAGCACTTCCGGAATTACCGCATCCTCCGGAGCGACCTTCGCGGTGTCGGTTTGACCAAGATCGGCCTGGCTGGGGAACGGACGGAGGAAGCGCGGCGGCTGGCCGACGCGGCGGCCGAGGCCATGGGCTGCCTCGATCACGTCCGCATCGACATGAGGGTCGACAGGGCGGGCAAGCTCCGGATCATCGAAGTCAACGGCATCCCCGGGCTCAAGCCCCACAAGAGCTGGGCGCCGCAGATCTACACGCTTTACCACGCCTCGCCGCAGGGGGAGGACGAGGATTACCGGAAGCTCATCGGGGTCATCCTCGAATCGGCCCGCCTGCGCTACGGGCTTTAGGCGGCTTCGCGGGGCACGGTTCTCGTGAACCACTCCTCGACGAGGCGAGCGAGCCCGGGCCGGACAGGCAGCTTCTTCTCGGCCATGAACCGGGTCAGGGCGTCCCGCCACAGCTCCGAATGTTGGAGCGTCGTGATCCGGTTCCGGAACATCGCCGCGCCTTTCCGCGGCTCGGATTCCATCTTCTCCAGGATGCCGAGGACTTCCTTCTTGAAGCCGCCCGGCCCGTAATAGGCGAGATAAGCCTGCCAGGCATCGACAACGCCCGAGGAGGACCCGAGCGGCGCGGAGATGAGCTCGATCTTCTTTCGGAACGCGGCCTCGTCGCGGCGGCCCAGCCGTCGGAGCCCCAGGTCCGTGATCCCGTAGGGCAGCAGGTCGTACGAATCCAGTCGGCCGGCCCGGACATGAAGGCGCAGGCAGAATCCGGTTTTACGATACAGGAGGCCGGTTTCCTGCCAGAAAACGAAATTGCCCAGGCTGTAGGCGATGACCCGCCCGCCCCGGACCTCAAGGCCCTGGGGGACATGGGGGTGATGGCCGACGACACAATCGGCTCCGGCCTCGGCCAGGGCCCGGTAGGCTTCGACGACGTACGGCGGAGGAAAGGGGATGTACTCCAGTCCGGCGTGCCCAACGGCAATGACGAAATCGCCCCGCCTCTTGGCTTTCCGGATGAGGGCGACGAGCCGGTCGATCTCCCAGCCGCACACGCCGGGGCCACCGCATGAGGCCGTGAGGTCCTCTCCTTCGCTAAAGTTCACGATCGTGACCCGCGCGTCTTTCACCGCGACCGTGAGCGGCGATAGGGCCTCCTTGGAGGTCAGCCCCGCGCCGACCGTTCGGACGCCGTTGCGATGGAGGACGTCGAGCGTCTCCCGGAAACCGAGCAGGCCGTAGTCGGAAACGTGGTTATTGGCCAGGCAGGCGACTTCGAAGGGGACGCACGTCAGGCCGGCCACATGGGCAGGCAAGCCCTTGAAGACCGCGCCGCTTTTCCAGACGGGCTTCCGGGCCGCCGTCAGCGTACACTCGCAGTTGACGATCCTCAGGTCGGCGCTGCGGAGGACGGGCAGCATGTCTCCGTAAACGGCGCCGGGGTCGGACCGGACCAGGGGCTCCAGAGCTCTGATTGGCGCCCAATCAGAGGCGATGACAATCGAAATCTCGAAACTGCCGGATTTCGCCAGGGCCCGTCGAGATCTTTCGCTTTTGTTATCGGTCATGTTCAATCCGCTCGATTTCATTCCCCTATTCCCTGCCGCCGAAGTCAACGTTCCGGGGCCGAACCGGGCGGCCATTCGGCTATTTGAGGAGATGCGCGATCTCCTCGGCGTGAGCCGAGATGATGGCCAAAGTCGAGGCGTCGGTGTCGTAGACGGAATACCAGCCGGCGGGTTCGTGGGGCGGGTCCCCGACCCAGGACATGCCCGGCCGGGCTTTGCCCGCCCAGGCCCAAAAGTTGTCGCCCGCCGCCGGCCCCCCGGCCGCCATGGAATCCATCACCTGCTTATAAAGGGCCGTGTAAAAGAGGTCCTTGATGGTCGTCGGCGAGGCCGGATTGAGGTTATCGCGCAGGCGAACCCAGTCTCGGGCCAGCCCGAATTCCTCGAGGACGAGCGGTTTCCCCATCGCCGCGGCCTCCCGGGCGTGGGCTTGAAAATAGGCGATGGATTTGGCTTCCGCCGATCGGAACGTCGAAGGCTTCTTGGGATCGAACCAGTCCCAATTCTGCGGCCAGATGTGGATGGTGACGTAATCGATGCCCGGGCCGCCGTGGGTTTTGACGAAATCCTGTATCGGCCCCCCCGGGAGCGCCCCTTCCGAGCCGGTCGTCACCATATGGTCAGGGTCGAGGGACTTGATGTAGGCCGCCGTTTCGTCGATCCAACTCTGGGGGTATCGCCGCGGCTCGTTCGCCAGCTCCCACGAAAACACGGCCGGATCGTCCCGATACTTGAGTCCCGTGTAGGGATTGGTGCGGACGGTCAACATCGCGATATGATCGCGGAACCAATTCTGGCACTCCTCATAGGAGTAGAATTTCGCCGAATAATCGATGAACTTTTCATAGTTTCCCGGGTACGGGATGGACGTTTTTTCGTGCCAGGAGACGTATTGGGCCATGCCGCCGGACCACTGCCAGAAGTTGTTGAGGACCATGACGGCCCGCATGCCGCGCTTACCCATCTCGGCCAGCAGGAAATCCAGGCCGTCGAGGACGCTCCCGTCATACTCGCCCGGGGATGTCATCAGGGCGGGGACCATTCGGTAGGGCTCGGTGTTCGGCCCCTCGGAGGCGGCCATGACGCGAAGGTTCGTCACGCCGAGTTGCCGAAGGGTATCGAGTTCCTGAAGGAGCCGGGGCCGGTCGCCGCTCGGACCGTTGACGCCCAAGTTCATCCCTTGCCAGAAATTGGCACCGACGAAGTAATAGGGTTTTCCGGCCAGGACGAACCGACCGTCCCGGACCGTCACGAACGGGCCGTGGGCGGCCGGAGAGCCCGACACGGCGGGTTCTTCCGCCTTGGCCGCGGGGCCCGGCTCCCGGTCGCGCCGGCATCCCCAGGCGGCCAGACCGATAATGAGAACGAACAGGACGGTTTTTCGCATGTCATTCTGTCCTTCCGCGATCGGATGGAAAAAATCATAGCCCCGGGCAACGGGAGTGTCAAGGCGCTTCTTATTCGAGCTTCTTGTGGAAGCGGGCGACGCTGAGGCCCAGGATCACCGTCCCCAAGACGAGTAGCGCCGCGGCCTGGTCCCAGAGCTCCGGCCAGCCGGCGCCCTTGAGCATGATGCCCCGGATGATGACGAAGAAATAGCGGAGCGGAATGATGTGGGTCACGAACTGGAAGAACTTCGGCATGTTCTCGATGGGGAAGACGAACCCGCTGAGCATCATCTGGGGCAGGATGAAGAACAGGGACGTCAGCATGGCCTGCTGCTGGGTCCTCGAGATCGTGGAGATAAAGAGGCCGATGCCGAGCGTGTTGAGCATGAAGGCCAGACACAGGGCGAAAAGGAGCGGCACGCTGCCCCGGACCGGGATGAGGAATCCCCATTTGGCGACGGCGATGACGAACGTCGCGTCGATGAGGCCGATAAGGACGAACGGCAGGAGCTTCCCCAAAATGAGCTGGTAGGGGCGGATCGGCGTCACGATCAACTGCTCCATCGTCCCCGTTTCCCTTTCCCGGACGATGCCCAGGGACGCGAGCGAGGTGGTCATGATCATCAGGATGAGGCCGAGGACACCGGGCACCATGAAATTCCGGCTGCGGAGCTCGGGGTTGTACCAGACCCTGACCTCGGGATCGACGAGGACGGGTTTCAGGCCGAGGCCCTTAACGCGCTCGAAGGACTCGAGGAGGATCTTCTGGGAATACTTCGCCGCGATCATCGTCGCGGTGTTGACGCCGATCGTCGCCGACTGGCTTTCCGACCCGTCGGCGATGATCATGACCGAGGCCTGCCTCCGCCCGGCAGCCTTGTCGCCGAAGCCCCGGGGGATGACGAAAGCCATGGCCGCGTCGCCGTCGTCGAGGTAGCGGTCGATCTCGTCCATCCGTTCGACGCGGGCCTCGACGGCGAAATAGCCGGAATTCAGGAATCCGTCGAGGAAATCGCGGCTCGCGGCCGAACGGTCCATGTCGCAGATAACCGAGGGGATGCGCTTGACGTCGAGGTCCGCGGCGTAGCCGAGCAGGAGGAGCTGGAGGATCGGCGAGATAAAAATCACCGGAAAAAGCCGGGGGTCCCGACGGAGTTGGAGGAATTCCTTAAGGATGATGGAGAGGACGGCCTTCATCGAGTCCTCCTCCCCCGACTTCGTCCGTCCTCTCGCCCCAGCCGGAGCCGGGCCGTGGCCAGGCCGAGAGTCAGGACGGCGAACGCGGCCAGAAGCAGGACCTGGTCCCAGAAGGCCCGTAGCCCCGCTCCCTTGAGGATGATGGCCCGGAGGGCGAC
Organism: Candidatus Aminicenantia bacterium; assembly: GCA_041479905.1. Classification (GTDB taxonomy): domain Bacteria; phylum Acidobacteriota; class Aminicenantia; order Aminicenantales; family Saccharicenantaceae; genus RBG-16-66-30. The sequence goes on from JBGOYY010000020.1 coordinate 18,855, forward strand.
CAGAAAATATTTGGCCGGGACGAGATAGGTCACGGCCTGGATCACCGCGGGCATGTTCCTGACCGGGAAGATGAAACCCGAGAGGATGAAAGTCGGCAGGAACGTCGTCAGGACGGAGAGCAGGAAGGCCACCTGCTGGGTTCTCGTTATGGCGGAGATCAGGATCCCCTGCGCCAGCCCGCAGACCAGGAACAGGAGCATGGTCAGGAGAAGCAGGAAGTAGTTGCCCTTGACGGCCACGCCGAAGAGGACCCAGCCGAGGGCCAGCACGAAATGGGCCGAGGCCAGGGAGATGAGGACATAGGGGATCATCTTGCCGAGGATGAGCCCCGCGGAACGGACGGGCGAAACCATGATCTGCTCCATGGTCCCCCGCTCCTTCTCCCGGACGAGAGAAAAGGCCGTCGAAACGGTGAGGATGACCATGAGGATGAAGGCCATGAGCCCCGGGACGAGGAACTTGGCGCTCCGGAGCTCCGGGTTGTACCAGACGCGCACTTCGGTCGCGAGCGGAACGGTCGGCTCCCCGATCCCGCGACGCCTCATGGCTTCGAGCGTGATCCGCTGGGAGTAGCTTTGCAGGATGGCCCCGGCGTAACCGGCCGCCGTCGTCCCGCTCATGGCGTTCGCGCCGTCGAGGATGAACTGGACGGAGGGGCTCCGCCCGGCCAGGAGATCCTCGGAGAATGTCTTCGGGATGACCAGGGCCGCCCGGATGCGTTCGCGGGCCATGAGGCCGTCGACCTCCGCGGGTTTGTTCAGCTCGGCCTTGACCTCGAAATACTCCGTCGTCCGGAACTTCTCGACGAGCTCGCGGCTCGTCCGGCTGCCGTCCTGGTCCACGACGGCGAGCGGGATGTGCTTGACGTCGAAGTTCAGGGCGAAACCGAACACGAGGAGCATGAAGGCCGGGATGAAGATCATGAAGATGAGCGACCGGGTGTCTCTCCGGATCTGGCGGAACTCCTTCTTCATGACCGGCGGGACGCAGGCCAACGGCGATCCCTTCATGGCGACGCCTCCGCGCTCCCCCCGTCCGCGGCTTGCTCTTCGATCTTGTGGATGAAGACGTCTTCGAGCGACGGGACGATCCGGTCGATGCGCCGCGGCACGATCCCCTCGCGGGCCAGCCGCTCCAGGACGAGCCGCCGGCCCTCCGTCTCGTCGGCGACGCTGACGTGGAGAGAGGTCCCGAAGATCGACGTCTCCAGGACCCAGGGCTCCTTCTGGAGGACCTCCAGGGCGTCGACGGCCCTGTCGGTCGCGATCTCGAGGATGGGGTTGCGGATGACCTTGTCCTTGAGCTCCCGGGGGCTGCCGCCGGCGACGATCCGGCCGGCGTGGATGAGCCGGATGTCGTTGCAGTATTCCGCCTCGTCCAGGTAGTGGGTGGTCACGAAGACGGTGACCTTTCGCTCGGAGAGCTCGTTGATGAGCTCCCAGAAACGCCGCCGCGAGCCCGGGTCGACCCCCCCGGTGGGCTCGTCGAGGAAGACGATCTCGGGCTCGTGGAGGACCGCGCAGCCGAGGGCCAGCCGCTGCTTCCAGCCCACGGACAGCGTCCGCGTCAGGCTCCGCTCCCGCCCCTTGAGGCCGGCCATCCCCAGGACCCAGGGCAGCCGCGCGTCGACGGTCTTTTTCGCGAGCCCGTAAACGCCGCCGAAGAAGCGGATGTTCTCGACGACGGTCAGGTCTTCGTAGAGCGAGAACTTCTGGGACATGTAGCCGATGACCCTCTTGACCCGTTCCGGCTCGCGGCCGACGTCGAAGCCGCCGACCCTGGCCGTCCCCGCCGTCGGGTCGAGCAGTCCGCAGAGCATGCGGATGGTCGTCGATTTTCCGGCCCCGTTGGCGCCGAGGAAGCCGAAGATCGCGCCCCGGACGACTTCGAAGCTGACGCCGTCGACGGCCGTGAAGTCGCCGAACTTCTTGGTCAGAGACTTCACTTCGATGGAATTTCCGGACACGGCCTTTCTCCCCGGCTCTCCGCTCCTCAGCGCCCCAGCGCCTTCTCCAAACGGGCCTGGGCCAGAACGAGATCGATCGCGGCCTGGGTCCGGTTCAACCGCGCCTGGAGGAGCGCGACGTCGGCGTCCAGGACGTCGGTGTTCAGGGCGACGCCCTGCTTGAACCTTTCCCGGGTCACTCGAAGGTTCTCCTCGGCCTGGCCGACGGCCTGGCCGGCCACCCGGATCTTTTCATTGGCCCGGGCCAGGGTCAGGCGGCACTGGGTGACCTCCAGGATGGCCTGGTCTTCCAGGAGTTTACGGGCGTCCCGGGCCTGGGCCAGCTGGGCCTTGGCCTGCTCCGTCTGGCTCTTCGTCTGGCCCCAGTTCCAAATGTCGAACGAGACGGAGACGCCGAGGTCCCAGGTCCCGTTGAACTTATCCCTGGCCGGCATGAATCGGGGGTTCGGCCGGAGGTAGTAATAGTTGCCGGAGAGGAAAACTTGCGGATAGAAGCCGGCCCGGGCCGTCTTGACGCCGAGCTCGGAGGCCCTGATCCTGAACTCGGCCGACTTGAGCTCGGGTCGATCGGCCAGAGCCGCTTCGATCGAGGGGTTTTCCACGGCGGGAAGCCGGGAGGCTTGGCTCTCGGCCGACGTCGTCAGGTCGACGTCCGTGTCGAGGGGCAGGCCGATCAGGCTGTCGAGGGAGGTCAGGGCGACCTCGGCCGCGTTCCGGGTATCGAGCCTCAGGAGCTCCGTGTTCGAGAGCTCGAGCTCGGCCCGGAGGACCTCGTTTCTCGTGAGGAGCCCCTGGGCGAAAAACGCCCTGACATCCTTCAGGTGTTCCCCGACCTGACGGATGTTCTCCTCGACGATCTTCTCGAATTCCCTGGCCCGCGCCAGGCCCCAGTAGGCGTTCTTCACGGCGAAGATGAACTCCGCCCGGTCCTTTTCGAGATCTTGACCGGCCGACTTCTCGAGCATTCGGGCCGACTCCGCCCCGGCCTGGAGGCGGAAACCCGTGAACAGGGGCTGTTGAACGCCCAACCGGAGGTTGAAGTTGTTGAAGTAGTTCTGCGAAACGACGATGGGGTTCGGGGAGATGGGCAGGGTCACCTCGAAGGGCGGAACCTCGCTCAGCCGCATGTACCCGCCGCCGAACTTGAACGACGGCAGGCGGCCGGCCTCGATCTCCCGGGACTTAGCGGCCGTCGACTCGACCTTCATCCGGGAAGCGTGGAGTCCCGGGCTCGCCTCGAGCCCGGCGGCGACGGCCTCTTCCAGGGAAAGCGGCCTTTTCTGGGCCAGGGCTGCGAGCGGCAGGATAAGGATGACCGCAAAAACGAAATTTTTTCTAAGCATGACCGGCCTCCGATGTCTGTGATTCGGTCACGGAGATGAAGACGTTCTCCAGAGAAGGAGGGAGAAGCCGCTTCTGGAGGACGGGGATGCCCTCCTTGCCAAGAGCGGACTCAATGCGAGGGATTTGCTTCTCCGGCTCGTCGACGACCACGTTCAGCCGGTCCCCGAAGAGCTGGACCTCCCGAACCCCGGCGAGCGTCTTCAAAACGGCGAAAGCCCGCCGGATCTCGGGACAGACGATCTCGACGACCGTCCCCCGCATCAGGAGTTTGATATTCGCCGGAGTGTCGGCGGCGAGCAGTCTCCCATCGCCGAGAAGCCCGACCCGCGAGCAACGCTCGGCCTCGTCCATGTACGGCGTGGCCATGACGATGGTGATCCCGGACCGGAGAAGCGACGAGAGGATCTTCCAGAAATCCCGCCGCGAGACGGGGTCGACTCCGGTCGTTGGCTCGTCGAGGAAGATGAGGCGGGGCGTGTGGATGAGCGTGCAGGCCAGGGCCAGCTTCTGCCGCATCCCCCCCGAAAGACGCTCGGCCAGGCGATCGCGGAAAGGCGTCAGGCGGGTGAATTCAAGGAGCTCCTCGCGCCGCTTGCGGAAATCCCAGACGAGGTGGATCTCGGCGAAAAACTCGATGTTCTCGTCGACGGTCAGGTCGCCGTACAGGCTGAATTTCTGGGATAGGTAGCCGATCCGGGTCTTGATCTCGTCGGCCTCCCTCTCCAGGTCGTAGCCCAGGACAGACGCCCGGCCGGACGTGGGACCGAGGATGCCGCAGAGCATCCGGATCGTCGTCGTCTTCCCGGCGCCGTCCGGGCCGACGAGCCCGAACATCTCCCCTTCCCGGACCGTGAGGTCGAGGGAGCGTACGGCCTCGATCGATTCGAACCTCTTGCCGAGGCCCCGGGTTTCGACGGCGAACGCGCTCATGGGTCGGCCCTTTTTATTTGGCTTTCGGGCCGACCCGGATGACGGCGTCGGCGGGCAGGCCCGGCTTGAGCCAACCCTCGCGGTTCTCGATCTCGACCTTGACGCCGAAGACGAGTTTGACCCGGTCCTCTTTCGTCTGGATGTTTTTTGGAGTGAACTCGGCCTCGGATGAAATGTAAGTGACCTTTCCTTCGAGGACCTTGTCCGGAAAAGGATCGATCTTGACCTCCGCCGGGCCGCCCAGCCTGATCCGTCCAAGCTCCTTCTCGGTGACGTAGATCATGACGTAAACGCTGTCGAGCTCGGCCAGGGTCACGAGGGTCGCGCCCTGGACGACGAGCTCCCCCGGCTCGACGGCCTTGTGGGTCACGATTCCGCCGGCCGGCGCCGTGATCGTGCAGTCGGCGATCGTCTTCCGGAGGAGGTCGGCCGAGGCTTGGGCTTGGGCGAGCCGGGCCTCGGCGGCCTGGATTTCCTCGGGCCGGGCGAGTGTCCTGACCTTGGCCACGGCCTCGGCCGCGGCGTTCCGCTGGGCCGTCGCGACGGTCAAACGGGCCTCGGCGTCCTCGGCCTGCTTCGTCGTGACGCTCCCCGTCTTCGCCAGCGCCCGCATCCTTCGGGCGTCGTCTTCGGCCACGGTGAGGGCAGCCTCAGCCTGCTTCAGCGCCGCCTCCGCCTGCCGGATATCCTCGCTCCTCGCACCCTTCACCAGGAGCGCGAGCTGAGCCTCGGCCAGGCGCACGCCGGCCTCGGCCTGGCGGAGCTGGATGTCGAGCGTCGCATGGTCGACGACGGCCAGCTTGTCGCCCGGCTTGACCCGGGTCCCCTCCTCGACTTCGAGCTCCAGGAGTTGGCCGGAAACTTTTGCGGCGACATGGACCTCGACCGTCTCGATCGTTCCCGACGCGGAGATGAAATCCTTCGCGCCGTTCCCGGCACAGGAAAGGCCGCCGAGGACCGCCAGACAAAGGACGATAATTCTCACTCGCATGACACGCCCTCCTTTCGAGGCTCGAAAAGGGCCGGGGTCCGGGCCGAAATGTCTTTCCGGCCGCTGTCCGTCAGGATGCCCTGGAAGAAGACCTTGATGACCGATTCGAACGTCTCGGCCGGGGACCGTCCCGACCGGACGGTCTCCGCCGGGTTGACGAATTCCTCGACGAGCTTGAGGAACATCCTCAAGAGGAGGTCCATGTCGATGTCGCCGCGGAAAAGACCCTGCCTGTGGCCCGCGGCCAGGATGACCTTGAAGTTGGTGATGATCTTGTCCCGGCGGAAGTCGTCGATCTCCTTCCACACCCGGGGGGCGCTCTTCTGGATGTCGCGGATGAAAAGCGGCCCTAACTGGGAGATGCGGCCGCCGACGAAGGTGAAGAGGGTGACCAGCCTTTCGACGAAACCCATGGTGTCGTCCCTGATGAGCGCATCGACGCGGCCGATGATCTCGGTCATGAATTCCCGGACCACCTCCCCAAGGATCTCTTCCTTGCTCCGGAATTCCCTGTAGAGGGTCGCCTTGCTGATGCCGAGCTCGGCGGCGAGGTCGTCGGCCGTCACCCGGACGAAGCCCCGCTGGAAAAACATGGCCCGGGCGACGACGACGATCCGGGGGCGGGCCGAATCGACCTGTCCGGCGTTCCGGTCCGCTTTCGCTCTCAGTACTTTGGAAACTCTTGTAGTTTTCACAGTTTTTATTATAATCCCGGCTTGGGATTTGTCAAGGGCTTGGTGGTATGATGAGCCCTCCATGGACACCGAACCCAAGCTTTTCAAGACGAAGCAGGCCTGGCGGGTCTGGCTCGCGCGCCATCACGCCCGGGAAACGGGGATCTGGCTGGCTTATTATAAAAAGGGCTCCGGAAAAAGATCGGTGACCTACGAAGAGGCCTTGCAGGAAGCCCTCTGCTTCGGCTGGATCGATTCGACGGTCGGCCGCGTCGACGCCGCGCGATACAAGCAGCGGTACACGCCTCGCAACGTCAAGTCCGTATGGTCGTCGTCCAACAAGGCCCGCGTCGAAAAGCTCATCGCCGAGGGCCGGATGGCCCCGCCCGGGCTGGCCAAGGTCGAGGCGGCCAAGCGCAACGGCTCGTGGGAAAGCCTCAGCGACATCGACAGGATCGGTAAGGGCGCGGATATCCCCGCCGACCTCCTCGAAGCGTTGTCAAGGAATGCCCGCGCCCGCGAGATCTTCGATAAGAGGCCGCCCTCGGAAAAGAAGCTCTGGGCGTATTGGATCCTCAGCGCCAAGAGGCCGGAAACCCGCGCCCTCCGTGTCGCAGAAACCGTTAAAAGGGTCCTGGCCGGCCGCCGGCCGGGAATGTAAGGTATAAAATTTAAAATTCTGCCTTGACATCGCTCCACGGCACATTCTATTATCAATGGCGACCCGGAAGGAATGATGAGCATGCAGCAGCCAATCCCGTCGGTGTATTCCGGCGCGTTTCCTTCCAGATTCGCCTCTGCTCTCTCTGGTGGAGTTCGCGGCTGACTTCAATTTTAAGGAGGTCCATGAGGGGAACTGATTTCAGCAAAAGTCTCATCGGGGCTTTCATTAACCTTGGGGATGCCATGAAAGGAAATTTATCAAGAATGCGAAAAACTGGCATTATCATCTTATCGCTAGTCATCATCACAGCGGCCCTTTCGGCCCAGGACTCAACCCAAACGGGCATCATCAGCGGCCGAGCAATGGACAAGGATGGCAATCCGCTGCCGGGTGTTGCCGTGACCATCGCGAGCTCGGCGCTTATCCAGAAAACCCAGTCCGACGTCACTTCCGTGAACGGCGTCTTTCGCTTCGTCCTGCTTCCCGTAGGCGACTACAAAGTGACGTTCGAACTAGCCGGCTTCAAAACGCTCGTGAAGACGGGCGTCACAGTGGCCATCCGCGTTACGACAAATGTGAACGCGACCCTGGAGCAGGCGACCATCAATGAGACCGTGGAGGTCATCGGCGAGACGCCTGTCATCGACATCAAGTCGTCCACGATCGCCACGAACTTCACGCTGGACATGCTCCAGAAGCTGCCCTCCGCCCGCGACCCGTGGGTCCTGATGGATATGACGCCCGGGATGGTCATGGGCACGCAGAACGTTGGCGGCAGCGAGAGCGGTTCGCAGGGCCGCGGCTATGCCCACGGAACCATGACCGACCAGACTCAGTACAACCTCGACGGCATCCAGGTCACGGACGCCGCGGCCGCCGGGGCCACGGCCATGTATTTTGATTTCGATTCCTTCGCCGAAATTTCCGTCGAAACGGGCGCCCACGCCGTCGACATCCAGTCGAGCGGGGTCGTTCTCAACATGATCACCAAATCCGGCGGCAACAGGTTCAGCGGCGGGATCAGCGTATACGGCGAGGATAAGAGCTTCCAGGCCAACAATATCCCGAACACCCCGGCCTACGAAGGCGTCGGTTTCGGCAATCCCACGAAATACCTCTACGACTACGGCGGCGACCTGGGAGGCCCCATCCTCAAGGACAAGCTCTGGTTTTACACAGCCTTCCGGCGGACCGAGATCGACAAATACATCATCGGCTACGAGGTCTCTCCCGGCGTTCCGGGCACCGAATATTCGGACCTCATGCACTGGACGGGGAAACTCACCGGGCAGCTGGCCAAGGACAACCGGATCATGGCTTGGGTCAACTACGACTCCAAGGCCATGCCCCAAAGGGGCGGCGGTCCCCGCCGGCCCCCCGAAACGACCTCCTTCCAGGACTCACCCTCATGGTTCTTTCACCTCGAGGATACCTGGACGCTGAACCCGAACCTCCTCGTGAACTTCAAGCTCGGGTACTACGACATGTACTACCAGCTGGCCCCGCAGCCGTCCGTGAACATGGACCAGCCCGCGGTCCTGATCTACTATTCCGAGCCCTACCGCCGGATGTACGAGGACGCCTATTACCAGTATTCCTGGTACTACAGCGACCGGTACTCGTTCACGGCCTACGCCGACTATTTCAAGGACGACTTCCTCGGGGGCGATCACGAGATCAAGGTCGGCTTCGACTACCAGAAGACGCCGTTCCACACGAACCGAAAATTCCCGGGCAACCACACCCTCTATTTCGACTATCCGGATAGGACGGGATCCTACCGGGTCTGGACGTTCCGCGAGATCCAGTGGTCGCAAACCAACGACATCTATTCCGGTTTCATCCAGGACATCTTTTCCCTGAAGAAACACCTGACCATCAACTTCGGCCTGCGGTTCGACAGCACCCACATGCACACGAACGAAACCGATACCGCCGGAAACATTTGGACGGACTATTACGCCGAGCTGACGGGGGAGCCCGTGGCCACCCACTCCCCGGCCAGGAAGAACGTCGTGGCCTGGAACGTCCTCTATCCCAGGATCGGTCTCACGTATGACCTGTTTGGCAACGGGTCGACGGTCTTCAAGATCAACCTGGCCCGGTATTCCTACCAGGTCAACTACGACCCGGCCTGGAGGATCATCGATACCGGCACTTGGGAGGTCGATTATTCCTGGGATGACGCGAACGGAGATGCCCAGGCCCAGACGGATGAGCTCGGCAGGATCAGGTTCGTCGACATCGCCTCCAAGTACACGATCGACCCCAACCTCAAGGCCCCCTACATCGATGAGGCCGTCATCGGCTTCGAGAGGAAGCTGACCAACGACATCGGCCTCAGCCTGAACTTCATGTACCGCGAGAGCAAGCGCCTCTTCTACGAGTACAACCGGGCCATCGACCCGGTCGCGGATTACACGCCCGTCGAGGTCCAGGACCCCGGCCCGGACGGCGAATACGGCACGCCGGACGACGGCGGGAGCGTCACTGTCTACGACCTGGCATTAGACAAGGTCGGGCTGATCGATTATTTCATCACGACGCGGGAAGGCTACAAGGACTCCTACCATGGCGTGGAGCTCGTCCTCCGCAAGAAATTCTCCCACAAGTGGCTTGGCCAGGCGTCCGTGACCTACGGCCGCACCAACACCAAGCTCCCGATCACGGCCGTCAACGACCCCAACAACCGTGTCTTCAACGACGACGTCGTCCAGTGGAACGACGCGCCATGGATCGTCAAGCTCGTCGGGAGCTACGAGCTGCCCTACGGATTCACGTTGGGAGGGTTCTTCAATTACCGCGCCGGCCTGCCGGCCCAAAGGTACTACTACTACTCGGACGTGAACCAGGACGCCATCAACGTCGAGTTCGAGAAGTACGGGACGAACCGCCTTCCCAGCATGACCATCTTCGACGTGAGGCTAAGCAAGGTCTTCCGCTTCAAGACGATCGGCACATTCGAGATCATGGCCGATGTCTTCAACACTTTCAACGCCTATACGACCCTGGATTGGGACAACGAATCGTGGAGCGGATACCATCAGATCTACACGGTCCTCGCCCCACGCATCCTCAGGCTCGGTTTGAAGTGGAAGTTCTAGGCCCGGGCTAACCACACTTTATCGTCTGTTCAAAGGGGAACTCACGAGAGTTCCCCTTTTCTCTCTTCTATGCTATTCTGGGCTCAGGTTTGCCTAACAAGCTGATAGGGCCGATACAGCCAGGAACCCCATCCATGAGAACAGGACCGACCGATCACCGCGCCTTCCCTTCGATCCGGGCTCGGATTTTGACCCGTCTCATCGTCGGCGGGATCCTGGCCGTTATCGCCCGCCCGGCCAGCGCGGCTCCGGGGAAAAGCAACCTTCTCGTCGTCACCATCGACACCCTGCGCGCCGACCGGGTCGGGGCCTACGGGTACAAGGGGGCCCGGACGCCGTCCATGGACGAATTGGCCCGGCGGGGGGTCCTCTTTTCCCAGGCTTTCAGTCACGTCCCGCTCACCCTCCCCTCCCACTGCTCCCTGTTCACGGGTTTCCTGCCCCTCACTCACGGTGTCCGCGACAACGGCGAGCGCCTTCGGTCGACGCCCGTGACTCTGGCCGAGATCGCCCGCGGGCAGGGGTATTCCACGGCCGCGATCGTTGGGGCCTTCCCTCTGGATTCGCGGTTCGGCCTGGACAGGGGCTTCGAGACCTACGACGACCTTTATGGCAGCCGGAACAGGGTCCAAGACATGGCTTTCGTCGAACGGCGAGCCGCAGAGGTGAACAGGAAGGCCGAGGAATGGATCCGGGCCCACAGCCGGGAGCCTTTCTTCGTTTGGGTCCACTATTTCGATCCCCATGCCCCTTACGATCCGCCTCCTCCCTTCGACAGGGAATTCGCCGGCCGGGAGTACGACGGGGAGATCGCCTACGCCGATGAGTGCTTAGGGAAACTCTTGGCCGTCCTGAGGGATTCCGGTTGCGCCGATGACACCATGGTCGTCCTGACGTCCGATCACGGCGAGGGGCTGGGCGCCCACGAGGAGAAGACCCACGGCATCTTCATCTATGACCCGACCCTCCACGTTCCCCTGATTATCGCCGGACCCGGGCCCCTGGCGCGGGGCCGCATCGTCGATGCCCAGGCCGGCCTTACGGACGTCCTCCCGACCGTTCTGGACCTCATGGGATGGCCGCCACAAAAAGATTTACCGGGCCGGTCTCTGGCCCCGATGATGACGCGTCCGGGAGCCGGCCGCGAGGGCTCCGAGCGGGCCCTCTACATCGAGTCCATGGCCCCGCTGCTGGGCCGCAACTGGGCCCCGCTCCGGGGTGTCCGTACGTCCGAATGGAAGTACATCGACGCCCCGACCGCCGAACTCTACGACCTCAAGGCCGATCCCGGCGAAAGCGTCAACATCCACGACAGCCGCCCGGAGGTCGTCCGTCGGCTCCGCGGGGAGATGCAGGCCGTGATCAAGCGGCAGGCCGCGCTGCCTCCCGACACCGCGCCGGGCCCGGCCGTCGACCTCGAGGCGAGACAAAAGCTCCAGTCCCTCGGATATCTCAGCAACGGCGTCGCCCCGGCTACGATGCCGCGGCCGGACCCCAAGACGATGATCGGGCTGGATAACCTGTTGAGCGACGCCGTCAACGCCTCGGAGACCGGCCGGCTCGAGGAAGCGGACGCGATGTACAAGGACATCCTCCGCCGTCAGCCGGATTACATCATCGGCTATGATTACGCGGCCTATAACCTCACCAAGATGGGACGCGGCGGCGAAGCTATCCTTCTGCTGGAAAAGGTCGTCGGCCGCGGCCTGGCCACCGACCAAATCCTGGCCCACCTCGGCCTCTACTACCAGGAGGCCGGCCGGCTTGACGAGTCCATCCGCACCCTGGGAAAGGCCTTGGCTCTTAATCCTGACGTCGGAGAGGCCCACAACGACCTCGGCGTCAGCCTTTTCAAGAGCGGCCGGGTCGAAGAGGCGATCGCCGCGTTCAGGAAATCCCTGACTCTCGACCCGCACTACGCCATGGCCATGAACAACCTGGGCAACTGTTTCCTGGCCCTAAAAAGCTACCCAGAGGCGGCGGTGCAGTATCAATCGGCCATCGCCATGGACAACCGCCTGGCTTCCGCCCATAACGGCTTGGCCGCCGTCGATTACCGTCAAGGCCGGGTCGCGGAGGCCGTGAAGCTCTGGGAAAAATCCCTGGAAATTGAGCCCCGGCAGACCGAGGCTCTCTACAACCTGGGGCGGGTCTATCTCAGGATGGGGCGAAAAGAAGACGCCCTCCGGCTCTTCGAGCTCTTCGTCCGCCATGCGTCGCCCCAACAGGATGCCAAGGATCTCGAGGAAGTCAAGGGCGTCATCGAAAGGTTGAAGAAGGAGAGGCATGAGTCCTAGATCCAAGGCAACAGCCGGTACCATTTCCTTCCTCGTCTTCATCGCCTTGTGGCTCGCGGTTCCGGTCCGGACGCCGGGGCAGACCCGGGCGGCCCTGAAAGACCTTCCTCAGCGGTTTCGGGACTGGTTGGACAAGGACGTCGTCTACATCATCAGCGCCAAGGAGCGCGACGTCTTCCTCCAACTGAAGAACGACCGGGAGAAGGACATTTTCATCGACGCCTTCTGGAAACAAAGGGATCCGACACCGGGGACGCCGGTCAACGAGACCAAAGAAGAGCATTACAAGAGGATCGCCTACGCCGACGAGTACTTCTCGCGCGATACGTCCCGGCCCGGCTGGATGACCGACCGCGGGAAGATCTACATTATCCTCGGACCTCCCCTGGATACCAGCCGGTTCGAAGGGGAATCCTATGTCAACCCAACCTTGATCTGGTCCTATGCCGGCCGTCCAGAATACGGCCTGCCTTCCTATTTCGACCTCGTCTTCTTCCGGCGGAATGGTATAGGGGAATATGTCCTTTACAGCCCGGCCCAGGACGGCCCCGCGAGCCTCCTCGTCAACTTCCGCGGCGACCCCACGAACCGATCTGAGGCCTACGCCCAGCTCCGGAAGTTCAACGCCCGTCTGGCCGAGGTCTCGCTTTCTCTGATACCGGAGGAGGGCGGCACCCCCGGCCAGCCGTCCCTGGCCTCTGAGATGCTGATCGGCCGCGTCTACGGCATTCCGGAAAAGGGCGTGGACACCAAGTACGCCACGGCCATGCTCAAATTCAAAGATGTCATCGAGGTTGATTATACGGCCAACTACATCGATAGCAACAGCCTGGTCTTTGTCATCCGGGACGACTCCGGCCTCTTCTTCGTCCACTATGCGGTCCAGCCGGCGAAACTGTCCGTCCTGACCCATGACGGGAAGGCCAGCGTCAACTTTGCGCTCAACGGGATCCTTTCTGACGGGGAAGGCCGGGTCATCTTCCAGTACGACAAAACCTTCCTCCTGGATTTCGACCAAGCTCAGATCGAGGATGTCCGGAAGACGGGCATCCTCATCGAGGATGCCGTCCCCCTGACCTCGGGGCAGTACAACTTCAGTCTCCTTCTGAAGAACACCGTCTCCAAGGAATTTATGTCCTTCGAAAAACAGATCACTGTTCCCGGCGCCCGTTCCGCCGAGTTTGGGGTGAGCCCCCTTCTGTTAGGTTATCGGGCGAAGCAGATGCCCGCCGCACCTCGTCAAGTCAAGCCCTTCCGGGCCGGCGACGTCCAGATCTCCTGCCAGCCGGGCTGGACCTTCGCATCACGAGATACCCTGGCTGTTTTCTTCCAGGTCTTCGGGCTTCCCGAAGAGCTGCGGCGGACGGGACGCGCGGAGTTCATTTTCGAGCGGCAAGGCCGGGAGTTCCTGCGGAACGACGTACCGCTCACAGACCTTCAGGTCATGGATGTCGTCCGGGAATTCTCCCTGCAGACATTCCCCCCCGATTACTATAGGCTCCGGGTGACTCTCCGCGACGCACAGAACCGTGCAACGGTATCCACCTATGCGGACTTCGAGGTGTCGCCTCTCGCCGAGATCCCCAGACCCTGGACCGTAGCCAAGGTCATGCCGCCGGCCGACAACGCCATGTATGCCTATCTCGTAGGCGGCCAGCTAGTGAAGGCGGGAGACCTGGATGGCGGAGGAAAGCTCCTGGCCAGGGCTTTCCAGGCGAATCCCCATATGCTGGACTACGCCGTGGCCTACGCGGAGCAGCTGGTTCAGAAGAAAGAATACGCAAGAGCCAAGGATATCCTGAGCCCCTTTTCTGGGGCCTCCGATAAGAGACCCGAGGCGCTGACCCTGCTCGGTGCGTGTTGCCAGTCCCTGGGCCAATACCGGGAGGCCGTTGCCTTTTACAGGGAGTATCTCAGCCGCGTTGGGACGAACCTGAACGTCTTGAACTCCATCGGCCAGTGTTACTACGATCTGGGAGACCACGAAAACGCCAGAATTGCCTGGGAAAAATCCCTGGCAATTGATCCCCATCAGGACCGCGTCAGGGAGCTCCTCGACCAGATCAAGAAAAGACGAACGGGCTAGGCCTCGATGATCCCGAGCGGCGGGTTCGTCTTCCACTTGCCCCGGGTGAAGTCGGGGATGGCCACGGTCTTGCCCTTCCCGGCGACGCTTTGCACGCTGGCGCCGACGACGGCGCTCCAGGCGGCCGCGTCGTAGACGTCCTGGTCGAGCGGCTCGCCCCGCCGGAGCGACTGGATAAGCCGGTAGTCCTCGATGTAATCCATGCCGCCGTGACCCCTCCCCTCCCCCTTCGAAGCGATGGCCTTCCAGAGCGGGTGCTCGAACTCGGCGGCGAACTTCTCGAAGTCGTCCCACTCGTGGGGCTTGGCCGCCTGGCCCTCGACGTAGATCCGGTCGGGCCACTTGTGGGCCAGGCCCTTGGTCCCCTGGACGAGGTTGATGCGCGTGTAGGGCCGGGGCAGGTTCGTGTCGTGGATGAGGATGATCGTCTTGCCGAGCTTCGTCTTGATCAGGCTCGTGTTGACGTCGCCGAGGACGTAACGTTCCTTCGCTTGCGGGCTCGCGGCGCCGAAAGTCTCGACGGCGTACTCGTGGAGGCCCCGGACCGGACTGCTCAGCGAGACGAGGTAATCGAAAGCGTCGCCGCGGTTGACGTTCATGCATTGGGCTACGGGCCCCAAACCGTGGGTCGGGTAGAGGTTGCCGTTGAGCTTCTGGGCCCAGGCCCGCCGCCAGAGTCCCTCGCCCTCCTTGGAGAACTTGACGCCGCGCAGGTCGTGGAGATAGCCGGCCTCGGCGTGAAGAACTTCGCCCAGGATCCCCTTGCGGACGAGGTTCAGAGTCATCAGCTCGATCCGGTCGTAGCAGCAGTTCTCCATCATCTGGCAGTGCCTCTTAAAATTTTCGGCCGACTCGACGAGCTTCCAACAGTCCTCGAGGGACATGGCCGCGGGGACTTCGGTCGCGGCATGCTTGCCGTTCTTCATGGCCGCCAGACAGACCGGGACGTGCCATTCCCACGGCGTCGCGGTCATCACCAGGTCGAGCTCCTCGGTCTCGCACATCCGCCGGAAATCCTCCGGCCCCCTGGAGTAGCCCGTCGGTATGGGCTGGCCGGCCTCGACGACCCATTTCTGGGCCCGTTCGACCTTGGCCGGGATGACGTCGCAGATGGCCTTGACCTCGATGCCTTCGATATTCAGGTAATTCTGGACGTGGGCGGAGCCCATGCCGCCGACCCCGACGAAACCCACCCGGACGGTCGGAATGGGGGTCGTCTTGAATTGGGACCGGGCCTCGCCCGAGAGCGCGGCCGTGCCCTTGGCTTCGAGCCCGAGCCCGGCCACAGCCGCACCCAAACCTGCGGCAGTCCCGATCTTGAGAAAATCCCTTCGGCTTTGACTTCTGTCGTCGTTCATGGACCCTCCTGGACGAAAATTCTCGATCGACGTCAAAAAATCTTGAAAGCCACGCCCCCCAATAGCTGGAGCCCGCCCAAATTGACTTCGTTGACAAGGGGCGAACCCGCTCCCGTGGGAATGGTGTCATAGGTTGCGGAACCGAAGAGCGAGAGTCGGCCGAGCAGGGCGACCGAGGCCGCCACGACGAACCGGGGGGAGACCTTGTTCCCCTTGAACCCGAGGTCGACAGTCTCCCAGGTCTCCTCGTAGCGATGGGCGCACAGCCCGGCCCCGAGGCGGATATCGACGGCTTTGAAATCGAGCTGGTAAAAAACGACGACGGGGATCGAGCTCCGGCGAAACTTGACCGAGTATTCGGCGTCGCCTCCGTCCATGGGGACGGCCAGCCCCGTATCGCCGACCCATCCATACCCGGCGGCGAGTCCAAAAGGACCTTTGAACTTCAGCCAGGCATCTACGGAAAAGGGCACGCCGGAGCCATAGATCTCCCGGTAGGCTTTCTCCGAGGGGGAGAAGCTTCCGACCGCGAGCGAGAGCGAGAGCTCCTGGGCCCGGACGGCCGCGGCAAAGCCGAGAAAGACGAAGAACGCAGCGATCCGGCGGCCGGCATTCATCGTCCGCCTCCGAACAGCAGGGAGATCAAGATCCGGAGGGCCGCCGTCGCCTGAGAGAGATCGGGAGCCACCCCGGCTTCCCTCGAGCGGTTGCTCTCGAGGCCCGTTCCGCCGACGGCCGTGACGACATAATAATACGGCAGGTCCGCGCGCACATCGTCGTCCGAGTACGTCGTCCCGACGACGGGCGAATCGTTGACCTTGACGTAGTCAATATGGGAGGAGTTCGTCCGGTAGACATTGTATCCGGCCGCGTCGGTCCGGGCGCTCCAGGTCAGGCGGACCGCCTTCAAGGCTCTGAAGAGCGAGCTGTAGACGACCAAAGTCGCGCTCAATCCGACGGGAGTCTCGGGGTGCCCTTCCTTGATGGGTTGGGCCAGCTCGGCCAGAAGGCCCAGGGAGGCCCGGGTGGCGCTCGTGAAGAAATCGAGGTTGATCTTGTCGAGGGTGTCCGTGGTTTTGTGGTAATACGGATTCTGCAGGGGATCGTCCTCGATGGCCAGCATGGCGGGGTAGCCACTATCCCAGAATGGGGCATGGTCGGAGTAGACGAAAGAGGCGTCGACCGTCTTCGTGGCGCCCAGCACCCCGTAATTCGCGGCGGCGTCGAGGAAGCGGTCGGCCAACCATCCCGAAGCCGAATTGACGATCACTTGCAAGTCCTCGGGCATCACATCGGCATAGGCGATCATGTCCAGGTTGATGACGCCGACGATGCGCTCCCCCGCCAGGCCCGCGGCTGTGGCGTAAGCCCGGCTGCCGTAGAGGCCCCATTCTTCCGCCGAAAAGGCGATGAAGCGGACGGTGAAGTCGAGAGGATATGAAGCGAGGATCCTGGCCGCCTCGAGGACGGCCGCGGTTCCGCTGGCGTTGTCGTCGGCGCCCGGGGCAAGGGTTTGACGCGAAGCGGAGGGAGAAGTCGAATCGTAATGGGCACAAATGATGACGATGTCGTCCGGGTAGGTTTCGCCCGTTTTCTCGGCGACGACGTTTCGCGAGCTATAGGATCCGGAGAAAGTGAACGGCGCGAAACGAACGTCGTCGAAGCCGAGACCCGAAAAGATGTTGTAGATGTATTGGCCGGAGGCCTCGCAGTTCGAGGTCGAGGCGTAGCGCGTCTGGAAGTCCTGGAGGGACTGGACATCCGAGCTCAGATCGGAGCTCGACACGAGCGAAACGATCGTCTCGACGAGCGGGTCCTGGGCGACGGCCTGGGGCACGGGCCGTCCGGCCCTCGCGGCCGGCCGGAGGTCCATCCGGACGGTCCTCGATGAGAGGACTTTTCGCGGCAGGCCGGCCGGGACGGCCTCGGAGGGACTGCCCGTCTCCGTCCAGAAAACCGCGGTTCCCGGCTCCACTGCGATGGCCATTCCCGCCGAACGGAGGGCGGCTAGGGCGTCCGGAGAATCGGTCCGAACGACGAGCATATCGTGCTCCGCCGCGTTGCGGGCCAGGATCGAGAAGCGGACACCGTTCCGGCGCAGGAGAGCGATATCCTCGCGGTCGGCCAGGGCCAGCAGACAGCTCCCGAGCTCCTGCCGGACGTCGACCTGGAGACGGGAGAAGATACGGACGGGAAAATCGGGGCCCTTGGGGATCCTGATCAGGCTGAGCGGCCCCCGGCTCGCCGAGAAGGAGGACAGGAAGAGGAGACCGCACATCAGCAGAACCGAGAACATGATCTTGGCGTTCTTCATGGCTAGTTTATTTAATCAGATTTCGAACCCGGCGGTCAATTAGATCAAGAGCTTTCTTTTGCGGTCCCAGCGCTGGCGCAGCCGGACCGAGTCCAGGCCGAGATAATTCCCTTTGGACAGAGCGTTCCGACCGGCGCCGTCGAAGCGGAGCGTGTGCTTTCCGGGCGCAAGCTTGAAGCTGCCCAGGTCGACGTCCTTGACCTCGAGGTCCCGGGAATAGAAATCGAAGGCTGCGCTTTCGGCCGCGGCCGAATCGCCCTCGACGAGCGGGACCTTCTTGCCGTCGAGAAAGATCTTATAGGCGCCGTAGTCCGCGGCATAGGTCATCCGCAGGACGAGGGCCCGGTATTCCTCTTTGGCGACATCGAATGTGACCTCGAGGCCGGGCCGGTCTCCGGTGGGCCGGAAAAAGACCTGCCCTTCTCCCGTCCAGTCATAGCCTTTCTGGAGCTCCGCCGTCCCCCGGAATTTTCTGGAGGCCGCGGCAAGTGTTTTGCCCTCGACGATGATGTCCAGGTTCGGGAAGCGGCGCTCGGCGAGGGGCGGGAGCGAGGTGAACCGCTTGGGCGCGCCGGCCTGGTACCAGAAGCCGACGGTGGCGATATCGTCTTCCCTTTCGACGTGGCCCTCGACTTTGCCGCTCTCGGTCTCGTCGGCCGACATCCAGCCGGTGTGTTCGATCTCGAAGCGGAGGGACTTCGAGAAACGGACCGGGTCGGCGATGTGCCAGCGGTACATGCAATATTCGGTGCCCACGGCCTCGATATCGGGGCTGATGTAGGTGCAGCCGAAGTAGGGATAGAGGCCAACGGTCATGCCCCAGGCCATGAGGAAGTAGTCCTCGGTGCCCGTGCCCTGGATGGAGGGCTTCGTCTCGCCGTCGATATAGAAGCGGGCGTCCCCCTCGCCGAACCATTGGGGACTGCGCGAGCGGGCGGACATCACCGTCCCGACGTACTGGCCCTTCCCCGCGAGGTCGGCGATGAGGTAATCGCGGCCGAGTTTCTCCGGGAAGGCCTGGTTGTACTGGGCGCAGAAGTAGGCCGTATCCCGCGGCAGCCCGGGGTCTTCGGTATAGTCGATGTGGAAGTAGAACGAACGCACGTTTTTCGCGCTCTCGTTGGTCACGGTGATGAGGCCGCGCTTGAAGAACGGCATGGGCCAGAAGCAGTTGTAGCCGTCGCCGCCCGCTTCGACCTGGACGGGGACCGATATGAGTTCCAGCCTCTTGCCGAAACCCGCCCCGAAAAAGTCGCCGAGGGGAGCTTCGACGGCCGGCTCTTTCGCCCCGTCCCAGTACATGCGGAGGACGATCTCGTCGGGCGCGGCCGAGCCGCCGGTCTCGAGCCAGTTCGGCCGGGCGTCGTTGAAGGTCAGCCAGATGTGGCGGATGACGGCCGGCCCCTTGATGTCGGCCAGGACCCGGGTCTCGCCCGGCGCGATGTACTTGATCCGGTCGGCATTCCCGGTAAAGCTCGGATCGGTCGAGGTCACGGCCCTCGACCGTCCGGGCTTGAGCTTCATCAGCCCGTCGAGGTCCTGGGCCGAAACCAAACTGGATGCCCCGAATAAAAGCATGGCAACAACGATCACCATTGATCTTTTTAGGCAGTATTGGATCATCGGATTTCTCCCTTCCTCACCTGGCCTGTCGGCCGTGTGAAACGTTCTTAATCGCTATCTTCCATGAACTCCGCTTTTTCGATCCGGACGGCATCCCCAAAGTCCCAGATGAGGTACCGGCCTCTCTCATCGGCGCGGACCGACTTCCCGTTCGGAGATCGCCGCCAGATCCGGTCCGGCGGCCATTTGAGCTTACTGAGCCGACGTTCATCCCATCCCTCTCCGGGCGGAAACTTCCTAGGGATGCGGATTCCCAGGCCGTCGCCAATTAGGAAAACGAGGTCGCCGCGGTCGAGGTAAAGACTGAAAGCGTCAAGCCTCCGATGCCAATCGTCCTGTTTTTGATCGACCTGGAAACCCCGCTTGTCGAACACGACCTTTCCGGACCTCCACTCGATCACGGCGCTCCCGACCATAAACCTGTCTGCGTCGAAATCATCGATACGGTACTGAATGGCTAAGTATTTTTCATCAAGGAAACCGTAATGTTCAATGGACCCCCCGATGTTCTCGATCTTCCAGAAGTCCATCCCCTTGTGCAGGTAGCTCCTAAGAAAGAGCGCCTCATCGATGCCCACGATGTACAGGCCGTCCTCCCCGACCGGCAAAAAGCAGGCGTCGGGCCTTTTCATTGAAAGCGGGCCAATCCTGAACTTCTCCTTCCCGGTCTCCGCATCGATGATCGAACAAGGGGCGAAATCACTTGAGACTCCCGGAACAAGGGCGATCTCGCGGCCGAACAGCGCCGTCGACGGCCACCTTCCTCCAGCGTCTGCGATAAAACACACTCTCCCATCGGTCTCCACGACCTTGATCCGATAGCAACCATTCTCATCCCCGCGGGTAAGGATGATCTTGTTGTCCCTGGTGAAACCGCTCAGCCTATAATTCTCTTCGAGGATCATGTCGTTGACCAAGTTGCCGACTTTGTCAAAGACCTGTAATCTTTTCGGAAAATCCCTGGTTAAGAGCATCATATCCGGAAGGTCCGGGAGAAGAAAGATGGCCTTGAAGCCGGAACGGGACATCGCCCAACTCTTGTATTTCCAGCCGGCGGGGAGCTTATGGTCAAGGATGACCTCTGCCCGGCCGAAAGTACCAAGGACGGCCAGTCCCATCAGGAAGATGATGAAAGGTAAGGTTTTTTTCATCCGACTGTCCCGATGTTATCATTATTCTTATAGAATTTGGATAGGGACGTTATTTCTTGTTGACAGGGCGCCTGCGGTTCCCTATAATCCGCGAATCATGGACAGCCTGAACGTTCTCCGGATCCCGACCGAAGTGCTGTCCTCCCTTCTTTCCTGGAACTGGTGGGCGGCCTCCCCCGCCCGATAAGTCCGTTCCCCCCGTCCATTCCCCTTCCCGGGGACACCTGTGCGCACCAAGCGGTTTTCGCCCGTGTCCCTTAAGCCAGGAAATCATCGGACCCGACGGGAAAGACGTCGTGAAAGGACATTGACCATCATGCGCTACGCTTCGCGGAATACGGATTATCTACCGAAGGCCTTTTACAATATCAAGGCGGACCTGCCGTCCCCTCCCAAGCCGCCCCTTCACCCGGGGACGAAGGAACCCATCAAGCCGGAAGACCTCGAAGTCATTTTCCCGAAAGGCTTTATCCGCCAGGAGGGAGTGACCGCACGCGAGGTCCCCATTCCCGAGCCCGTGCTCGAGGCCTATTCGGTCTTCAGGCCGACGCCGCTCGTCGAGGCGACGGCCCTCAGGAAACACCTCGACACGCCGGCCCGCATTTTCTATAAGTATGAGGGCGTCGGGCCCGTCGGCAGTCACAAGACGAACACGGCCATCATGCAGGCCTACCTAGCCGCCGAGGAGGGGGTTTCCACCCTGGCCACCGAAACCGGCGCCGGCCAATGGGGCTCCGCCCTCGCCTACGCCGGGTCCCGATTCGGCATCGAAACCAAAGTCTTCATGGTCCGGTCGAGCTATCGCCACAAGCCCGGCCGGCGGGTGCTCATGGAGATGTTCGGCGGTTCCGTCCTCGAGAGTCCCAGCCCGACGACCGATGCCGGCCGGAAATTTTTCGATAAGGACCCCGAACACCCGGGCAGTCTCGGCATCGCCATCTCGGAGGCCGTGGAGATCGCCGTCAAGAACCCCGGCATCAAGTACGCCCTGGGCTCGGTCCTCGACAGCGTCCTCATGCATCAGACGGTCATCGGGCTCGAGGCCGAAAAGCAGATGGAGGAGATGGGCGCTGTCCCGGATACGGTCATCGGCTGTGTCGGCGGCGGCTCGAACTTCGCCGGCCTGGCCTTCCCCTTCGTCCGGCACAACCTCGGCGGCTCCCGTCGAACGCGCTTCATCGCCGTCGAGCCGGACGCCTGCCCGTCCCTGACGCAGGGCGAGCTGCGCTACGACTTCGGGGACAGCGTCGGCATGACGCCCCTCCTCTACATGTACACGCTGGGGATGGAGTTCGTGCCTCCCCCCCTCCACGCCGGCGGACTGCGCTACCATGGCATGGCCCCTCTCGTCAGCCATCTCACGGCGATGGGCATCGTCGAACCCCGGGCTATCGACCAGAAGACGGTCTTCGAGGCGGCGGTTCTCTTCATGAAAACAGAAGGGATTCTCCCGGCCCCCGAATCCTCTCACGCCATCGCTGTGGCCATCGAAGAGGCAATGAAGGCAAAGGCCGAGGGAAAAGAGCGCGTGATACTGTTCAACCTGAGCGGGCACGGGTTCCTGGACATCAGCGCCTACAACGGACACAAGCCCGGCTCGTTTTGAGCCGGGGAACTCCGGGCTTGGCTTTTTCGTATATACGGATAGGTCGAAAAAGAATGACAGGAGGCCTATCGATGAGCTCTTCCCGCATGAGAATAGTTTTGATCATCCTCGCCCTTACGGCCCTCGTCGCCGCGTGTGACGAGCCGAGGGACGTCAGGACGGAAACGCAGACGGTCGCGCTCGAAGGCGCGACCCGTGCTGAAGTCGGCCTGCACATGAATGCCGGCGAGCTCCGAGTCCACGGCGCCGACCAGGAGGCCCTCCTCGAAGCTTCGTTCGAATATAACCGGGACAGGGACCGTCCGGTCGTCGACTATCGCCGCTTCGGCGACAAGGGCACCCTCCAGGTCCGGCGCTCCCGCCGTAACAGCATCCCTTTCGGCCGGGTCCGTAACCGCTGGGACCTCAAGTTGAGCAAGGCCGTTCCCCTCGAGCTCGCCATCGACCTCGGCGCCGGGCAGAGCGACCTCGACCTCAGGGGCCTCAAGCTCCGGCGGGTCGAGATCGACATGGGTGTCGGCGAGATGACCCTCGACCTCCGGGGCCCGCACCAAGAGAGTTTCAACGTTAAGATCGACGGCGGCGTCGGCAGCGGCAAGATCACCCTGCCCTCAGAAGCCGGCGTGCGGGTCAAGGTGGACGGCGGCATCGGCTCGGTCAATGCCCACGGCCTGACCAAGCAAGGCGGCTTCTACGTCAACGACGCTTATGGCAAGAGCGCCGTCGTCATCGACGTAGATATCAGCGTCGGGATCGGCAGTCTCGACCTGAGCGTCGAGTCCCCCGCCCGAATTAGAACCTAGATTTCTTCGAGCTGGGCCGTGAAGTGCCGGAGGAAGGGCGACTCGCGGACGATGCGCAGGCCCCTGACTTTGTCCCGGTTCTTGTGGAGCTCGATCAAGGCCTCGGCGACAAACCTCAGGTGTGAGGCCGTGTAGACCCGGCGCGGGATGGCCAGCCGGACCATCTCCAGTTCCGGATAGACCTCCGCTTTTCCCTTGCCCGTCTTCTGCCCGAACATCACCCCGCCGATCTCGACGGCCCGGATGCCGAACTCCCTGTAGAGGGCGACCGTCAAGGCCCAGCCCGGGTATTGGGCGCGCGGGATATGGGGCAGGAAACGGTCGGCCAGGACATAGACGGCGTGTCCCCCGAATGGCTTGAACACCGGCACGCCGGCCTGGTCGAGCAGGCCCCCGAGGTAGGCGACCTGGGCGGTTCGGTGCTCCAGGTAGTCCTCGTCGAGACCTTCCTTGAGGCCCCGGGCCATGGCCTCCAGGTCGCGACCGGCCAGGCCGCCGTAGGTCGGGAACCCTTCGCTGATGATGAGGAGGTTCTTGATCTTTTCTGCCAAGGCGTCGTCGTCGAGGGTGACGAACCCGCCGATGTTGACCAGGGCGTCTTTCTTGCCGCTCATCGTCGCCCCGTCGGCGTAGGAGAACATCTCCTGGGCGATCTCGAGGACGCTCTTCTTGGCGTAGGCTTTCTCGCGCTTCTTGATGAAGAAGGCGTTCTCGGCGAACCGGCAGGCGTCGAAGAAGAAGGGGATGCCGTGGTGGGCGCAGACCTCGCTCACCTGCTTGATATTCTTCAGGGAGACGGGCTGTCCGCCGCCGCTGTTGTTGGTGACCGTCATCATGACCAGCGGGATCCTTTCGACGCCGCGCTTGTCGATGAATTTTTTTAGCTTTTCGACGTCCATGTCGCCCTTGAACGGGTGGCTTGAATCGGGATCATAGGCCTCGGCGACAACCAGGTTCTCGGCCCTCGCCCCGAGGATCTCGACGTTGGCCCGGGTCGTATCGAAATGGATGTTGTTGGGTACGCTGTCCCCCTTCTTGACGGCAGAACCGAAGAGGATCCTTTCCGCCGCCCTCCCCTGGTGAGTGGGGATGACGTGGCGGAAGCCGAAGATCGAGCGGACCGAATCTTCGAGATGGAAGAAATTTCGCGCTCCGGCGTAGGACTCGTCCCCGGACATGATGCCGGCCCACTGGTCGTCGCTCATGGCCCCGGTCCCGGAATCCGTCAGAAGGTCGATGGTGACCTTCTCGGCCGGGATGCCGAAGATGTTGAACCCGGATTGGCTGAGCAGGGCCTCGCGCTCCCGGCGCGCTGCCGGGCGGATGGGCTCCACGACCTTGATGCGGAAAGGCTCCATGGGGGCCTTGATGTCAGCCATTTCTTTCCTCCCTAGCCGCCCCCGGCGATCCCGGGGGCCTGACGCATTTTAGAATGTCGACAGCTTGCGGAATTGCCTGAATCGCCCCTCGATCTGGCCTTGGTCGAGGGTCAGAAACCGCCCGATCCCGAAATCCTCTATGGCGAAGGAGGCCATGACGCTGCCGTAGACTGCCGCCCGGCGGACGTCCCTTCCGGCCAGCCCGGGCGTCTTGTCGAGGTAGCCCAGGAATCCTCCGGCGAAGCTGTCGCCGGCGCCGGTCGGGTCGATGACGTGTTCGCACGGGTGGGCCAGGACGCCGAAGACGAAGTCCCGGCCGAAGACGAGGGCGCCGTGTTCCCCCTTCTTGAGGAGAACGAGGGACGGGCCGAGCCCGACGAGGGCCTTGCCGGCGCTGATGAGGTTCATCTCCCCGGTGATGAGCCGGGCCTCCTCGTCGTTGGCGAAGAAGATATCGACCCGGCCGAGCTCCTTGAGGAGGACCTCCCTCTTGGTGTCGATCCAGAGACGGATGGTGTCCATGGCGACCAGAGCAGGCTTGCGGAATTGGCCCAGGACAAAGTCGTGGTGCTCCGGGTTGAGGTTGGCCAGGTAGACGATGCGTGAGCCCTTGTAGCGCGCGGGGATCTGCGGCCGGAAGTCGGCGAAGACGTTGAGCTCCGTCCGGAGGGTCGTTCGACGGTTGGGGTCCTCTTCGTACTTCCCTTCCCAGTGGAAGGTTTTCCCGGCTTTGACTTTGAGGCCCTCGAGGTCGACGCCGCGCGACTTGAGGAGAGCCAGGGTTTTTCGCGGGAAGTCCCGGCCGACGACGCCGACGATGCGGGGCCGGGTGAAATAGCTCGCCGCGAGCGAGCAGTAGGTTCCCGACCCGCCGACGATCCTCTCGCGTTCACCCCACGGCGTCCGGATGGTATCAAAGGCGACCGAACCGACGATGACGAGACTCATGGTATTCCCCAGACCTAACGCAGGTATTTATCGACGAGGATGCCCAGCTTCCGCCGCGTCGCGGCCGGGATGCGGGACGGGTCGGTCACGATGGTGTTCCGCAGGGACGAACCGCAGTCGCAGGCGCGGACGCCTTCGCCGCCGAGCGCCGCCAGCGCTTTCTTGATCACGGTTTTAGCGTTGCCGATGTTGTGCGACAGGTTCTGGAGGATGAGCTCGACGGTGACCGGCTCCTCGGTTTCGTGCCAGACGTCGTAGTCCGTAGCCAGGCTCAGCGTGGCGTAGCAGATTTCCGCTTCGCGGCAGAGCCGGGCCTCCGTGGCGCTGGTCATGCCGATGACATCCGCTCCCCACGACCGGTAGGCGAGCGACTCGGCCTTGCTGGAGAACGCCGGGCCGTCGATCGAGATGTAGGTGCCGCCGCGGTGCGCCCTCATCCCCTGCCCCACCGCAGTTTCATAAAGGACCTTGACGAGTTCCGGGCAGACGGGCTGGCCGAAGCTGACGTGGGCGACGATCCCCTGGCCGAAGAATGTGTTGGGCCGGCGGGTCCGGTCGAAAAACTGGTCGGCGAGGACGATGTCGCGGGGCCGGATCTCTTCACGGAGAGAGCCGACGGAGTTGACCGAGATGATCCGTTCGACGCCTAACTTCTTGAAACCAAAGATGTTGGCCCGGTAGTTGACCTCGGCGGGGAGGAGCCGGTGCCCCTTGCCGTGCCTGGCCAGAAAGGCCACCCGACAGCCTTCGAGCGTCCCGATGACGTACGGGTCGGAGGGCTCGCCGAACGGGGTCCGAAGGCGGACCTCACGCGTGTTCTTGATACCGTCGATCTCGTAGAGCCCCGTCCCGCCCAAGATGCCGATCGAGGCCTGCGGTTTCTCGGTGGTTTTCTTCCCGGCCATGAGTTCTCCCCGATCTGATATACCCTTTTCCGCGAGTCCGAGTCAACCCCTAGACTCCCCGCGCCTTTGCATTTTACCGGGGAAAACGATATCCTAGGGAAACTATGAAGTACGTGTATTTCGACGCCTCCTCGGGGGCGAGCGGCGACATGATCCTCGGCGCCCTCCTCGACCTGGGCGTCGACGCCGCCCTATTCAAGCAGAAGATGGCCGGGCTCCATCTGCCCGTGGAGATCGCCGTCCGGCGCGTCCGCCGCGGCGGCTTCGGGGCGGTCAAGGTCGATGTCCGCGTCAAGGGGCACGAGCACAGCGAGCGGACCCTCGCCGACGTCGAGCGCGTCATCCGCCGCTCCCGATTCTCCCCTTCCGTCAAAGACAAGGCGCTGGCCATTTTCGAGCGGCTCTTCGTGGCCGAGGCCAAGGTCCACGGCCGCAGGCTCAAGGAGGCCCATCTCCACGAGGCCGGGGCCGACGACGCCCTCGTCGACGTCGTCGGGGCCGCGTTCCTCCTCGACGAACTGGGCGTCGGCGACGTTTATTGTTCGCCCCTCAACGTCGGCTCCGGGTGGGTCAAAACATCTCACGGCGTCCTTTCCGTCCCCCCCCCGGCCGTGGCCGAGCTCCTAAAAAACGCGCCGGTCTACTCGGCCTGGGTCGGGTCGGAGCTCGTCACGCCGACCGGAGCGGCCATCGTTTCGACCCTGACCAGGCGGTTCACCAAGCTCCCCGAACTCGTCTACGAGAGGATCGGCTGTGGCGCGGGGACGAAAGAATTCCCCGAGATCCCGAATGTCCTGAGAGCTTTCTACGGCGAAGCCCTGAGTTTCGACGAGGCCAGGCACGTCTATATCATCGAGGCGACGCTGGACGACGCTTCGCCTCAACTGCTGGCCCACTTCCTGGAGAGGGCTTTCGAAGAGGGAGCCATGGACGCCACCCTCTCCCCCGTGGTCATGAAGAAAAATCGCCTGGGCACGAAGCTGACCCTGCTCGCAGACGTCGATAAAATGGACGCTCTCATCGAGGCCATCTTCAGGGAAACGACGTCGATCGGCGTCCGCTACTACCCCGTCGGGCGGCGCGTCCTCGAGCGGGAATTCCGGACCGTCCGGGTCGGCGGCGAGAAGGTCGGCATCAAGGTCGCCTCGCTCGGCGGTCGGCCGGTCAACGTCCAGCCGGAATACGAGGACCTTCTGAAGGCCGCCCGGAAAATGAAGCGGCCGCTCAAGGAGATCGCCCACCTGGCCGTCAGCGAGTTCGCCAAGAAGCGTTAGCGGCGGGACGGCGCGAGGGCGGAGGAACCATCATGGACATCAAGAAGATCGAAAAGGGCGTGACGCTCGTCCTCGAGGGCGTGGGCGAAGACCCCCGCCGTCCGGGCATCCGGGCGACGCCCCGCCGGGTGGCCCGGATGCTCACCGACATCCTCGGCGGCACGGAGCGCGAAGCGACGCGCAACCTCCGCGTCATCGAGGACGAAAAGCACGACGAAATGGTCCTCATCAAGAACATCCCCCTCTACTCGATGTGCGAGCACCATCTTCTCCCCTTCGCGGGAGTGGCCCACGTGGCCTATATACCGAAATCCGGGCGGATCGTCGGTCTGAGCAAGATCGCCCGGGTGGTGGAGACCCTGTCCAGGCGGCTTCAGGTCCAGGAGCGGTTGACGAAGCAGATCGCCGACCTGCTCGACGAGCACCTCAGGCCCCTGGGCGTCATGGTCGTCATCGAGGCCGAGCACATGTGCATGTCCATGCGCGGGGCGAAAAAGCCCAAGTCCATCACCGTGACTTCGGCCGTCCGCGGCTCGTTCCGGAAGAACCCGGCCACGCGCGCCGAAGCCATGATGCTCATCAGAGGAGGACTGATCAGTGGAAAAGAATTCTAAAAAAACGTTTTACATAACGACGCCGATCTACTACGTCAACGACGTGCCCCACATCGGGCACGCCTACACGACGATCATCGCCGACGCCCTGGCCCGGTTCCAGAAACTGGCCGGGAAGGACGTCTTCTTCCTGACCGGGACCGACGAACACGGCCAGAAGATCGAGAAGGCGGCCGCCGAAAAGGGACTGACCCCCAAGGCGCTGGCCGACTCGGTCGTCGGCCGGGCGCAGGACCTGTGGAAGGCCCTCAACATCTCCCACGACTTCTTCATCCGGACGACCATGGACTTCCACGAGAAGGGGGTCCAGAAGCTTTTCAAGGCGCTCCTCGACAAGGGCGACATCTACAAGGGGGAATACAAGGGCTGGTATTGCGTCTCTGACGAGAATTTCCTGGCCGACGACGTGCCGGTCGAGGCGGACGGCGCGAAGGTTTGTCCGGACTGCGGCAAGAAGGCGTCCGTCGTCTCCGAGGAGACCTACTTCTTCCGCCTATCGGCCTATCAGGACCGTATCCTGGAGCACTACGAGGCACACCCTCAGGCCGTCCAGCCGGATCACCGCCGAAATGAGGTCCTGTCGTTCATCAAGGGGGGGCTCCAGGACTTCTCCGTCTCGCGTACCTCTTTCCGCTGGGGGGTGCCCATCCC
>JBGOYY010000021.1:0-42518 GCA_041479905.1 Candidatus Aminicenantia bacterium
GAGGCCTTCTGATTTTCGGCGCGCCTCGCGGACCTCGCGGCGCAGAGCCCGGACGTTCGCCGCCGTGGGATCGTCGTAGTAATCGTCCTCGAGCATACCGATGGCGTTGGCGGCGATGACGCCGATCCCGCCTTCTCGGGCGACGGCGGCGGCGAGGTTCGAAAGCGATATGCCGACACCCATCCCGCCCTGGACGATCGGGAGTCCGGCCGTTTTGTCGCCGATCCGGAGCGCGGGAAGCGGGTATTTCGCCGCGCAGTGATCCTTGAGCTCTGCTAATTTCGCTTCAAAGGCGGCCAGCAAAGTCATGCAAACTCCATCGCCTATGATTCAGTCTTCCGCAAAGTCGAGTTAAATGATAGGCTTATCAGGCAAATGTGTCAAGGCCGAACACGGATTTGGCACCTGGACGCACTATGAAGGGCCGGCAAAAAACCCAAGCCAGGGCGGATTTGACATCCCTCGACGCCGCGACTTATCATCCCTGCCGCCGGGATGCAGATGGGCTTCACGATCACTCCCGCTGACATGAAAAAGAGCTCGAAGAAAAAGGACCTGCCGGGGCCTCCGGTTCGGGCCAAAACCGGGTTGACGGCGCTCCTCGCGGCCGGCATCGTCGCGGCCGCCGTCCTGCTCTTTTTTCCCGCCTGGGAAAACCCCTTCGTTCTCGACGACGTCGCCAAGATCGAGGCCAATCCCGACATGCGCCTGCCGTTCGGCTTCCGCCATTTCTTCTATCCCTACTCCGAAAACAGCGGCGAATTCCGCAACGACCCGTCGCGCCCCTTGACGTTCATGGTGTTCTGGCTCTGCTGGCGGGCCGGCTCCGGCAGCCCGCTTCCGTTCCATGTGGTCAACACGCTGCTCCACGCCCTCGCGGCGGTCTTCCTGGCCTGGCTCACGGTCTTGTCGATTCGCCGGCTTTTCCGGGTCGAGGCGCCGGAGGCCGGCCTGCTCGCGGCCTTCTTGTTTCTGTCGTCACCTCTCATGGCCGGCACCGTCGTCTATATCTACGGGCTGAGCGACGTCCTTTCGACGGCGCTTTGCCTGGGCGCTCTGCTCCTCCTCGTCCGGCGACAGGAACCGGGCGCGGGAGCCCAGGTTCTCGCGTCCGCGCTGTTTCTCCTGGCCTTGGGCGCCAAGCAAAGCGCCATCGTCCTGCCCGCGCTCCTCGTCGCTTGGGATTGGTCGACGGGCGGGGCTGACGAACTGAAACGGCGTGTCCGCGTGTACCTTCCCCTCGTGCTGGCGGCATGCGTTTACCTGGGCGGGCGCTGGCTCGCCTTCGGCCGCCTCGGGGATCTGGAGGGAGGGGCCGCCGTCCATCAAGCCGGTTTCTACGCGAGCATGCAGGGCGCGGTGATACTCGACTATCTCAAGCTCATGGTGATTCCCGCGGGCCTGACCATCGATCATCTGCCGGTTGCGGGGGCCTATCCTCTTTGGCTGCGCCTCTCGGCCTGGGCCGTCGTGGGCGCGCTCTCGATCGTCGCCTTGAGGGCCGGGCTCAAGCGGTCCTCTAGCCCCGTCCAGCGGCTCCTCGGCCTCGGCTGGCTCATTTTCATCATCACGCTCCTTCCGACGAGCTCGCTCCTGCCGACCGTGGACTTGATGGTGGAAAGGCGGGCCTACTTCGCCGGCGCGGGCGTTTTCCTGATCTTGGCCGGGCTCCTGTGGCACCTAGGCCGGAGGGTTCGCGTTTGGCGCAACGCCCTCCTGGTCGCGGTTGCCGCCGCCGTTCTCGCCCAGGGCGCCGTGACCTGGCACCGCCATGACGTCTACGGCTCACCGGAAGCCCTATGGCGGGAATCGCTCGCTCTGAATCCCATGAGCCGCCGGGCGCTGACCAACCTGGGAACGTACTATTCGCGAGTGGAACGCTGGGACGATGCCGTGGACGCTTTCGAAAGGATGTTGAGCCACAATCCCGGCGACGGCCCCGCTTACGCGAAATTAGCCTATATCTACGCCCAGCCGGGCTATCCCAAGCACGACGACCGAAAAGCCCTCGAGTATCTCGATAGGGGACTCGCGCTGAATCCGGACAACTTCCTCGGCCTGTTCAACAAAGCCATCATTCTTATCCGGACGGAGCGCTTTGCGGAGGCCGAGGAATCGCTCCGGCGGGCCGTCGCGCTGAGCCCCAACTACGTGGCGGCTCATTTCATGCTGGGCGAGGTCGTGCTCCGCCTGGGCCGGACCGACGAAGCCGTTGCTCATTTCCGGGAGGTTCTCCGTCTGAACCCGGGCGATGCCGAGGCGACGGACCGCCTTCGCGAGATCACGGGACGATAGAAGCCGGCCGACACCGGTCAAGAGAGCGGACGGATCCCGCGGTGGCGGCGCCGGATGCGGAAGATTCCGGCGGCCGAATCGAGCTTGATCCCCAGCGTCATTTTCGAACGGCCGTCGTGCCGTTCCTCGAACTTGATCGCGATCTCTCCGATACGGAGCCCCAACCGCTCGCAGAGGTAGGCCATCTCCACCTGGAAGACGTACCCCTCGGAACTGACCCGCCCCATGTCGACGGCCTCGAGGGCCGTCCTCCGCCAGGCTTTGAACCCGGCCGTCGTATCCCGCGTCTTCAGCCCCAGGATGATCCGGGAAAAGATGTTGGCCCAACGGCTGAGCGCCCGGCGGCCTGGGCTCCAATCCTCGGAAGCTGCGCCGCCGGAGACGTATCGGGAGCCGATGGCCACGTCGTGGTCCGCGAGCGCCGCGACGAGACGAGGGATGTCGCCCGGGGCATGCGAGAAATCGGCGTCCATCTGGACGACGACGTCCGCTCCCTCTTCGAGCGCCCTGCGGAATCCGGCGACGTAGGCCCGGCCGAGTCCCCGCGGTCCATGACGATGCAGGACTTCCACGCGACCGGGCCAGCGGGCCGCGATGTCATCGGCCAGGCGTCCGGTCCCGTCGGGGGACTCGTCGTCGACGATGAGCATCCCGAGGCCGGGAACCCCCTGAGTCAGCACGGCGGGCACGAAGGCCGGAAGGTTGGCGGCCTCGTTGAAGGTCGGGACGACGACGATGGTTTTCATGGCGCGGGCGCTTTTGAATTGTACGCCAGAGACCCTGTCTCGGCAACCCCGTTGCCGTTGACAGCGCCCCTCCGCCGACGATATCATTGCGGTGTCTCGGATGGCGTTATTCCCCGGCTCTCCGGGCGGCGAAATCATGCATCTTTTTAGAACCCTTGAGCCGATGAAACTGAAACAACTCTTCTACGAATTGATCCCCACGGCCTTTGGGACAATGAGCATCGTCTGGTGGAAAGCAGAGTCTGGGCCGAGAGTCCGACAGATGTTCCTGAGCCGAGGGCGGAAGCCTGTCGAGAGGGCCGTCCTGGAAGATTATCCCAACGCCCGACGGCATGCGTCCCCTGCGGTTGTCGGACTTGGGGATCGGATACGACGCTTTCTCGAAGGCGAAGCCGTCGTCTTCGATTTGGAGATGATCGCGCTGGAGGTGTGCGGGGAGTTCCAACGGCATGTCCTGCTGGCGGAATATGGGATACCGCGGGGCTGGGTCAGCACATATGGGAGGATCGCGCGACACGTCGGGTCGCCGGGAAGCAGCCGGGCGGTCGGGCGGGCATTGGCGACGAATCCATTCCCGATCATTATTCCCTGTCATCGGGCCGTCAGGGCGGATGGCGCGATAGGCGGCTATCAGGGTGGAAGCGGGATGAAACGCGCGTTACTGGCCATGGAGGGAGTGGAATTCACGGTCAAGGGGAGGGTCTTGATGCAGAGAGTGTATTATTTATTTGCGGACGAAGTTCTTTTATGGTAATATATCCCTCGGAAATCCCCCGTAAAGGGGGCGTGGGTCGAATAAAGGTTAAAGGTGCAGAGGCCCTAACAGCCGACATACTCCTCTCCTTTATTGCGATCGATTTTTTAACACGGGCCGTTTCGGGTGCCCCCCGGACGGACCCATCGTCAAAGGAGACGAGTATGAACATCTACGTAGGGAACCTTTCTTTCACCGTGACAGAGGAAGACCTCCGGCAGGCTTTTCAGGCCTTCGGCGCGGTCGAAAAAGCGGCCATCATCACCGACAAGATGAGCGGCCAGCCCCGCGGCTTCGGCTTCGTCGAGATGCCGAACAAGGACGAGGCCGTCAAGGCCATCAGCGGGCTCAACGGTAAGGACCTCAAGGGCCGGAACCTCAAGGTCAACGAAGCCCAGCCCCGTCCGGCCGGTGGCGGCGGCGGCGGCAGAGGCGGCTTCGGCGGCGGCGGCGGCGGACGCAGCCGGTTCTGATCGCTCGTTTAACCTAGCGGTCGAATCACATTCGTAAGTAAGGGCGGATGCCCGGGTCGGGCACTCCGCCCTTTTTTTTGCCCCGGCCCTGCTCGTCTCCGGCACGGAAGACCGGATCGGACCGACCGAACCAGAAAACGATCGCCTTTTTACGGCGCCATCCGGGGCGCTCTGACCCGGCGTCCTCCCGCGTTCACAGCCTCACGGCGAGGCCGCCGCTGATCATGAATCCGTCGAAAACCCCGGCGTCGACGAGGAGGTGGATGTTTTTCGTCAGCCGTGCCTTCAAACCGAGGTTGAGCTGGATGAAGGGCAAGAAATTCGGGAACTTGGTCGTGCTCTCGTCCTTGAGCTCGCGCAGGGTCTTCGAGTCAGCGCCCGAGACGGTTTCGGTTGGGATGGCATCACCCGTGAGCTGGCCGGAATAGCTGTAAGCGAGGATCGAATCGTCGAGGGCCTTGGCCGTCGAGATGCCGCCGCCGAAGGTGATGTAGGGATGGACGATCGCCGACGGGAAAATGTCCCAGCGGAAGGTCAGGAGAAGCGACATGGCCTTGATGATGGCGCTGCCCGCTGCCGTCCCGCTGAAGATCGCCGTCTCCAGAGTGCCCGGGTCCTGGAGCTGCATCAGGGACGTCACAGAGGGGAGGACCTTGAACGTGCTCTTCTCGATCGAAACCCCCAGGCTGAACGAGCCGCGGTAACCGCCGGGGTAGAAACGGACCCCGAAGCCGAAATCGTCGCCGCGCGAGTCGAAATTGAGGGTCTGATCGTAGGCCGTCAGGGTCAACCCGGGATAAGAATCCTGGATGTCGGTCAGGATCCGGTCCTGGATCTCGTCCTTCGTCGCGTCGTTGAGGGCGTCCTTGGCTAGGTTCCCGAGCAGGTTCAGGCTCCACCGGCCGTAGTGGCCCCCGAACTCGAAATGCCCCTGGGCCACGAGCCTGGGGGCCGTGACCAGAAGAATGGATAGGGAGAGAATAAAAACAAGCCGGCGAGCTGTCATTTTCATGTCCTTTCTAATCCAGGATCGAATGCATCCTACACTTTAGTCGCCGGGGACGGTCCGAGGATGATTTGCCAGGGCCGGCCAGCGCCCACTTTCTTTCCTTGACTCAGGGACAAGGACGAAATTATGATCTGGAGAGAAAGGCTATCGCTCGTCGGACGGGTGGGCCGAAAGACCGAGGAGGAGTATATGAGAAAAAGCCATGTCCTGGCGCTCGCCGGCGCCCTCCTGCTCTTGTCACCGGCGTTCTCTCAGCAAAAATCACTCAAGGTCGTTCTCCTTTACGACATGGAGGGCGTGTCGGGCGCGACATCCGTCCGGCACACGGACTTCGGGGCCAACCCGGAATACGAGGAGGCCCGTAAGTCCCTGACCGCGGACGTCAACGCGGCCATCGCCGGCCTCAAGGCCGCCGGGGCCACGGACATCATCGTCGTCGACGGCCACGGCTCGGGCAACACCCAGAGTCCCGACGTCCTCGAAGCGGAGCTCCTGGCGCCGGCGAAAATGATCTCGCGCGACCGGCCGTTCGACATCTACATGGATAGCTACGACCAATCGGTCGACGCCATTGTCGCCGTGGCCATGCACGCCGGCGCGGGAAATCCGGCCGGGTTCCTCTCGCACACTTACACAATCGAGGACATCCAATATAGGGTCAACGGGACTCCTTTTAATGAATCGATGATCCTGGCCATGGGCGCGGCCCGCTTCGGGATTCCCCTGATCATGGTCAGCGGCGACGATCAGCTTGAAAAAGAGGTCCGGCGCTTTCTCCCCTGGGTCAAGTACGCCGCCGGTAAACGCGCGGTCGGACGGACCAAGGCCGAGCCGTTCCCCCGAGAGGAAGTCTCGCGCCGCATCGAGAAGGCGGCCCGGGAAGCTCTCCTCGCCCTCGATGCCGCGCGCCTGCCCGAGAATTTCCCGGGTCCCTTCCGCTTCGCGCTGACCTTCCAGGACGAGTCCCAGGCCCGGACCGTGGCCGGGCTCCAGGGCGCCGAGCTGCTGGCCGACTCGGTTTCCGTCCAGATCCGGGCCGGGGATTTCGAGGAGGGCTACCGGGCGAGCCTGAGGCTCATCTCGACGGCCGGGCTTGTCGGTCGCATGCAGGCCGTCCAGAGGGTGCTCGCCGCCCAGCCGAACGCGGCGGCTCTGCGCGAGGCCGTGTCCAAGTACATCACCGACCGCTGGCTCGACCCGCAGCCCGCGCCGCCCGCCCCGGCCGCGTCCGGGGCGCCGCCGCGCTACTGGGGTGCCCGCTAGGCACTCGCCGGCGCAGCGTTGGATCCGGGCCGCTTTTTCGAAGCGTTCAATGAGAACTTGAGGGAAACCGTGGTGACGTAGGGGATCGGCCTGCCGTCGAACGATGCCCCCGCATACTGCCATTCTTTCACGGCATCGATCGCGGCCCGGTCGAGGCCGGGGACCGATTCCAGCACCTTCATTTCTGTGACCTGTCCGCTGTCCCCGATGGTGACCGCCAAGACGACGGTCCCCTCGATGTTCGACTTTTTCGCCTCTTCCGGATAGACCGGGCTGACCTGCTTGATCAACTTCGGTGGTTTCATATTGGTTTTGCCAGAGCTCCTGGATGCCGAGAATTTCACCGACAATGTCAGTGCGAAGGGGCGGGGTTTGTCTTCGAGGAGGAAAGGCTCATAGACCCATTTTTTTACCGCTACGACGGCGGCCCCGTCCAGCTCAGGTATGGACTTTAGGATCTTCGTACCCTTGACGCGGCCATCGGTCCCCACGATGAACCCTATGACGACGGCGCCCTGGATCTTCGATTTCATGGCGCTAAAGGGATATTCCGGCGCCGCTTCCTTGATGAGCTTGGGGGGAAGGAACTCTTCTCCGTACGAGACAGTGGCTTCCGAGTTTAGTCCGCTCGTCGGATCGGGAACGGCCTGCTCTGCTCCCGTGAAGATCGTTTTGAGATAATCCGCGTCGTAGCGGACGCTTTTCTCGATGCCCAGAGGCATCTTGGTCCCTTCGAGGACGAGCCAGCCGCTGTAGCCGATCTCCTCCATGGCCATGCGCACGGCCGGGAAATCCATCGATCCCTTGCCGTAGAGGTCCTTGGTGTCCTTGGCGTGGAATTCGACGATGTGCGCTCCGAGCAGGCGGATCTCGTCGAAGACGGGATGCCCGGCGTCCTGGGAATTCCCGACGTCGTAGTAGACTCGGACGGCCGGGGAGCCGACCCGCTCGAGGATCTTCAGGTTGTCTCCGGCGCTTAGCCAATTCT
Organism: Candidatus Aminicenantia bacterium; assembly: GCA_041479905.1. Lineage (GTDB taxonomy): Bacteria > Acidobacteriota > Aminicenantia > Aminicenantales > Saccharicenantaceae > RBG-16-66-30. The sequence goes on from JBGOYY010000021.1 coordinate 7,529, forward strand.
CGAGGGCCAGGATGACGCCGGCCTTCTCGGCCCGGGGGGCGAGCCTTTTCAGGGCTTCGACTGCCGCGTCAAGCCCGGCCGGGTCGTTCTTGAGGTCGCCTTTCCCGAAGAACGGGACTAGGATGACCTTGACATTCATGGCCGCGGCGACGTCGATCGCCTGTTCCAGCCATCTTTCGGCGCGGGGGTCGCTCTTGAGCGGGACGTCGTTGAGGTCGCCGACGGCGAATGACGCGATGGCGACGCCCGTCCTCTCGACAGCTTCGAGGTAGGCGCGGCGCAGGACCGGGTCGATAAGGGCCAGCGAATCGCCCTTGGGCACGAGGCTGACCTGGACGCCGTCGAGGCCGAGCGTTCCGGCCAGCCCGAGCGCGGCCGGGTCGCCAGACTTGCCTATCGTCCAGTCGCAAACGCCCAGCCTGACTCCGGACCCGCCGCCGCTCGAGTCCCGGGCGGTCCCGGCCGCGGCCGGACAAGTGAGGGCGACGATTATGAGAAGCGTATAGCCGACGCCGGTTTTAAACATCTTCGTTCTCCTCGCTGCCAACCTAGTCCTTGAGGCCCTTGAGGCCGGGGTCGAGCCGCTCGCCGTCTTTCAGGAGCTCCGCCCAGGTGACGATACGGTTCTCGTAGGCCGATTTACGGCCGAGGATTGTGATCAGATTGCTCTGGACACTCGGGGCAACCGTGGGATTCCGGAAATCCCCTTCGACGATGGCCCGGTGGAAGGCGGCGATATTGGCGACCGCGCCCGACTCGTAGATCTCGGGCGTTTTACCGCCGTTGTAGTAATTCTCGCCGCGGATGAGGACGCCGCCGCCGTATTCCGTCTCGAGGACGCCCTTGGAGCCAAACATGCGGTTCTTGATCCCCTCCGCCGTGCCGTGCCCTTTGAACTGCCGGCCGCTGAACTGGACGCCGATTTTCTCCGGATACTGGTAATAGACGACGAAGTGGTCCCAGCACGTGCCGGCCTTGGGCCGGGCCTTGAGGCCGCCGCATCCCAGGGCATAGAGCGGGGGAGGGCCCATGACCCAGTTCATGACGTCGATCGCGTGGATGTCCTGCTCCGTGATCATGTCACCCGAAAGCGCCCGGTCGAGACCCCACGCCCGGAGGCGCGTCTCGGGGTGGCCCGGGTCTGCGCGCAGCGCGCCATACCACTCCTCCCAGGGGGATTCGGCGTGGTAAAGGGCTTCGCCGAAGAGAAAATCGCCTAGGCCGCCCTCATGAACCCTTTTGACGGCCTCGATGAAAGACGGATGAGCCCGCGTCTGAAAATCGACCAGGAAAGCGCGTTTCTTCGCCGATGCTTTCTTGCCGGACATGGCAATGGAATCGCAGCCGGGGACGTCCACGGCCACGGGCTTGGCCAGATAGACGTGGGCCCCGGCGTCGACCGCGGCCGCGGCCTGTTCCGGATGGAAGTAGGGCGGCGTTTCGATGACCGCCGCGTCGACTCCGGAGTCGAGGAGGCGCTTGTAGCCGGAAAGACCGGTGAACCGCCGGGCCTCGGGAACACCGAGGACGGTGCCGACCTTATCTACCCGCTCCTTGAAATAGTCGGCAACGGCCGTGATGTCGTAGCCGCCGTGTTTCTGGAAAAGCCCGGCGATCCAGCCGCCGCGGCCGCCGCAGCCGACGAGCCCGACATGGACCCTGGAATTCGCTTGCGTTCCGCTCCCGAGCTCCGGCCCGAGGACGGTCATGGACAGGGCGGCGGCGCCGGCCTTGGCCATGAACTCGCGGCGTTTGACGGTCTTCGGCTCTTTCATGATTTTCCCTCCTCCGATTGCGGCGACGCCGCTCTTCTTCAGGCGAGGCCGCGGCCCATCTTCCGGAGCCCCTCGAGGCATCCCCGGATGCTGGCCATCGGATCGTCGCCGACTTCGTGCTCGACGACGTACCAGGCGGTGCCTCCAGTCGTTTCGCAGACCTTGAAAACCTCGGCCCAGGGAACGACGCCCTGGCCGATGACAGCCGTTTCCGGCCCGCCGTACTCCTTGACGTGGACGGTGGCCGACCGGCCGGGATATTTCTTCAGAATGGCCACGGGGTCGCCGCCGCCGATCATGCAGTTGCCGATGTCGTTCTGCATGATGACGTCGGGGCTGGTATTGTCGAAAAAGATCTCCCAGGAGGTCGTATCGCCTAGCTTCCGGAAGTCCCCGGCGTGGGCGTGATAGCCGACGCGCATGCCCAGGCCCTTGGCATTCGCGGCGATCTCGTCGAACCTCTTGGCCATGTCGAGCCACCCCTGGGCGCCTTCGACTTCGAGGCTGGGGACGATGAGGAAGGAATTCCCGAGGATCGCGTGGAGATCGGCCGTGGCCTTCAGATTGTCGCCCGTCACGGTCTCGAGGGCCGTGTGCGTGCCGCAGCACTTGAGGCCGTTCATGTCTAGGAGCTTCCTCAAATCTTTGGGCTTGCTGTCCCAGCCGTAGTAACCGGCGAACTCGACGCCCTTGTAGCCCATCTTGCCGATGGCCTCGAGAACGGTGGGCAGGTCTCTCGCGGCCGCCTCCCGGACGGAGTAGAGCTGGACGCCGACGGGGATCGCTTTTCGGGAGACTCCCGTTCGGCAAGCCGTGGTGGTGAGGCTCTCCAGGCCCACCAGGCCGGCGCCGGTACCGACGGCCGCCGCCCTGAGGAACTCGCGGCGTGAAAAACTTTTCCGTTCAGGACGATTCATGGATGCCTCCTTCTTTAACCTAATGCCGTCTTCCTATGGCTTTTCGCCGAGCAAGCGGTCCGCGGCCAGCACCGTGAACACGTAGGTCGCCGCCCCCGTCAGAACGTATTCGGCCTGCTGCCAGAGGTACGGGAAGGGCTCCTTGAGCTCGGGAAAGTCCGGACGAATGAGCGAAGGGCCGGAAACACCCCCTCCAGGAATGTGGGTCCAATCGTTCAGATTGATACCGTAGGCCACGGTCATGGACTGGGCGCCGACCGCGGAGACGAGAGACGTGCTCGAGGCCGGATGGCAGCCGAGGACATAGTTGAGGACCCGCAGAACGTTCTCCCGGTCGAATTCCCGCGGAAACGCACGATGGAGGAAATACTGCCTGACCGCGTATTCCTGGATGTCCCAGGTGACGCCCCAGATCTGGGGTTCGAAGGGAACACCGTAGGGCGTTTTGGCCAGATCCGTCTTCAGCTTGGCCGCGTATGCCGCGAGGATCGAGGCCACGCGCTTGGAGAACTCCGCGTCCTGCATGGCCGGGAGCGCCCGCGCCGCGGCCCATCCCACTTCCTGCACCTGCGCCTCGATGACGGGCAGAAGGGCCTTGAGACGCTCCGCGAAGCGCGCTTCCCGCGTTGTGATCAGGAGTTCCGCGGTGGCCAGAACCTCTTGTGAATCCGCCCGTTCGGGAACATAGGGATTCGGCTGACGGACGGCCGGGTGGCTCCGTTCGAACTCCCAAGCCTTGACGGCCGTCGCCAGACACTCCTTGGCGAGGCGGTCGTCGAAGCCCTTGAGCACGCGGCTCGAGGCGGCCAGCGCGGCGGCGGCGGCGTATTCCATACCGGTGTCGCGGCCGGTGAAGGCATAGCGGTCATCGCGGCGCCCGGAGCGGTCGCCCTTCACCTCGTCGATCCCCAGGGAAGGGTCGAAGACGCGATTGTCGGTTATGGACGCAGGTTCGCCGAGGGTTCCGTACTGTTCGATCGAGGAGTCCGAGATCCCGGCGAAGCTGTGCCCGGCGATGCGGTATCCGGTCAGGAGATTCTCCACGCCGTGGACGACCTGCTGGAGGATATCGGGCTTTCCGTCCGGGACGTGGAGGACGACGTTCCGCCGCATGGTGTCGACCGTCGTCTGATCGGAATCGAGGCCGAAGGTCTCCCGGCTCAACGCGAGCAGCATGGTGGCCCAGGCCTGGGCCCCGCCGGCGAGGTCGTGGTCCGCGGCGTCGTGCCAGCCGCCCCGATCGAGGCCGGGCATATGTTGGTCGGCGGCGAACGGCGTCTCTGTCTTGGGACCCTGCTTGTACCCCTCGATGAAGGCCAGGTCGAGGCCCGGCGGCGCCTGGAGCGCGTCGTCCATGTGGCAGGCGCCGTGCCAGATCCGGCCTCGGTCGATGACGCGCACGTGGCACATCTGGACCGGAAGGAAGGTCTCCAGGGTCGGTTGCCAGACGTCCCGCCGATAGACTTCGGGCGAGATGAGGAAGGGCGACGTCTGCGCGTCCCCGTAGCGCACGAGATAGGTGCCCGGCTCGCGGACGGCCGTGAAATCGAAGAAAGCGTAGTCGTAGCGGAGGAAACGCCCCCAGCGGACGAGCGGCCGCTCGAGAACGGGGACGAGACCCTTTCCCGGCTCCACTTTTAGGAGCGTCCCCGCGCCGAGCGAGGCTGTGCGGGGGTCGAGTTCGATGACCGCGCGCTTCTCCTGCTTGGGATGGTATCCCACCTGCGAGATGCCGATGACCGGCGGGCGCCGCCAGCTCGCTACGGAGTTGGGCGTGATCTTCCACCGCACAGCGCCTTTCGTGGCGCCGGCACGGATGAGCGAACGCACCAGGAACCAGCCGTTGGTCTCTGTGCTGCGCCCGTCGAAAAAGCGGAGGTCGCCGGACAGGGATTCGATCGTCAGACGGCGCAGGGGATCCTCCGTCGCCGCCGAGAAGATCGGACCTTCGGCGAGCGGCGCCGCCCAAACGACGGACCCGTCCTTCACGGTAGGGCCGTTGCCCTGACGCGGGAAAACTCCGTCGGTGCGGCCCAGATGATAGGTTTTTCCGAAATAGGCGCTGGGGAAGAGCTCCAGATTGAATCCGGCCCGGCCCGCGAATTCAGCGGGCAGGGGACGCTCGAGGTCCACGGTCACGGCGATGGCGTCGCCGTCCGGCTCGACCCTGACCCGGTACGCGATCCCTTCCTTTTCGAAGCGGAGAGGCACTTCGGCGCGGTTTAAAGCCCGGTCGACAAGACGCTTGCCGACGACCGGAAGTTTTCCCCACTGCCCCGGCGCGGGCTCGAGGCGCACGTCGCCGAGGGCGGCGACCCGCTCGCCGTGCTGGATGATCTCGATGCCGCCCTGCTTGCCCTCGGGATAGATATCGTGGAAGACGAGGACCGATAGCCCCGGTTTTTCGAAATACTCCTCGGCGTTGAGGACCCAGCCGGACTCGGCTTTTCCGGCTTTCTCCTGCGGCGTTTCCGCCGAGGAGGGGGTGGAAGACGGCGTCAGGATGAGGATGGCAACGATGGCCAGGGATGAGATCGCTGTTTTCATGGGTGGACTCCTGCGCGGAAGTATATGGGCGGCCGCGAGGCCCTGTCAATCATCCGCCCGGAAAGTAGGGTTGTCTACTTCAGCTCTTTCTCGACCCGGGCGATGAGCTCCTTGACGTCCGACTGCTCGGGGTTGAGGCGGAGGGAAGCGTTGAGGGCGTCGAGGGCTTCCTTCTTCTGGCCCGTCTTATAGAAGCAGAATCCAAGGGCGTTGAGGAGGACGGTGTCGCTGTTGTAGATCTTGTTCCCTTCGAGGAGGTTCTTGATGGCCGGGCCGTATTCGCCCTTGTCTTTGAGGGCGCGGCCCTTGATCAGGAAATAATCGAAGCGGAAGTTCGCGGAGTCGGCGAGCGTCTCGACGAGCCCCAGGGCCTCGTCGGTTTTTCCGGCGCGGACGAGGAAATCCGCGTATTGGACAACGCCTTCCAGATATTCCGGCCTCAGGTCGTAGGCCTTCCGGAGTGCGGCCTCGGCCTTGGCCAGGTCGCCCGTCTTGTCATACTGGATGGCCAGGCCGTAATAATAGAGGAAATTTTTCGCGGCCAGCAGGGGTTTGACGATGGTCACGGGGTGGGGGACGGCCGCCGCCGGGGACAGGACGAAGGGCGCAGAGACCTTGTCCAGGACCTCGCCCGCCGCGTTTTTCAGGGTGAAGCTCGCCTCGTAATAATCCGGCGGGAGGTCCCGGACCGGGGCCTTCTCGAGGAAGGTCATCGCCCGGGCGTAGAGAAGTTCGGACAGTTTGATCGTCCGGAGCTGGACGGGCTTTCCCTTGGCCTGGGAGCCCTCGGCGGCGACCTCGATGGTCCCCCCGGCCCAGAGGTCGCGGGGGAGACGGATAAGTCCGATCGCGAAAGCCACCTCGTCGCCGGTGCCGAGCGTCCCCTTGGGGTCCGTCAGGATCTGGCGACCGAGGACCTTGAACGGGACGACGGACGCGGCCGCCGCGTCCTGCAGCCCGTAACCGAGGACGGGCGCCGTCAGCTTGACCGGTCCGTCGCCGGCTGGGACCTCGACCTCCTTTTCGTAGAGCGAGAACTCCTTACCGACGGCGTTCTGGAGGAGGAGGGTCAGTCCGAACTTGCCCTCAACGATGGGGAAGAGGTCTTGGACCGCGATGCCGTTCGCCTGGATATGTTCGACCCGGTCGGGAGGAAAGTAGAAGGGATAGTCCCGAGAATATTGGAAGACGACCGTGTCGCCCCGCCGCAGGCTGACGCTGAGCTTGAAGTTGCAGTAGTACTGGTCCTTGGGCCGGTAGTAATCGATGGACACCGTCCGGGGGGACATGGAGAAATGGAGGAAGTCCAGGTTCAAGAGCCCGTCATGGATGACCTCCACCGTCGCGCTGCTCTCGATGTAGTTCGTCAGGTACTCCGTGCTGACGATCCCCTTGTAGTGCAGGAAATGGGTGGCGTAGGCGGGGTTGATGTCCTTTTTCGGCGAGTCGAAGACTTTGGCGAGGATGAGGCTGGCCTGTGGGGACGGCGCGTATCCGTAGGGAATCTGGCCGGGGATGAGGGAGATGGAGACTCCGGCGAGTGTCGGGGCCATCTCCTTGATCTTTTCGTAGAGCCCCTGATAGTTGGTCAGGTCCAGGCCCGTGGTGTCGATGAGGAGGCTCCCCGGCCCGTCGGAAACCGGGTTGTAGAGCTTGAATTCGCCGCCGCCCCTCTGAAAAAAGACCATCGCGAAATTCGCCGGGAGACCTTTGCCCGCGTCCCCGTAGTAGTACCAGACCTGGGTCGGGTAGAGTCCGGCCGTTCCCTCGAACCGCTCGATGCTGTTCGCGGGACCGAGGATCATGTAGATCCGGCCCATGTCCGTCATCCAGCCCTCCCGGACGGTTCCCCTCCGGAAAAAGCTGTTGGCGTAGGCGAAGCGCTTGATCATTTCGTCCTTGTATTCGTTCTGGGGCGTCCCAGGGGTCGGGTCGCGCTGCTTCCAGAAAGCGTCGATGAAGATGTCCCTTTCCCGGTCGTTCGGCAGGGACAGGAAAACGTCCCGTTCGGCGGAGAGGATGAAGGTCGTCGTCAGCTTGAGCCACTCCTGGTGCAGGGGGGAGAGGTCCTTTTCCTTGACCTTTTTCTGGGCGGCGACGAAGCCGGCCAGGACCAGGATTAAGACGGGGAGGGAGGCGAGCGCCCGGCTTTTTTTCGTCATGGGCTCTTTCCTTTTAGCGGCACTTTGCGATGAGCTCGTCGAGCCTGGCCCTGTCGCGGGGAGGAAGGATCGCGTAGGTGAGCTCTTTGTATTTCGTGAAGCATTTCAACGCGTCCGCCTTGTCCCCCTTGCCGAGAAGCCCGAGGCCCAGGTTATAAAGGGCGAAACCGAAGTCGGGCTTGAACTCGACCGCTTTTTTCCACGCGGCGATCGCGCCCTCGATATCCCTCGATTGGAGCAGGCTGACGCCGAGGCCGTTCCAGGCGGAGGCGTATTTCGGGTCGAGCTCGACGGCCTTCCGGAAGCTCTCGACGGCCTGAGTCAGGTCTGCGGCCTGCCGGTCCTTGAGGAAGCGGGAGAGATAGAGAGAGCCCCTATTGTTGAAGACGATGGGGTAGTTCCGGTCGAGGGAGAGGGCCTGGTCATAGACCTTCAGCGCTTCGTCGTAGAGGCCCTTGTTCCAGTAGGCGACGCCGAGGTAGTTCCATGTCTCGGGGTCGAAGTCGATCAAGGCCAGGGACTTCTCGAGCATCCCGATGGCCTCGTCGAACCGGCCGTTGTCGATCATGATGATCCCGAGGGCCGTCATGATGCGGAAGCTCTCCGGATTGTAGGCGAAGGCCTCCCGCAGGACGGCTTCGGCGTCGCCGGGACGTTTCTGTTCCTGGTAAAAGTTGGCCAGGTAGGTATAGGCCAGATCGAAATCCTTGCGCTCGGCGATGATCTCCTTGAGAAGAGCGATCCCTTCCTCGGCCCGGCCGGCATGATAGGCGGACGTGGCTTTTTGCCACTTGTTATGGTAGGGGGAGAGGGTCTTGAGGTCATCCTCGGCGGTGAAGGTTTTCTTCTTCGGGGTTTGGGGCGAGGCCAGGTACCCGAGACTCCTCAACTTTTCCGCCGACGACCGGTCCATGTTTTGGCCGGCCTTGTCCGCCAGGGGAGAGGATTCCGCCCGAACGAGCTCGGAGAAGGTTTTCCCGATCTTGACCAGGTCGGCCCGGCCGGCGGTGTTGTCGAGCTCGGCGAAGTCCTTTTCGAGGTCATAGACCTCGGGGATGGGCGAATCCATGTATTTCTCCCGTCCCTGGATATACCCCCGAAGGGGCGCCCAGCCCCTGTTGTAGTAGGCCGTGAGCGCCTCGAAATAGACCGGCCGCGCGCCCACGCTCTTGCCCTGGACGAGGGGCAGGAGCGACCGGCCCTGGAGTCCCGGGGGCTCCTTCTTTCCGAGGAGCCCACAGACGGTTGGGAAGATATCGACGTGGCAGACGTTCGCCTCGACCCGGCCCGGTTTCATCCCGGGCAAGTCCAGGATGAGCGGGACGTGGAGCGTCGCGTTGTAGGCGAAATAGCCGTGGGTCGATTCGCCGTGCTCGCCCAGGGATTCGCCGTGGTCGGCCGTGAAGATGACCGCGGTCTGCCCTTCGAGGCCTCCGTCCTTGAGGAAGGCGAAGACCCTTCCCAAGGCCGAATCGACGAAGGCGATTTCGCCGTCGTAAGGGCGGCCCGGATATTGCGATTTGAAGGGCTCGGGCGGCTCGTAGGGCTGGTGGGGGTCAAAGCAGTGGACCCAGAGGAACCACGGGCCGGTCCGCTTCTCGAGCCACTCCAGGGCCTTGCCGACGACCACGTCCGCCTTGCGCTCTACGAAGGTCATGTCCGTCGGCCCCTGACTGCCGTAATTGTCGTCGTAAACATCGAATCCCTGTCCCAGGCCGAAGCGGGAGTCGAGCGGGAAGGCGCCGACGAAGGCGCCCGTGGCGTAGCCCTCGGCCTTAAGCCATTCAGCCAGGGTCAGGAAGTCCTCGCGGACGATGAAGTTGGAATTATCGTGGACGCCGTGGGCGTTGGGCGTCAGCCCCAGGAGGATATTGGCGTGCGAAGGAAGCGTCGAGGGCGTGTGGGCGAAGGCCCTGGCGAAGAGGGCGCCGCGGGCGGCGAGGGCGTCGATCGCCGGGGTCCGAATGCTTTTGTCTCCGTAACAGCCGAGATGGTCGGCCCGGAGCGTGTCGACCGTGATGAGCAGGATGTTGGGCTTTCCCGGGACCGCCGCGGCGAGCGGCCGCGATGTGACGGGCAGAAAGAAAGTCAGAATGGCAAGAGCCCGGAATATCCACGGTCGCCGTCGGCTTGTTCGCATTCGGCTTCGTTGTCGGCGGACTATTTCTTCTTCAGGAACTCGAGAAAATTCTTGACCTGGCCGGCCCGCGGCGAATCGGGGTCGGCCTTCAGGTAGTCTTCGAAGGGCTGGATCGCCTCCGGATTGCGGCCGAGGGCGAGGTAGGTCAGGCCGAGCTGGTAGAGGCCATCGAGGAAGTCCTTCTGGACCTCGACCGAGCGCTTGTAATACTTCAGCGCGTCCTCGAACTTCGACTGCTTGGTGAAGCTCGTCCCGATATTGTAGAGGACGGTCGGGTCGGTGATCTTCTCGAATTCGATCTTGTTGTACCACTCCATGGCCTTGTCGGTCTGGTCGCGGTTGGCGTAGCAGTTCCCGATGAGAAGGAGGATGTCGGCGTTCCCCGGCTCTTTCTCCAGGACTTTTTGATAGGCTGCCTCAGCCAGGTCGTACTGCTGGAGCTCGAACCGGCAGTTGCCGATGTTCTTGTAGAGGATGTAGACGTCCGGGTTCTTGGCGACGAGGTCCTCATAGGTCTTGAGGGCCTCCTCGAATTTTTTCTCCTCGAAGAGCTTGTTCCCAGCCTCGAGCGCCGCCCGGAGCTCGTCGGTGATCAGGAGCCCGGCCGCCTTCTTCAGCTTGACCTCGACCGGGGGGTTGTTCGTGGCTTCGGGGATAGAGGTGCTGATCTGCTTGGGTTCGTAGCCGGCCTTGAGGAAATCGATATTATAGCCGCCGCCCCGGATGTAGTTGGCCGTCCATTCGCCTTCGGCGTTGGTCGTCAGCTCGAAGCCGGACTGGCCTCTGATCGAGAAGAGCTTGACCTTGACGCCAGAGAGGGGCTTCCCTTCCTCGTCGGTGACCTTGCCTTTGAGCCGGCCCTGGCCCCGATAGCTCTGGGAGAGAACGAGACCGGCGGAAAGAAGCATAATGAACGTTAGCGAGAGGATTCTATTCATCTTCTGCCTCCCAAGCACCATTGTAGCATTCTCCCTCCAGGAGCGCCAGGAAGCCCGGGCGGCGTCCGCGGGCCCCCCTGGCGTCTGGGGGGGAGAAAAAAAGCCCCTTCCGGCCGGGCCGGAAGGGGCTTTGAGCATCTGCTTGAGCGGGGTGAGCTTAGAATTCGGCGCGAACGCCGACGCGGAAGACCCTCGGGTTGAGGATGCGCTGGGTTTGGCCGAATCTGGACGATTCCAAGTTCGCCTGATGCTCCAAGGCCGTGGCGCTGTTGAAGACGTTGAAGCAGTCGCCGGCGACCGTAAAGCGGAGCTTCTCGTTGACGTTGAACGTCTTCTCGAAGCGGAGGCTGAGCTCGTAGAAGTTGGGCAGACGAAGGTCGCCGAACTTGCCGATCTCTCCAATCTGGTTGGAGTAGATGTTCGTCCAGCCGATGTTGTCCCTGTAGATCTCGACGAACGGCGGGTAGACGTAGCCGTCGCGGGCTTGGAGGGCAAAACTGCCGCTGATACCGTAGGGGAACTGGTAGAGTCCGGCCAGCTTGGCCATCCAGCGGGCGTTGACCCAAACGGACGAGATGCCGGAGCCGCCGCTCTGCGGGGCGACGACGGCGCCCTCGTAGAAGTCGTAGTTCGTCAGGTCGTAGGGCCATTCCGTGCGGACATTGCCGTTAAAGTACTTCCAATTGGACAGGGTGAAGGAACCGTCGAGCATCCAGTTGTGGGACAGCCGTTTCTTCAGGACGATCTCGGCCGCCATGTAACGCTCGTGGGCCTTGACCTTGGTCGTCCCGTTGACGGTATCGCCGCTCTGGAGCGTGCCGTCGATGTAGTTCGTCCGGTAGGAGCCGATGGTATAGTTCTCGCGAATGTAGTACTCCGCGCCCGTGATAGGCTCCGTGGCCGCGTAATAATTGTCTTTTGTCTCGAGCGAGCCGTCGGCCATGATGCCCCGGTCCCAGCTGAGGCGGTGCCGGTTCTTGTAGAAGAGTTCAAAACGCAGGGCGAAGTCCGAGATGACCTCGCGCTCGTAGGAGAACGAGACTTCGTCGAGGAGCGGGGTCTTGTAGCTGGGGTCGTACTTGTTCGTCGACTGGGCCAGCGTCGGATTGGCCGGGTCGAAGCCGCCGAACCAGCTCCAGCCGTCGGGATCGTTCGGGTCGAGGGTTGGATCCCCGGTTTCCGGATCGGTGCCCCAGAGCTCGTTCTGCGTCACCCGGCCGTCTTCGTTGGCGTCCACCCAGCGGAGGTCGATCTCGGCCCAAGGCACGGGGTTGAGGAAGCCCGCGTACTCGTAACCGGTTTGTGAACCATAGCGGGCCAGGTTGAGCTTGATGACATTCTTGCCGTCGCCGCTGATGTCATAGACGAAGCCGAGGCGGGGCGATAAGATCTTGGAGCGCATGCCCGGGTCGAACTTGTCGATGCTCAGGTCGACGAGGTAGTTCGACATGAACGGGGCCGCGGGCTGGTGGACGTTGGCGACGATGGACTTCTCCATGTCGTAGCGGAGGCCGAGCGTCACGGCCAGCCGGCCGAAGGACAGCGTGTCCTGGGCGAAGGCCGAATAGCGGTCAAAAGCGTAGTTGATGTACCAGTCGCGGATGACCCAAGCCTCGGTCCAGTTGTCATCGGGCCAGCGGGCGATGATGACGTTTCCCTCAGCGAGCGAGTAGCTGGACACGCCGGAATGGATGTAGTCGACGCCGAACTTGAACTCGTGGTCGGCGCCGAGGACGTTCTCGGCGAAGTAGTTGCCATTCAGGCTGGCGTTTGTCTGCGGCCGGACGGTGTTGTAGTCCGCGATGTTGCCCGTGACATAGAACTCGGGCTGGTAGGTATGGGTTTCATACGGGCCGCTGCCGTCCGCCGTCCTCGTGCCTAGCTTCGGGATGAGGTGGAAGACGTTGTGGGTGTAGGCGATCTTGGCGTTAAGGAAGAGGTTGCCGAACATCTGTTCGATCTCGGCCTTGTAGATGGGCGTCGGGCCGACCTGGTTCCAGACGGTCTCCGGGGCCTGCTGAGCGGAGCCCCAGTTCGTCCGTCCCCATTTCTGCTTGTTGTCGTACTCATAGAAGAGGTTGGCCCGCGTGTTCTTGGTCAGCTGGGCGTCGAGCCGGAAGTAGCCGGATTCGAGGAACGTGTTGTCGTCGACACCGGTGATGCCGACCGTGCCCAGGTCCTGGACGCCGTAGGAGCCGTAGAACCAGACCTTGTCCTTGGCGATGGGGCCGCCGAAATTGGCGCCGTAGAGGTAGATCTTCTTGATGCCGGCCCCCGTGTAGTCCGACGGTAATCCCTCAGGGAGGTTGGTAGCCTGCCAGGCCGCTTTCGAGGCGTCCAGATAGACCATGCCGGTGAAAGCGTTGCCGCCGCGCCTGGTGACGAAGTTGAGCTGGACGCCGCCGGTCTGGGACCTGACGTCGTTGTTGCCGTAGTTGATCATGATCTCTTCGAAGCCGGCCATGTTCAGGTAGCCCGGGGCCGCGCCGAGGGCGGAGTTGTCGGTGATGTTGGCCCCGTCGACGCTCCAGGTGGCGTCGCCGGCCGAGGAGCCGTGGCCGTAGTAGCCGGACTGCTGGCCGCTGTCGCTGCCTCCGACGTTCTCGCGGTCGATGAGCATGCCCGGCGAAAGCTGCATCATAACCCAGGGGTCGCGCGCGGTCGGCAGGCGCATGATCATCTCACTGGTGATGTTGACGCCGACCTGTGTCCTCTTGGTGTCGATGACCGGCGTCTGCCCGACGACGGTGATCTGTTCCTCGAGGGAGGCCTGATCCAGGGTGATGTCAAGATCGATGTCGCGGCCGTAGGAAACGGCCAGCTCCGTCCGCGTCACGCCCCGGAATCCGGTGAGCTCGAACTTTACGGCGTAGTCGCTGCCCACCGGGAGGTTGAGGAACCGGAAGTTCCCCTCGGTCGAGGTGACGACGCTTCGCGGCGCCGTTTTTGAACCGGTCAGGGTGACGGCGACGCCGGGCAGGGCGTTGCCTTCCTTGTCTGAGACCTTGCCCCGGACGGCGCCGAATTCCTGGGCGCAAATGAAGCCTGCCGTGATGAGGAGAAGAGAAATGACAACTAATGCTTTTCTCAATATTGCCTCCTTTTTGCAATCCTCATAAACCCACTTCTTCCCTTATGTGAAAAGAGCAACTTAATCTGAAGCTATCCTACTCTCACCTCCTTTGATTCACGAAAATGCCGCTTCAACACGCACATATTGCGCTCAGCTGGTTCTTTTGTTGCCAAACTTTTGTGCAAATAGTATGCCAAAATGCAGCAATTCTATCTAATTTAAAATGAGTATGTTATAAAAGGAGAGGAAGCAAAAAATCCAATAAATTGGAGTCTTATTCAAAGGATTGGATATTTCAATCACGGCCGATGACGAGGACCCCGGCTCCGGCGATGTAGCCCGCGGTTAGGGCCGGGCCGACGGCGACGGCTCCGACGGTCCTGAAACACATGACCATCAGCGTGAAAACGGCCGTGGTCACGGCCAGTTGGGCGGCGACGGCGATGCTGATCGGGGCCGTCCGATGGGCCTTGACGAAAACGCCGCGCTGGTAGGACAGGACGGACTCGAGGAAGGGGAGGAGGACGAGTAAGACCCCCGGCAGGAGGGCGAAGGCGGCGAGGTCCGGCGACAGGCCCGACACCGTCCGGTACCAGACTTTCGCCAGCGGGGTGAACAGCACGGCGGCCAGCGCGGCCGTTGACACCGCGCCGACCCGTAAAGAAAACCGGGCCAGGACGCGGCGGTTCTCGCCGGCGTCCCCGACGAGGGCGATCACCACCTCCTGCATGGCGATGCCCGCCGTGCGGAAGACGAAAGCCAGGCCGACGATGACGGGCAGAACGGCCAGCGACTCGAGGGGCGAGCGGCCGCGGGCCAGGAAGAACGTCGTCAGCGGATTGATGAAGAAAGACAGGAACGAAGTCAGGGCCAGCGGCGCATAGAAGCGCATGACCCTGGCGGCCGTGAGCGACCGTCCGAATTCGCACTCGCCGTCCGTCTGCCGCCGGAGCTTATGGACTGTGGGCCGGGCCATGACCCAGCTGGCCGCCCCTTCGGCCAGAACACCGGCGCCGAGCGCGGCCGCGCCGACGCTCGCGCCGGGCAGGCGGAAGACTAGGGCCGAGAGAAGTCCGGTCACGGCCATGGTCGCGAGGCGGATCACCGTTCCCCAAGTCACGGCCTGGGGCCGGCCGTCGCGGATGAGAATGCCCTGGAAGAAACGCCGGAAGCCTATGGCCGCCGGCCAGAGGACGAGGAAGATCATCGACCGTCCGGCCAGGCCGGCCACGTCCGCGCTCAGGCCGATGACGCGCCGGGCGACGAGGTCGAAGACGGGCGGCGTGATCAGGCCGATCATGACCACGGTCACGGCGGCGTTAAGGGCGAAGGAGAAGCGCCGGAGCTTACGGTAGGCGACGCCGTCCCGGACGAGGGCGTTCGAGGCCGAGAGCATCATGATGATCGGCGACTCGACGATCCAGGCCAGCGCCGAGGCGACCGCGAAGGCGGCCAGGTTCTCTTTCGGGCCGGGCAGGCGGGCGATGACCGCGGCCAGAAACGGCCCTTCGGCGGCCATCATCAGCCAGGTGGCTTCGAGCGGCAGCCAGAAGCGGGCGATGCGGCCCGGGCCTAGAGCGTGTGGCGATGTTTCGTGTCGGCGCATGGTTGGCGGCGTAGGATAACACGTCCGGCGCCCTCAGGCAATCGGACCCCGGCCCATTGATTCCGTCGCGTTTCCTGTGCTATATCAGGACCCGGGCCAAGGGATTTTATGAGCAAGCCCATTCCCAAGGAAGGCATCGCCCGCCTGACCCCGGAGGAGAAGCTCCGGGAGTTCGCCGGCGTCTATCGAGGCGCCGTCGATCCGGCCGCCGCCGAGCGCTTCGCGGCGCGCTGCGACTCGCTCGGCCTCCGGTTCGCCGGGGACGAGTTCGCCGTGCTCGCCGCGCTGGATACGCCAGCCAAAGTCCAGGATCTTCTCGACACCCAGCTTTATTACAACGACGACCACGCCTCGGTCGAACAGGAGGAAACGGCCATGCCGCCGCGCCGCGTCCTCCAGACGGGCATGGCCCATTGCTACGAGGGGGCGATGTTCGCCTACGCCGTGAACTTCCTCCACGGCCACGAACCGCGTCTGGTCATGCTCGAGGCGAGCCAGGACGCCGACCACAACCTCGTCGTCTGCATCGACCCCCGCACGGGCCTCTACGGCTCGAACGCCCAGTCGCGTTATCCCGGGATCGTCGGCCGTCCGGCCGAGTACCCGACCGTCCGCGCCGTGGCCGATTCGTACGTACCATTCTATTACAGCGACCGCACGCTCGACCCGAAGGACTTGACCCTCGTCGGTTACTCCGACGAGATCGACCTCGTCGCGAAATACGGCGCCGCCTGGATGGGATCGGAGGAGCCGCTTTGGGACATCTACTACACCTACATCGACGAATCGCGGCTCTTCCATTATTTCTCCGGCGACCCCGGCCGGCCCCATCTCTACCCCGCCGTCCGCGCTCTACGCGAGAACTGGGTCCGGGTCGACGCCCAGGGGAAACCGCACGTCAGTCTGGACGACCTGCCGGCGGCGGCGCGCGTCGCCTGGCGGGCGTTCTGGAAGGCCTACGGCCCCGCGGACGGGCCCCGGCCGCGGGGAAAAGCGCACGAGATCGAACATGAATTTTTCCGGCTCACGGGAACGACGCCGATCGACCTCGACGACATCGCCTTCGACCTCCAGTTCTATCTCGCGGCGGGCTACCGCGTTGACCAGCTCCTGACCCGTGGGACGACCCCTTAAATTCATTTAATTACGCCGTGTTGACACCTCTCTTCCCCCGGCGATATAGTGGAAAGTGGAGGTCGGCATGGTACGCGGCAGGAAGGGTGGAGAGGAGTTCGCCGCTCGCGCGGCGCTTGTCCTTTTCGCCTTTTTAGCGGCCGGCGTGTCCGGACGTCAGGGGCTGCCGGCCCAGGTCAAAACCACGGCGGCCGAATCGCCGCTTCAGCACCAAGTCACCGTGACCCTGAAGCTCGTCCAGGTCTTCGTCACGGACGATAAGGGCAAGCCGGCCCTGGGCCTCGAAAGGTCCGACTTTGTCCTCTACGACAACGGCGCGCCCCAGACGATCACGGATTTCGAAAAACACGTCCTGGCAGTGCCGGTGGTTGAACGCGCAGCGGTGGAGGCGGCGCCGGCCCCGCCCCCGGTCCGCGAGGCCGCTCCACTCCTGAGCCGCAAGTTCATTTTCCTCGTCGATTTCATCATGAACGATCTCCCCGGTGTCATGATGGCCAAGCGAGCCACGCTCGAGTTCATGGACACGAAAGTCCAGCCGGGCGACGAGGTCGCCTTGTTCTCCTTTTCTCCAATGGGCGGCCTAAAACTCCACGAGTATCTGACCTCGGACCACGCCAAGGTCAGGGCCGCGATCAAGAAGTTGCGCGATGTCCCGGGCATAGCGCTCGGGGGGGGTGAAAGCGGACCGCCCGACCACGAGCCTATGGGGATGGAGCTCATGACCCTCCAAATATTCGCTCCTCACGGCGGCCCCGACGGCGCGGGCGGGCGTAACCTATTCTCAGAGGTCGGTCTATGGGCCAAGGCCCTGCGGATCATCCCCGGCCAGAAGAACATCGTTCTCTTTTCCCAGGGATTCGGCGCGGGCGTCGTCCAGCGGCGCGACCCGGGAAGCGCCCTCTTCCAAGTAATGGCCAGGGAGCTGGCCTCGGCCAACGCGCCGGTTTTCACGGTCAACACGACCACGGGGGTCTGGGCCAAGGTCGCCGCCGGCGTCTTTCCCGAAGCTTCGCTGGAATTCCTCTCCAAGACGACGGGCGGGAAATACCTCGGCGGCGTCGACTACTCTTCCCGGATCGCCACGGACATCCAGGACGCTACCAGCAACTACTACGTCCTCGGCTTCACGATCCCGGCCGCGTGGGACGGGAAGTTCCATGACATCAAGGTCGAAGTCCGTAAGCCCGGATTTAGTGTCTATGCTCAGAGAGGCTACTTCAACCCTCTTCCCTTCAATAAGCTATCGCCCATTGAAAAACACCTTCACCTGCTCGACCTTACCCTGGCGGAGAAGGCCTCCTCCAAACGCAGTCTGGACATCCCCCTGACAGCCGTCGCCTTCTCCGACGAGAAGAACGAGAACACCCTTCTCCTTTCCGAGATTTCCGTCCTGTCGATCCGGGAGGCGGTCGGAGACCGCACCGAATTCATCAGCCTGGTGCTCGACCAGAATAAGGTCATCGTCGACGGCAAAAGGTTCGAGATCGACTGGAAGAGCATGCGCGGGGAAAAGGTCTATCAATACGCGGCCATCGCTCTCGCGCCGGGCCGATACGACTGCCGGGTCATCATCAGGAATCTCGAAGATGGGAGGGCGGCGGTCGGCTCCTGCTTCGTGGAGGTGGCCGCGCCTCGAGCCGGAGGGCCGACGCTCTTTCCGCCGCTTTTTCTCGTCCGCGGCCCGGAAGCTCAGTATCTTCACATGACGACGCCAGCCAAGGGGACCCCCGCGGCGGGCGTCTCCATCTCGGCCATCTTCCCCTTCCCGCCCAGGGAATACGTCCCCCTGGTCGGCTCGCTGGAACAGGGGCAGGACCTGCTTGGCGCCGCGGTGAGATGCGTTTGGAAGGGAAACCGGAGCGGCGAGATGGAGCTTTCCGCCTGGCTCTCACCCGAGGGAAGCGGCGAGAGAACCCAGGTCGAGATGACCATCGTCAACAGCGCCAGCCGGGATGAGACCGATTTTTATCTGATGGAATTCGAAATTCCCGGACTCCTGCCCGGCCGCTACCGGCTGGAAATTGTGGCCGAGGACGCGGCGACGGGGTTGAACTTGCGGACGGCAGGCTGGTTTTCGGTCCGGCCGCCCGCCTGAGACAGAGAAAGGCGCTCCTCGCTTGTTGTGATATTGGACTTGACAATTCCAATAAACTGTGTATATTGGAGTTATGTATTCCAGATTGCTCAGTCCCCCTGACGCTCAGAGTTTCTTTCTGTTCGGGCCCCGCGGAACGGGCAAGACCACCTGGGTCCGCAGATCCTTTCCCGGTGCCGTCTATATCGACCTCCTGGAGGCCGAGCTTTTTACCCGCCTGACGGCGAATCCCCAGCGCCTCGAAAGCCTCATCCCGGACGGCCACAGGGATTGGATCGTCATCGACGAGATCCAAAGGATCCCGGACCTGCTATCGGAAGTCCATCGTCTCATCGAGACGCGGAAGCATAAGTTCGCCTTGACCGGCTCGAGTGCGAGAAAACTCCGTCGCGGCGGCGTCAACCTGCTCGGCGGGCGCGCCCGGACTCTGTCCATGCACCCGCTCACCGCGGGGGAACTCGGGGGAGATTTCAACCTGGAGCATTCCCTCCGGTTCGGGCATCTCCCTGTCGCTTATGCCGAGCCCCATCCCGAAAAATACCTGGCCGGTTACGCGAGGACCTACCTGGAGGAAGAGGTGCGCCAAGAAGGACTGACGAGGAACCTCGGTGCTTTCACCCGTTTCCTCGAGGCCGCCAGCTTCTCTCAGGGCGCGGTCCTCAACATTTCCGAAGTCGCCAGGGAATGCGCGGTCGAGCGGAAGGTCGTCGAGAGCTACTTCGGCATTCTTGAGGACCTTCTCATCGGCTATCGCTTGCCGGTTTTTTCGAAACGGGCCAAACGCCGTCTCGTCGCTCATCCGAAGTTCTATTTTTTCGACGCCGGTGTGTTTCGGGCGTTGAGGCCGAAGGGCCCTCTCGATTCACCGGAGGAAATAGACGGGGCAGCCTGCGAAACCATGCTTTTCCAAGAGCTCTTGGCCGTCAACGACGGCCTCGACCTCGGTCATAAGCTTTATTACTGGAGGTCGGCCGCTCAACAGGAAGTGGATTTCGTTTTGTATGGGGCCAAAGGGCTTTTTGCTTTTGAGATCAAGAGGACGGCTCGGATCTCCGGGATCGATCTGCGGGGATTACGGGCATTCTTAAAAGATTACCCGACGGCGAAGGCCTGCTTTCTCTACGGCGGCCGTCGCCGGATGCGTGAAGGGCTCATCGATCTCGTACCGATAGAAACCGCCTTGCGGGAACTCCCCGACATTCTCTCCGGCTCTGCCGGGCGCGCTTAACGCCGTTCCATCAACCTCTTTTCAGCTCGACGCGGATCGTCTTGATCTCGAAGGGCCCAAGGGGCACGGAGATGGCCGCCCCGGAGCCGAGCGGCTTTCCGGACGGACGCTCGATGAGGTCCGTTTCTTCCGCACTGACCGGCCAGGGGAATTCGAGCTTGGCTTCGGTCTTCTCGCCGTGGATCTCATAGAGCCTGAGGACGAGGCCGCGCTCGGCGTAGCCCATCTCTTTTTTCAGCGCCGAGAGGATGACGTTGCCCGGTCCGACCCGGACGAAGGAATGGACCTTGGGCAGCGTGCCGCCGTGGACGAGCGGGACCCGGGTGATAAGCGGCCTCCCGAGTTCCATGCCGCGGCGCGTCGTCTCGGCCGCCTTCCAGTCGCCCCGGTGGGGGAGGATCGAGTAGAGGAGCTCGTGCTTGCCGCGGTCGGCCTCCGGGTCGGGCGCCGTCGCGCCGTGGATGACGGACAACCGCATAACACCGCCCTTGACGTCGAAGCCGTATTTCGAATCGTTGAGGAGGCTGACGCCGTATTCCCCAGACTCCTCCGAGACGTCGACCCAACGCAGGGCGGGCACTTCCGTCCCGTCGGCGGGACGGCCGATCGAACCGTAGGGGATCTCGAAACGGGCGGCCGAAGTCTTGAGGTCGAGCGGGAAGGCCGCTTTGATCATGATATTCCGCTCCCGCCAATCGAGGCGCATGCGGCAGTCGAGCCGAGGGACGCCGCGGTAAAGGGTCAGGTCCTGTTCGAAAGTCGAGTCGCGGAAGCGGCTCTTGACGCGGAGGACGACGCGCACGGGGCCGCGCTCGACGAGTTCGACCGTCGCCCCATTTTCTCCAGCGCGGCCGACCGTGTCCTTGAGGCCGAGCTCCCAGGCCGACATCGACGCCGGCTCGTCCGCGATCGCTTCGAGGACGTTCGCAGCGCCGGCTAGGACTTCGCGCCCCGACCCCTTGTCATACAGGCTCTCGACCCAACCGGTTTTCGGGTCGAGCCGGACCTTGAGGAACTCGTTCTCGAGCTCCCGGGCTCCGGCCCGGACGACCTCAGGCCCGGCCCAGGCCTTCTTCGCAGGAATGATCCGGTAGAGCTTGTACCCGAGCGAAGGCACGCCCTCGGCGATGAAGACGACGCGGAAGACAGTGGCGCCGCCCTCGACGCGCTTCTCGAGGACCTGGACGGCGATATCTTTTCCCTCGCCATCGGTCATCCGGACCGTGCCGCCCCAGGCCAGCGCCGTTTTCGCGTCGGGAGGGATGACGACCTCGGCCAAGGCCGGCTCCGTCCGCTCCCAGAAGAGAGGGTTGTAGACGACGATGGGAAAGCCCTCGCCGCGCGTGTCGATCGTGTTGGAGATCGTCTCGAGCGAGAAATCGAGCGCCCGCTCACCCCGCTTCCGCGCCTGGCCGTAGAATTCGGCGACCTCGTCGTAGACGGGGCCGATGCTCGAGCCGTCGAGGATGTCGTGGAATTGGTTGCGGAGGACGATCTTCCAGGCCTCGTCCAGGTCCCGCTCGGGGTAATAGTCCCGGTAGCCGGATGTCACGGCCACGGCTGAAAAATTCTCGGCCGCGAGGAGGAGGCTTTCGAGCTGACGGTTGCTCTTCTTCGTCTCCGCCTGGGTCGTGTAGCAGGCCGGGAAGGTGAAGTTTAGCTCGCGCTTGACGACGGGGAAGCCGGCCGCCTTCTCGATGATTCTCTTGAAATAGGCTTCGGGGACGTCGAACTCGAGCCGCGGCTCCTGCGGATCGTTCCGATATTTCTTGATGGCGACGATGTCCGCGTCGCGCGGTCCGCCGCCGTGGTCGCCGGCGCCGTAGAGCAGCATGAAGTCCCTGACGTCGGCGTTCTTGCGTGCGCCTTCCAGGATCTTTCGGGTCCCTTCCCCGAGATCGACGTTATACCACCCGGGGGGCACGTAGCCAAGAACGCGGGAGCCGTCCATCCCCTCCCACCAGAAGATGTGCGTCGGGTCGGGCCCGGGCGCGCAACGCCCGAAGACGTAGGACTCGATGCCGGCCTTACGCAGGATCTGAGGCAGCTGCCAGTTGTGCCCGAACGAATCGGGGTTCCAGCCGACCTTGACGTCGACGCCGAATTTGTCCAGGAAATAGCGCTTGCCGTAGAGGAGCTGGCGGGCCAGGGATTCGCCGTCGGGCATGTTGAGGTCGGGCTCGACCCACATCCCCCCAACGGGGACCCACGTGCCCTCCTTGACCTTCCGGGCGATGCGCTGGAAAAGGTCGGGGTAGTCCTTTTCCATCGCTTCGTAGATGGCCGCCTGGCTCTGGGCGAAGGTCAGGCCGGGGAGCTTGTCCATCTGGGCCAGTGTCCCCTTGAAGGTGAAGGTGGCGATATCGGCCACGGTTTCCTCCCAGCGCCAGAGCCAGCTCAGGTCGATGTGGGCGTGGCCGACGAGATGGGCGGCGAGGGAGCGCGGCGGGACGGGGGCCGCGGCGGCCGGCTTGCGCTCGGGCGCGGTCTGGCCGTCGGCGAAAAACGCCGGCGCGGTCACGAATACGACAAGGAACGTAACGATCACTGCTGTGCGGCGGGCGGGGCTCATCATGGGCTGCCTCCTCCGGACGGACGCCGGCGGGTCCGCTTCAATCGCGGACCTCGAACTCGACGGTGAAGAACTTGAAATCTTTATAGACGACCTCGGTCTTCGATCGGATAAAGGCCTTGCCCGATTCCTTGAGGTAGGCTTCCTCGACGGACAGGCGGCTGGGGAAGCGGATGCCGTTCTTCTCGGCGCTGAACTCGGAGCTGATGACGAGGCGCGGCTTGCGGTTGTAGAGCTGGCCGCGCTTTTCGAAGACGTCGAAGCGGCCGACGCGGCTCTCGCTCCACTCGATCTTGAGGATGTCTCCCGTGACGGGGTCGATCCAGGCCTTGCCGTAGAGGTTGCGAGTGGGCGGGGCCCCGGGCTTGGGCCTGGCGTCGATGACGAAGACCCTCGTCTTGCCGATCTTCTCCTCGCCGGCCAGGGCGAAATCGTAGTCGGGCTGGAAACGCTCGCCGAAGAGGCCGACCGGCCCCATCAGGGCCGTGCCGAAAACGATGATGGACGTCTGGAGCCCGGCGTTGGGCCTGACCTTCTTTTTGCCGTTCTCTTCGAGCTGGGTCCGCATCTCGCGGATGGTCCGTCCAGCCCGGACGCACTGGTAGTCGTAGACGAAGGTCCGCTTGATCTTTTTTGTCCAGCCGATGATGATTGTCGGCCCCAGGTACGACGATCCGGCGGGGAGCGGCGGAAGGGTTTTCGGCTTGGCGTCGAGGGAGGGGTCGATCCTCTCGGAGATCTCTTCGCGGCAGACGAAATCGAAGGCGGCGCTCTCGAGCTTCCGGCAGTACTCGGCCGCTTTAGCCAGGAGGGCCGGGAGTTGGGGCTGAGGGGAGAGCGAGACGGGGTTTGGGGAAGTGCGGAGCGGAGAATGAGGAACGGCGTGAGCCGGCGGTTGAGAGAGAAACAGGAGGGCGACGGCCGCCAGGGCCGCGGCGGCGAGCGATGGCGCGTTCCGGATTTTCGACATTCGCACCTCGGCGAACGATTGGATTCTGACCCTGCGACTAGGATAAGCCTGCCGCCGGGCAAAATCAACCCCGCTTGGATTTCTTGACGCCCGGCGAATTGTCGGGCTATAGTTGCGATAATTGAGCGGAGGACGCGATGAAAGTCCGATACGGATGCGACGAGAGCGAACTGGCCCATTACACGTGTTTCAGGACGGGTAAGAAGATCGAGATCGACGGAAATTTGAACAAGCCCGCCTGGCGGGAGGCGCCGAAGTCCCGCCGTTTCGTCGATTTGGTAAGCGGTGTCCCCGGTTTTCTCGAGACGCGGATGGCTTCCCTCTGGGACGACGAGAACCTCTACGTAGCTTTCTGGGTGGACGAGCCGAACGTCCAGGCGCGCTTAGCGAAACGGGATTCACTCGTCTGGACGGAGAACGATGTCGAAATTTTCATCGGCGGCGAGGACTGCTACTACGAATTCCAGATAAACGCCCTGGGCACGATTTATGAAGTCTTCTACATCGGCCGGGATGTCCTGAAGAAGGGGAGCCGCTTCGATCTTCCCGAGTTCGACCTGTACACGCGCCGGGTCGATATCATCGGCGGCTTCCAGGACGGGACGCGCTACGGCAAGGACCCTCAGGGGCCGCGCTGGGCCTTCATGGACTGGGACTTCCCCGGCCTCGAAGCGGCGGTGCGGGTCGACGGTACCATTAACGACCCGTCGGACGTCGACAAGGGCTGGACCGCCGAAATCGCCTTTCCCTGGCGCGGCATGAAAACCCTCGCCGGAAAGCGCCCCGTTCCGCCGCGCGACGGCGACGTCTGGCGGATGGATTTCTCGCGCTTCGAGCTCCTCGAGTTCTGCGGGACGAAGGCCGAGCCGCACCCCGGCTGGGCCCTCAACCGTCACGGCGTCTACAACTCCCACCTCCCCGAATGCTTCTCCTTCGTCCACTTCTCCGGAGGGCCCGTCGCTTAAGCGCCGAGTCGTCCCAAAAATACGCCGCGGACGCGCTCGATGAGCTCTCCGGCATTCTCTTTCGTGTAACCCGCCGTTGGCACTGCCGGCTCGATAGCGATGTCGACCCACCCCGGCCGGATGAGAAGACTGCCCTTGCGGGCGATGCGGTAGGCGCCCATCTGGACGAGGGGCAGGATGTCGAGGCCCGTCTCCAGGGCGAGCAGAAAGCCGCCGCGCTTAAAGAGGCCGAGGTTCCCGTCGCGGGTCCGCGTCCCCTCGGGCAGGATGGCGAAGGAGAAATCTTGCCTCAGGCGGATCCATGCCGCGGCTCGGCGCAGGCTTTCGACTGCCCGCTGGGTGTTCTTGCGGCTGATGGGGAACATGCCGATGCGGCGGATCGTCCCGCCGTAAACCGGCCAGCGGAAGTGGCTCTCCTCCTCGACGCCGCGGACCCCGCCCGGGAAGGCGGCCTGAAAGACCAGCGGGTCGAAGAAATTGACATGGTTCATCATCACCACGTACTGCCGGCCGTGGGCGAGATTTTCCCGGCCGCGGACGCGGACGCGGATGCCGCAGACGAGGAGGACCGTCCGGCAGCCGGCCTTGATCAGGTTATCGAGTCCCCTAGCGCGGAGGACGAAGGAGCCGAGCCAGACGAGGACGCAGGCGTAGAGGAAGAGGGGCAGGGCGATGAGCCAGATGAGGAACGAGCGCAGGCGGTCGCCGGGCTTTCTCATGCCAGGATGACGAGCTCGGCCGGCAGGACCTTGAGCCGGAGTGGAGTGAACCCGAGGAGCTCGCCGTCGGCCATGAGGCGAAGCGGCCGGTCCGCGTCGACCGAGATCGAGGCGGCCTGGAGCATGTCGACCTTGGGGTGGGCCGTGTGCTTGCCGGAGAAAACGCCGGCGAAGATAGAAACGATCTCGCGGCGGTTGACGCCGTTGAAGAGGACGATGTCGGCCCGGCCGTCGGACGGGTCGGCGGGAGGGGCGATCTTCATCTTTCCGCCCGTGAATTTCGAGTTGGAGACGACGAGAGCGCTGTTGGAGACCTCGAGCCTGCGGCCGTCGGCCTCGATCGTGATGCGGTTGTTCATGCCGCGGACGAGGCGGACGAGGACGGCCAGGCTGTAGCCGGCCGAACCCATGAACTTGAGGCGCGCGTTGGTCAGCTGGAGGATGTCGGCGATGAGGCCGACGCCGATGATGTTGAGGGAGTAGCGGCGGACGGTTTCGCCGCCTTCCTGATAATAAAACTCGACGAGATCGACCTTGCGGCGGCGGCCGGCGAAAATGGCCTCGAGGGCCTGCTCGGGCGTCAGGATGTCGAAGTCGCGGAGAAAGGAATTGCCGGTGCCGGCCGGGATCTGGCCGATCTCGGGGAGGCGGGCGGGGCGGCCTTCGGCATAGAGGCCGTTGATGACCTCGTAGGGCGTGCCGTCGCCGCCGAGGCAGATCACGCGGTCATATCCGGCGCCCGCGGCCTCGCGGCCGATCTCGACGGCGTGGCCGGCGTGCTCCGAGAAGCGGACCTCGAGGCCGGGGATCTCGGCGCGGAGGCGAGCTTCGAGTGTCTGGAAGCATTTTTTGCCGCGGCCGTGCCCGGCGGCCGGATTGACGACGAGCAGCGTTTTCATCGCTTTACCGCTAGGGACTTATAACACAGGGCCGGGAAAATAAAAAGGGCTAGCGGGCCACCTTTTTCCCGTTTCCCGCCAGCGCCTCCTTGATCCGCGCCGGGGTCATCGGGAGCGTATCCATCCGGACGCCGATGGCGTCGTAGATGGCGTTGGCGATGACCGCGCCCATGAGCGTGACGGCCGGCTCGCCGCATCCCTGGGGGGCCATGTCCGGGTTGTCGACGAGCACGACCTCGATCTTCGGCAGCCAGGAGAAACGTGGGATCTCGTAGGTGTCGAAATTTTCGTCGAGGACGCGGCCGTCCTTGAACCGGATCTCCTCGGTCAGCGAGTAGCCGAGGCCCATGGTGATACAACCCTCGATCTGCATCCGGGCGCCCTCGGGGTTGATGACCTCGCCCGTGTCCTGGGCGCAGACGACGCGCAAAACGCGGACCGCGCCCTTCTCCTTGTCGACCTCGACCTCGGCCATCGTGGCCACGTAAGTACCCAGATAATCCGTGATGGCGATGCCGTAGCCGCGCCCGGTCGGCGCCTTGGCGAACGTCCGGCCGAATTTATCAGCGGCCGCTCCGACCACCTTCTTCATGCGCCCATCGGCTAGGTTCTTGAGCCTGAATTCGAGGGGGCTCATTCCCGCCGTTTCGGCCATGACATCGATGTGGGACTCCGTGGCGAAGATGTTGGTGTTGCTGCCCGGGCCGCGCCAGGCGCCCGTGCCGAAGGGGTGGGCGGGGACAGCGCCGGTGCCCCCGCCGCCGAAGCCGCCGCCGAAGGAGAGGACGCGCTTGTGCGGGATGTCGTAGACCGGCTGGGAGCTGCGGCTCCCGGCATGGTAGTTCTTATACTCCCAGAAGACGATCCTGTTTTCGGCGTCAAGGCCCGATCGGACGTCGTAGACGGCCGCCGGACGGAACGTGTCGTTGAAGAACTCTTCCTTGCGCGTCCAGGCCACTTGAACGGGTTTCCCGGTGAGCTTTGCCAGGCGTGCCGCTTCGACGATCTGTCCGCCCTGGTTCTTGCCGCCGAAGCCGCAGCCGACGAAGGGCGTGATAACACGGACGTTCGCCGCAGGGATCCCCAACGTCTGCGCGATCTCTCCCTGGGCCCGGAAGGGCGATTGGGTCGAAGCCCAGACCGTCGCCCGGTCGCCCTCGATCTGGACGACGGCCGTGTGCGGTTCGGACGGCGCGTGAGCGACGTAGTGGGCGAAATACGACTTCTCCACGGACTTTATCGCGAGCTTGGCGCCCTCGTCCAAATTGCCCGCTTCGACGACGACTTCGGCCCGCGGCGCGGCGTTTCTCAAGTGGGCGAAGATCGTGACGTTGTCGAGCTTCGACTCGGAAGGCTCGAACTCGGCCTCGATGAGCGTGAGCGCTTCGGCCGCGACGTCCGGTCTCTCGTGGAGGACGGCGACGAGGTCGCCGTCGCGGACGACCTGCACGCCGGGGACTTTTTCGGCCGCGGCCGTGTCCGCGCTCTTGAGCTTGGCACCGTGGGCCGGCGGCCTGAGGACCGAGGCGTAGAGCAGACCGGG
This sequence comes from Candidatus Aminicenantia bacterium, assembly GCA_041479905.1. Classification (GTDB taxonomy): domain Bacteria; phylum Acidobacteriota; class Aminicenantia; order Aminicenantales; family Saccharicenantaceae; genus RBG-16-66-30. The sequence continues at coordinate 34,812 of JBGOYY010000021.1, forward strand.
GAGACGGATGTCGCCTGAGAACTTGGCCTCGCCCGTAACTTTCGCTCGCGCGTCGGTGCGCAGGGTCGGCTTGCCCGAGACGGCATGCTTGGAGTAGGGCTTGATGGGCGGCTTTTTCTCCAGGCGCACTTCGATCTTCTTGCCGCCGACGAGCTCGGCGTAGGTCACCTTTTTCGACGGGCGTTTCGCGATGTAAACCGCGCCGTCTTTCGTTGCCAGTTCCTCTTCGGCGGCGCCGAGACGCGCCGCGGCCAGCCGGACGAGGACGCCGCGCGCTTCGGCCGCGGCCTGCCGCATGGGCGGCCCGAAATATTTCGTACTGCGCGAGCCGAAGGTGCCCGCGTCGTAGGGGCAGAGAGCGGTGTCGCCCATGACCATGTCCACCCTCTCGAGCGGGACGTCGAGCTCGTCGGCCAGCATCATGGCCAGCGACGTGATGATGCCCTGTCCCATCTCGATCTTGCCGGTGAAGCAGGTCACCCGGCCGTCCGGGCCGACCTTAAGATAGGCGTTGGGGTCGTCGGGGTAGCCGCCGCCCCGCGCGCCCTCTTGCAGGGCCAGGCCGTCGCCGACCGCGAAGAAGACGATGAGCCCGCCGCCGGCGAGCTTGAGGAACTGCCGGCGCTCGAGGGCGGATCCCGTGCCCGGACCGTCCGGGCCGAACATCGTGTATTCGTCGTCCCTGTTTTTAGCGGGCTTCATGGATAGCCCCTTTCATCGCCTTGGCCGCCGTCTGGACGGCCGCGACGATGCGGTTGTAACTGCCGCAGCGGCAGAGGTTGCCCTCGAGAGCGTCGGCGATCTCCGCCTCGGTCGGATTGGGCTTCCTGAGAAGCAGGGCGTAAGCCTGGAGGATCATCCCCGGCGTACAATAGCCGCACTGGAGCGCGCCGTGATCGATGAAGGCCTGCTGGAGCGGGTGGAGGCGTCCGCCCCTGGCCAGACCTTCGATGGTCAGGACGCTCTTGCCCTCGGCCTTGGCCAGGGGATACTGGCAGGCGAACGTGGGTTTGCCGTCGACGAGGACGGTGCAGGCGCCGCAGAAACCCTCGCCGCAGCCGTATTTCGTCCCCGTGTGCCCGAGGTCGGCGCGCAGGACCCACAGGAGCATGCGCTCCGGCGGCGACTCGACGCGGACCTCCTTCCCATTGAGCTTGAAGCGGATCGTCTTGTCCATGCGGCCTCCCCTGATCGTCGGCCCTTGCGAGTCCCGCGACTCCCGATAAAGGAATTTTAGCACAAGAAACGAGCGGTGGGAAACACAAGGCTCCGCGGAAAACCTGATCGGGGACGGAAGCTCGTTCCTGTTGGGGGCACGGAGGAAGAGGGACAGCCCCCATCGGTCCCCGATGGGGGCTGTCCCTCTTCAATTCAAAGATGGTTGAGCCGGCGGGGGTAGGCTAGGGGAGGGTGGCGGAGCAACGGATCAAGGGGAGGAGGTCGTTCGAAATCGGGACATGTACGTCGGGTACGTGTCGCGATTTTTTTATTAGAGCTCCGCAAGCTCGACGCCGATCTTGGCGAAATCCTTGCGGTTGAACGTCGCCACGCCGGAGGATTCGGTGGCGCGGCTGGCGGCGGCGATATAGGCGTCGGCGAAATCGGAGTCTGTGGCCGAAGCCAGGGTCAGCGCATCGGCGACGAGCGGCGCGTCGGTCAGGGTCACGCCCGGAGTCGCGAAGACGGCCTTCAGGATCTCCCGCACTTGCGCCCGGGGGGTTTTGTAGGCGGCCCGAAGGGTCCAGGCCAGCTCGAAGAGGACGGGTGGGCCTGTGATCAGCCGGCATTCCCCCTTTCGCGCGGCCTCGAACAGACGGACGGCCTTCTGGTGCTGGCCCCGGTCATCGACGGTCAGGAAGCGCAGAAAGACGTTGGTATCGACGAACCACGCTGTCATCTGACTCTCTTGTGACGCCGGGCGAGGAATCCGGCCGTTCTTTCGGCCTCGATGTCCGGAGGCAGGGCCTTGCCCAGGGCGCCCTTGAAGGCCATCAAGTCGGGCGCGGAGACGATCACGATCGCCCCCTCCCGGACCTCGACCAGGACGCGGTCGTGGGGCTTGATCCCGACCTGGCGACAGGCGGCCGCGGGCAGGGTGATCTGGCTTTTCGACGAAACCGTAGCTGTCGTCATTGAGGTATCCTTTACATATGTTGATATTCTTTACATATTATAATTAGTAAAGCATAGGCTGTCAAGAGGAAGAGGGACAGTCCCCATCGGGGACCGATGGGGACTGTCCCTCTTCATTTCCTACAGACGGTTTAAGCCGTGCCTTTTTCTCAGAAGGTTGAGCCCGGAGCCGGTTTGAGGTATGGTGAGCGGGAACGGAGGGACACGATGCGAAGATTCCTAAAAAGATCGATACTCGGAACGGCGTTCCTGGCCTTGATCCTCGGCGCGGCATGCTCGCCCGGCGGCGATAGATCCCCGGAGAAGGCCGCCCCGGTCCAGTTCCCGCTCGAGGAGGCGACCATCGCCGGCCTCCAGGAGATGATGACGTCGGGGACGGCGACTTCGGAGAGCCTCGTCTCGCTCTACCTGAAGCGGATCGAGGAGATCGACCGCGGCGGTCCGGGGTTGAACGCCATCATCGAAACGAACCCCGACGCGCTGGCCATCGCCCGCGAGCTCGACCTTGAGCGCAAGGAGAAAGGCCCGCGCGGGCCGCTCCACGGCATCCCCATCGTCATCAAGGACAACATCGACACGGCCGACAACATGGAGACGACGGCCGGCTCGCTGGCCCTCCTCGGGTCGAAGCCCGCCCGCGACGCGTTCGTCGCCGGGCGTCTCCGGGCCGCCGGCGCCGTCATCATCGGCAGGACGAACCTCAGCGAGTGGGCCAACTTCCGGTCGTCCCGGTCGACGAGCGGCTGGAGCGGCCGCGGCGGCCAGACGAAAAACCCCTACGCCCTCGACCGGAATCCGTCCGGGTCGAGCTCGGGCTCGGCCGTCGCCGCGGCGGCCAACTTGGCCGCGGCGGCCGTCGGCACGGAGACGGACGGTTCGATCGTCTCGCCGGCGTCTGTCTGCGGCATCGTCGGCATCAAGCCGACGGTCGGTCTCGTCAGCCGCTCCGGAATCGTTCCGATCGCCCACTCCCAGGACACCGCCGGGCCGATGGCCCGGACCGTCGCCGACGCCGCGACCCTCCTCGGCGCGATGACCGGGCTCGACCCGGCCGACGCCGCGACCAAGGACAGCGAGGGCCGCGCCGTCACCGATTATCGGGAATTCCTCAAGCCGGATGGACTGCGTGGCGCCCGGATCGGCGTCCTGCGGGCGCGTTCGTTTAATTTCGCGAAAAAACTCGACCCGATCCTGCAGAACGCCGTCGAGGCGATGAAGCGGGAAGGGGCCGAGGTCATAGACCCCGTCGAGTTCCCGACGCTCGGGAAAACCGACGACTCGGAGTACGAGGTCCTCCTCTACGAATTCAAGACCGACCTCGAGACCTACTTTGCGGCAAGGCCCGGTGCCGCCGTCCGTACGATGACGGACCTCATGGCCTTCAACGACAAGAACGCGGACAGGGAGATGCCGTTCTTCGGCCAGGAGATCCTGGAGCAGGCGGCGAAAAAAGGCCCGCTGACGGACAAAGCCTACCTCGACGCGCTGGCCAAGGACCACAAGCTCATGCGGGAGAAGGGCATCGACGCCGTGTTGGCCGAGCACAAGCTCGACGCGCTCGTCGTCCTGACGAACGGCCCGGCCCACATGACCGACCTCGTCAACGGCGACTCCTTCTCCGGAAGCAGTTCCTCGCCGGCGGCCGTTGCCGGCTACCCCACGATCACGCTTCCGGCCGGATGGATCAACGGTCTGCCCGTGGGCATCTCGTTCATCGGCAAGGCCTGGAGCGAGCCGGAGCTCATCAAGCTGGCCTACGGCCTCGAACGGGCGCTCGGCATGCGCAAGGCGCCGCGCCTGCTTCCGACGGCGGAGATCCCGGCGGCGGGCTCCGTGCGTCCGATCTCCAAATGAGCCTTATTTAGAGGCCATGAGTCTTTGAATACAGCAGGGCACGAGCGGCATGGAACATCGAATAGTAGAGCTGGATCGTCGCCCATTTGAACAGGCTCATCCTGTTCTTCCCAGAGGACAATCCCCCGGTCGATCTCGCCCCAGAATACGGTGTTCTTTTCCCGGAAAGCAGCCCGTTGGGCCGGGACGACGATGACGGGTTGTATTGTCCTTCTACAGCGGCCGGGGCCCCGCGCTTGCCCGGGGGTCCACTTCCGCCGTACTCGCCCGTGGATATAAGCCACGGGCGAGTGGCGAGCCGAAGGCTCGTCCCTTGACTTAATGAGTGACGTTGACGCCTTCGGAGGGCTGGTGCTATAGTTCTGTCTGTGGCTTGAGTGAAAATCGTTTCAGATAGTAAGGAGAGCAAATGAAGATCAACGGCAGGACTTTTCTCAAGTCGGCCGGCCTGGCGCTTCTGATATGGGCCGCCGGTCTGCCGGGCCTCCAGGCCCAGCAGGCGCTCCCCCCCGAGATTACCGCGCTCTTCCCGGCCAACGTCATAAAGCCCGGCGGGACTTACACTCCCCAGATGCGCGTCGACATCAGCGGGGAGGTACCCAATACGCGCGCTTGCGACAAGGGCATTACGGCGGGCACGGGCGGCATGCGCATCGAGCTCCTGTTCTTTCAGGGCCAGCGCGCCTCGCTCATCCATATGTATGCCAAGAACCTCCGCCATCTCATCGACCAAGAAAAGGCCAACATGACTCCCGGACCGGTCCATGAAGAAGAGGTCGCGGGCGGGACGGCCCTCTGGGTGGAAGAGACCGGCCCCTGCATCATGAGCGAGAACGCGAATTCTCATTCAGTAAACCTGCAATGCCAGTTCGTCCAGGGGCAGGTTTACGGAAAGATCGGCATCAGCTTCCTGGGGGACGTGGCCGAGGCCAAGGCGATGCTCGCCGAAACGCTGGACAAGATCTCGAAACTCGATTTGTCGAAATAGCTCTGGCGGACCGACTGTCAGTATTACGAACCGAGCGGAGGCCGCCGCGGTTGCGCTAAGACCAGGCGTATCATCGTCGAAATGAGGAGCAGCCTGTGATCGAACTGAACAACGTCTCCAAGAGCTACAACCGGGGCAAGGTCAAGGCCGTGGACGGCCTGACCCTGACCGTCAAGCCGGGTGAGATCTTCGGCTTCCTCGGCCCGAACGGGGCCGGCAAGACGACGACGATCAAGATGATCGTCGGCCTGCTGCGGCCGGACGCGGGGAGGATCGTGGTCGAAGGTTTCGACGTGGCCAAGGACCCGCTCAAGGCCAAGCAGGTGACGACCTACGTCCCCGACTATCCGGCGATCTACGAGCGGCTGACCGGCCTCGAGTACCTGAACTTCATCGGCGACGTCTACGGCGTCCCGCGCGCGGAGCGGCTCGACCGGATCGGCAAGTGGCTCGAGATCTTCGAGCTGGCGCCGGTCGTCACCAACCCCATCCAGAGCTATTCCCACGGCATGAAGCAGAAGATCGTGCTGACGGCGGCGCTCCTGCCGGCGCCGCGGGTGATGGTCCTCGACGAGCCGCTCGTCGGGCTCGACCCGCGGGCCGCCCATCAGCTCAAGGAGCTTTTCCGCGAGCACTGCGACCAGGGCAAGACGCTTTTTTTCTCGACGCACATCATGGAGGTCGCCGAGAAGCTCTGCGACCGCATCGGCATCATCCACAAGGGCCGGCTCGTCGCCTGCGGCACCATGGACGAGCTCAAGGCTATTGACCGGACCGAGCAGTCGCTCGAAGGGATCTTCCTGGAGCTCACCGACAAATGAGCAAGCTCACGACCGTCATCAGGGCGGGGCTCAGGTCGAATTTCGGCCTGGCCACGCTCAAGCATCGGCTGTTCAAGGAGAAGAAGGACCGCTGGCTGGTGCCCCTCTTCGGGCTGGCCGCGGTCGGCGTCCTGCCGACGCTCTACGGCGTCGTCCTGCTCATCGAGAACGCCTTTCTCATCCTCAAGCCGATGGGGCAGGAACGGGCGCTGCTGACGCTGGGATTCCTGGCGGGACAGCTCCTCATACTGCTTTTCGGCATCTACTACGTCATTTCGGCCTTCTATTTTTCGCGCGACCTGGAGATGCTCATCCCGCTCCCGCTCAGGCCCTACGAGGTCATGCTCTCGAAATTCGCCGTCATCGTGATCAACGAGTACCTCACGGTCATGGCCGTCGTCCTGCCGGTCGTCATCACTTTCGGCGTGCTGGCGAAGGGAGGTGCGGGCTACTGGGTGAATGCGGTCCTCGTTTATGCGGCGCTCCCGATCATTCCGCTGGCCGTCGTCTCCGTTTTGGTTGTGGCCATGATGCGCTTCATCAACGTCAGCCGGAAGAAAGACATCCTCATCCTCGCCGGCAGCATCCTCCTCATCGTGGCCTCGCTCGCCCTGCAGGTCGGGCTGAGGAGATCGCAGGGGCAGGGGCCGAATGCGAGCGCCCAGGCCGTGGCCGCGTTCTTCACCTCGCCCGACAGCCTGCTCAACCGGGTCGGGGCGAAGTTCCCGCCCAGCATCTGGGCGGCCAAGGCCGTGGCGGGGGGCTTCAGCGGGGAGGGGCTGGCAAACCTGGCGCTGCTGCTGGGGACGTCGCTGGCCCTTTTCGCGGTCATCATCGTCCTGGCCGAAAAGCTCTTTTACCGCGGCCTCGTCGGGCTCAGCGAGACGACGGGCAAGAAACGGCGGCTGACCCGCGACGAGATGTCGAGACGGGTCTCGTCGGGCCGGCGGGCGGGCGCCGCGGTTTTCGGAAGGGAATGGCGGATCATGAACCGGACGCCGATCTTTCTCTTGAACGGGGTCCTGGTCGTGGTCATCGTCCCGGTCCTCTTCATTGTGTCGGCCAGACCTGGGTCAAGCCCTTGGGGCGCGGCCATCCCGAAGATCGCCGCCGCAGCGAATCCACTTTATGCCATACTGGCGGCGGCGCTGATCATGACCGTCTGCGGCAGCCTCAACGGCACGTCGGCGTCGACGTTCTCGCGGGAGGGGGCGCAATTCTGGATTTCCAGGGTCATCCCGGTCGCGCCGAGGGAGCAGGCGGCGGCCAAGTTCCTCCACTCCTACTTGATCGCCATGCTGGGTGTCGTCACGGCGTCGGTCGTGGCCGCGATCGTCCTTCACCTCAAGACGGCGCACTTGGCCGCGGCGGCGGGGTTGGCGCTCGTGGCGGGAGTCCTGCTCACGGCCGTGGGCATGATCATCGACCTGGCCCGGCCGCTTCTCGACTGGACCAACCCGCAGAAGGCGATCAAGCAGAACCTCAACGTCCTGCTGGCCATGCTCGCCGACATCAGCATCCTGACGGCGCTCTTCTTCGGCGTCAGAGCCCTGATCAAAGCGAAATTGGCCGCGAACGTCGTGCTGAGTGTGCTGTTCGTGGGTCTGACCGCGCTCGCTGCGATAAGTTACAAGATCCTGCTCAAATTCGCCGACAAGCGCTACCCTGAGATTGATTCTTAATGGGGTCGGACCTCAGCAACGCGAATCAAATCAATAGGATAAGCTTTAAAAGTGAGTGAGCTATAGCTGAAAAATTCGCGTTTTTGGACCGCGAGTTCAACAATGAAGTGCAACACTTGGGGTAGTTTTTGGGCAGATGCTATCCTAAGTGCCAATGGTAAAACACTATAGACACCTAACTGTGACCGAGCGCGAGCGACTGGCCAAGATGTATTACGAAGGCCATAGC
>JBGOYY010000022.1:0-40578 GCA_041479905.1 Candidatus Aminicenantia bacterium
ACAAGGCTTTCGCCAACCAGGTCAAGTTCGAGGAGGAGGCCCTGGCGCTCTACAAGAAAGACCCGAAGAAGGCCCGGGAGCTCCTGACTAAGTACTCCCACGACCAGGCCAACCGTGCCGTCGCCGCCTACGGAAAGCTCGCCGACGACCTCTGGCTCAAGTATTCCGGAATGTTCTAAATTGACCATCTTCGGCCTGCACGTCCTCGATTTCGCCATCGTCCTCGTCTTCATCATCATCGTCCTCTGGCTCGGCTGGCGGGCTTCCCGCAAGACGAAGACAACCGAAGACTTCTACGTCGCCGGCCGCCGGCTGGGCAAGTTCTACCAGTTCTTCCTTAACCTGGGGACGTCGACCAACGCCGACCAGGCCATCATCGTCTCCCGCGAGGTCTACCGCCAGGGCATCGGCGGCATGTGGATCCAGTACCTCGTCCTCTTCCTGACGCCGTTCTATTGGTTCACCACGGCCTTCTTCCGCCGCGTCCGGCTGGTCACGATCGGCGATTTCTTCACCGAACGTTTCAAGAGCCGCTTCCTGGGCGCCGCGTTCGCCGTCTTCACCCTGTTCATGGCTTTCCTCGGCAACGGCGTCGGCTACATGGTCGCCGCCAAGACGATGATGGCCCTGACGCCCAAGCCCGCGGAAAAGTACACGCTCCTGGAAAAGCAAAGCGTCGACCTTTTCCACGAATACCAGGCCCTCCGGGCCAAAGCGGATAAAACGGAACTCGTCCCCGTCGAAGGAGCGCGCCTGACCGAGCTCGGCGAGCGGCAGAAGAAGGGCGAGCTCAAGGCCTTTATCTCCTACACCGACTCGGTCTCGATCTATCTCGTCTACACGGTGATCGTGGCCATCTACACGATGATGGGCGGCTTCCTCGCCGCGGCCATCACCGACGTCATCCAGGGGTTCCTGCTGACGACCTTCTCGCTCATGCTCATCCCCATTGCCCTGGCCCGGGTCGGCGGCTTCGCCGGCCTTCACGCCGCGGTCCCGGACTTCATGTTCCGGCTCTTCGGATCGGCGGCGACGAGCGAATACGCCTGGTACACCATCATGGCCATGGCCCTGGCCAACCTCGTCTCCATCATCGCCGTCGCCTCGGGCATGCAGACGGCCGGCTCGGCCAAGAACGAGATGACGGCCCGGGTCGGCATGATCGGCGGCATGTTCTTTAAGCGCTTCATCATGATCTTCTGGGCCTTGACCGGCCTCCTGGCCATCGCCCTCTATTCGGGCCAGCTCCATGACCCGGACCTCATCTGGGGCCACATGACCATGGACCTGCTCTTCCCCGGGGCCATTGGGCTGATGATGGCCGGGGTCCTGTCGGCGAAGATGTCGAGCCTGGCCGGGTCGAGCGTCGCCTACTCGGCGCTCTTCATCCGCAACCTCTACCAGCCCTTTGTCAAGCCCAAGTCGGACCGCCACCTCATCAACGTCGGCCGTGTCGCCATCGGCGTGACGCTTCTCGGAGGGGTCGGCGTGGCCCTGTTCATCGGCAACCTCCTCGACCTCTTCAAGTACTTCATCTCGCTCCCGGCCATCTTCGGAGCGGCCATCTGGCTGGGCTTCCTCTGGCGACGGGTGACCAAGGCCGCGGTCATCGCCCAGGTCTTTCTCTGCTTCACCGTCTACGCCCTCGTCCCCAACGTCTTCCAGTCGCTCGAGTGGGCCCGGACGAAGCCGGCCTTCCTCCAGGAGACAAGGGCCCGGACCGTAATGATCACGACTCAGGCCGTGCGCGAAGACGTCGCCGCCGGGCGGGCGGCGAAAGTCGGCGAGGTCATCCGCAAAGAACACACGAGCCCGCCCGAGGGGATTTTTTATGAGAAGGTCGCCCGCCGTGACCCGAAAGACCCGGCCTCGCCGCGCATCGGCATCGGCCGCTTCCACGCCGAACTCTGGGTCCTGAGCTGGTTCGGCGTTGATTTCACCGGCGCCTCCAAGGCCCAGCTGAGCGCCGTCCGTTTCGGCTTCGATGCCCTGTTTCCCTTCCTCCTGCTCTTTTTGTTGAGCGCCTTCACGCGGCCCGTGCCCAAGGCCGACCTCGACCGCTTCTTTGCCCGGGTCCACACGCCCGTCCAGCCGACGCCCGAGGAGGAGGAGCGGGCCCTGCGCCACGCCGTCGAACACTACGAAGAGGTCGAGAAACGCAAGCTCCGGCCGGGCTCGAACTGGGAGATCATGAAGCCGAAGATGATCGACGTCATCGGCTTCGGCGGCTGCTGGCTCCTCGTCGGCGTCATCATCTTGCTCCTCTGGCTCATGGTGAATATTAGGTAGGGCCTCGGAACGCCACCCGTTTTGGCAGCGATGGGGGCCATGCATCTCCCCCGGGCCCCCGGGAACCAGTCCCGGCGGTTCCCCCGTCCCGCTTCTCTCGAAGCGGGACGAGTCCCCCTCCGCTACGGGGGCTATGCATGGTCCCCATCACTGCCCGGGCAGCGTCCTCTCGGCCTATTCTCTTTGGTGCGCGCGGGGATGTATAATGAGCTGCAAAAGATGAAAGCGCCTCAAGAAAATAAAGACGTTCGCGACCTGGGGCTCGATGAACTGAAGGCCGAGCTCGAGGCGATGGGGGAGCCGGCCTTCAGGGCCATCCAGATCTTCGATTGGCTCTACCACAAGGGTGCGTCGGATTTCGCCAAGTTCACCAGCCTGTCCAAAGATCTGCGCGAGAAGCTCGCCTCTCGCTTTTGCATCGGCGCCCTCGAGCTCTCCGACCGCCGCGACTCCGGTGACGGAACGGTCAAGCTCCTCTTCCGGCTCCATGACGGCGCCTTCATCGAGACCGTGCTCATCCCCGCGGGCAGGCGGCTGACGGTCTGTCTCTCGACCCAGGTCGGCTGCAAGTTCGCCTGCGCCTTTTGCGCCAGCGGCCTCCACGGCTTCACGCGAGACCTCGCCTCGTCCGAGATCACGGGCCAGGTCCTTTATCTCCAGCACTCGCTCGGGCTGGAGCTGACGAACTTCGTCTTCATGGGCATGGGCGAGCCCCTCGACAACTGGGCGAACGTCGAAAAGGCCCTCCGCATCATGAACGCGCCCGAAGGGTTGGGCATCGCCGCCCGGCGGATGACCGTCTCGACTGCCGGCTACCTTCCGGCCTTCAAGAGGCTCGAAGCCCTCGACCTCCAGGTCAACCTGTCGCTGTCCCTGCACGCGGTCACGGACAGGCTCCGCGACAAGCTCATGCCCATCAACCGCCGTTTCCCGCTCGAGGATGTCGTCCGGGCGGCCGAGGAATACATCCGCTCCGGCGGCCGCATGATCACGCTCGAGTACATCGTCATCTGCGGCCTCAACGATTCGCTCGACGATGCCGACGGCCTGGCCGCGATCGCCCGCCGGCTCCGGGCCAAGGTCAACCTCATCGCCTACAGCCCCGTCGAAGGCCTGGCCTTCGAGACGCCGACCGAGGCCGACGTCGCCCGTTTCAAGCGCTGGCTCGAGGAACGGAAGGTCAACACGACCCTGCGTCTGTCCAAAGGCAGCGACATCGCCGCGGCCTGCGGCCAGCTGGCTGGACGCTTCAAGGCGAAGAACAGGCCGTTGCGGGTGGAATGATGGACCCCGTCGTCCTCATAGGGAGAGAATGACCGGCTTTTTGGCCTCAAGGATAGCTAACGTTTCGATATGAGGGGTGTGGGGGAAGAAGTCGTAGACCCTCAGGCCGGCGATCGAGTAGGCCTCGCCGAGTCCCTTGAGGTCGCGGGCCAGGGTCGTCGGGTTGCACGACAAATAGAGGAGTCGAGGGACCGGGTCGTCGACGAGGCCCCGGACGATCCGCGGGTCGACGCCCTTGCGGGGAGGGTCGAGGATGACGACGCCCGGCGTTCTCTCCAGGATCTCGGGCAGCCACTCCTCGGTCGTCCCTTCGCACACGGCGAAATTCCCGACCCGGTTGAGGGCCAGGTTCTTTTTCAGGAAGGGGATGTTCTCGCCGGCCTCCTCGACGCCGAAGACCTCCTTCGCTTTTTTCGCCAGCAGGATGCCGAAAGTCCCCAGGCCGCTGTAGAGGTCGGCGACGGTCGCCTCGGCCTGCGGGGTGACCGCCTCGACCACGTTGTCGAAGACCTTCTCGAGGATGCTGATATTCGTCTGGAAAAACGACCGGGCGCCGATCCTGAAGGTCAAGCCGCGGATACTCTCTTCGAGGAAGTCCCGGCCGAAGAGCCGCTCATCCCTGAACTTTTTCCCGTCGTAGATCGAGGCAATCGCTCCGACCAGGGCGAATTCCTGCTTGAGGCCGGCCAGGCCGTCGGCCAGGGTCGCGGCCTCCGCCCCCGATTCGAGGTCGCAGACGAGGAGCGACTGCCCGCTCGAACGGCTCGTCCTGACCTCGACGCCCGTCACGGAGGAAAACGGCGCGCCCTCGATCATCTCGAGCGTCCGGGCCAGGATGTCGTTCACCCGGTCCGGGACGAGATAGCACCTGTCCACGGTGACGAAGGACGCCTGCTCGCCCGGTTCGTTGTAGACGAAGCGGGCCGCGCCGCCTTCCCGCATGACCCTGAGCCGGATCCTGTTCCGGTAGCCCCAGACCTCGGGTGACGGCGTCACGGGCAGGTTCTCGAAGGGACGCTTGAGCTCCCGGGACATGATCTCCTCGACCTGCCCCCTTTTCACCTCGAGCTCGAGGCCGTAGTCCATGTCCTGGTAGGGCGAACAGGCGAGAAAGTGGCCGCACCGCGGCTCGATCCGCGACGGCGATGGCTCGAGGACGCGGAGCGTCCGCGCCTCGACGTAGCTTTTCCGGTCCTTGAAGACCTCGACCTCGACGGCCTCGCCCGGAAGGCCGCGGTCCGTGAAGACGACCTTGCCTTCGGCCAGACCCAGCCGCCGGCCGGGGTAGACGATCTTCTGGATGTCGATCCGCATGAATCTCACCGCGAGGGGAACGCGGCGTATTCTCTGAGGTCGACGGCCGTGCCCTTGGCGCTCCACGGGACGCCCATCTCGGACGGGAGCCGGCCGGCTTCGAAACAGTTCTCGAGCACCTCGTCGAGCCCTTCGACGACCATCCGGCGCTTGCCCTCCGCTTCGACGGCGCGGACGAGCCCGGCGGGGAAATCGCGGACGTCCGGCATGGAGTCCTGCATGCCGTTCATACACAGGGTCTGGCTGGCCGCCGCCTCGAGCCCGCACAGCGGCCGCGTCCCGTCCCGGACGCCGGCGATCGACTGCCAGAGCTTGTTCATGGGCTCGGCGTCGGGAACGCCGTAGTCTTTGCGCGTTCCGTCGGGGAATTCCGCCCACAGCCCCGACGTCCGGCTGTCGCAGCGGACGACCGCCTTCTCGAACTCGAAGCGGAGGACCGGGCCCTTGTCTCCGTTCGAGGCGTGGCTCGCGAGGAAGAGGACCTCGACGCCCTCCCCGGTCCGGACGCGGACGGCCGCCGTGTCGAAATTCTCGATGCCGTTGGCCCGGTAGAGTTCGGCCTCGACCTCGACGGGCTCGGCGCTCGAATCCGTTTCCTTCCCCAGGACGTAGAACATGTTGTGGAGGTCGTGGGCCATGGCGTTCTGGGCCGGGCTGTCCAGGACCCAGGCGCCTGCCGCGTCGCGCTTTTTCCCGGCCCAGTCGTTCCGCCGGTAATAGGCCTCGTCCCGGGGCCAGAGGTAAAGGCACTTCATCCGCTTCGCCCGCCCGAAGAGCCCGGACATGACGTCCTTTTTCAGGGCCTGGACAGCCGAACTGAAGGACCATTGGTAGCCGACCGCGGCCCACCTGGCCACCGCCTTCTCCGCCCCGATCATCTCGCGGACGTCCTGGATCGTCGCCGCCGCGGGTTTTTCGCAGAGGACATGACTGCCCTTGGCCAGGGCGAAGCAGGTCTGGGGCTTGTGGCATTGGATCGGGGAGGAGAGGATGGCCAATTCGGCCATCCGGTTCCTGTAGAAATCCGTGAGGCTGACGAAGCACGGGACGCCCATGGCCCGCATCTCCACATACTGCCGGCAGCGGTTGGGCTGGGGGTCGACGGCGCCGGCGATGCGGAAAAGGCCGCCGTCCTTTTTCTCGAGGAGTTCGCGGACATAGACCGTGCCCATGCCGCCGATTCCGACCAGGACCACGGATACGGGTGCAGGCATCCTCCGCTCTTTCGGGCTAATACTGACACAGTTTCGTGTACTCGTCCAGCATGGCCATGAAGTTGTCGTACTTCGTGCCCACGGCGATGCTGTGGCTCGCGCCGAGGATGAACCGTCCGCCCGGCTTGGCGCAGGCCATGGCCTGCCGGACGTCGGCCCGGACCTCTTCGGGCGTCCCCCCGACCAGGTGCTCGACGGCGACGCCGCCCCAGAGCGCGATCCTGTCGCCGTAGTCCTTCTTGAGCCGGCAGATGTCCATGCCCGCCGTCGGCTGGATGGACTGGTAGGCGTCGAAGCCGATGTCGATGAAGAAATCCAGGAGCAGGTTGATGTTGCCGCAGCAGTGCTTGAGGATCTTCTTGCCGAACTTGCCCTTGACGTTCCGCGCCCGTTCCTTGTTGGCCTCGAGGAAAAGATCCCGGAACATGGCCGGCCCGATGAGCGGGCCCGTCTTGTGGCCGAGGTCCTCGGCCCACATCACGGCGTCGGAGTCGGGGTGGATGAAGGCCGCGTCGGCCAGGTTCTGCTGGCGGACGAGATAGGCCGTCGCCGCCCGGACGGCGTCCGGGTTCGCGGCGAGTTCGAAGAGGCCCCGTTCCATGCCGCCGAGGAGGACGATGCCGACCGACCCTCCCGACGGGCCGCAGATGAACTTCTCCGCCTTGAACTCCTGGATGACGGCGTCGAGGATCTTCCAGGACCGCTCGTCGCGCCGGAGCGGCTCCGGCTCCTTTTCGAACTCCGCCGCGGTGAAGACCCGGGCGTCCCGGACCGGGTCGTGGACGCAGGTAATGTCCCGGGTCGCGTCCGACAGCTTGTAGACCCGGCCGCGGCGGTCCTCCCAAGTGTTGGCATCGATCCGCCGGGGCGGCGGGTCGTCGCCCGGCGGCGGCATCTCCCAGGTGGCCATGGGGAAGGTGACGATGTCGAGCCCGAGTTTCTTATGGAGTTCGATGTGGTCCTCGAGCCAGCTTTGAGCGACCTCGTCGTCCCGTCCCTCCCAGAAGGCGATCTGGGACTCGGCCTTGGCCCGGAGGTAGGTTTTGCGGCCGAGGATGCGCTCGACCATGTCGAAGTCGACGGCGAACTCCGCGTAAGGGACTCTGTCGGGTATCCGGCCCTCCAGGGCGGCGGTGACCCTCTCCTTGGAGGTCATGCCTTAGCCGGCTTCCGCTCGAGAAGGTCGGTTTCGGCGAATGTCCGCGTGCGCCGGTTGAAGCGCAGCGTCCGAAGCTCGAAGCCCTTGAGCCGGCACTTGGTGCTCGCCCCGAACGCCGGGAGCTTGACCACGGCCGTCCGCGCCTTCCCCGTCGGTTCGAAAAGCCGGACGACGATGTCGTTGCCGTCCTCGGATTTCTTGAACGCCGTGACCTCGACGGCCTCGCCGTCGACCACGGCTCCCGGGAGCGCCCTCTTTTTTCCGCCCGGCGGAAAGTAAGCGAGGACGTAGGGCGCTTCGTTGCGGGCCAGGGCCTCCCGGTCGATCGTCTCCATGCGATCGCCGAGCGGGCCGCCGTTGAGCCAAAAACGGAAAACCCTTTCTCCCGTGTCCTGACGGGGTATGAACCTGTCCCGGGCGACGGCGAGCCGGTCCTCCCAAGTGTCGGCGGCATAGGCCGGCGAGCGCAGGAGGGACAGGCGCAGTTCGCCGCCGCTCCAGTCCGAGCCGTGGACGCCGTCGTTCGCGACGGTCATGGCCGCCCCGTCCTTTTCCGAGACGAGGGCCAGCCACTTCTGGGCGACGGCCTCGTCGCCGTTTGACGGGAGCTCGTCGGCGCCGTAGGCCACCTGCCCCATGAACCGCGGCGCCCGGAGCTTGGACGGCAACCCAAGTTTGAGCATCCGGTCCCGCTCGGCCCAGAAAACGCGGACCTCGACCTCGACCTCCGTCCCCCGCTTGGGGATCTTATAGCGGAGGGCGATCCGCGATCCTCCGTACGAGAGGATCGATTCGATGACCGCGCGGACATCGCCGTCCTCGATGACGCGAACGGGGGCGAGCCCGCCTTCCAGGATCCCGGAGAAACGAGCCGCCTCCTCGGGCGTAGCTAATGTGAAGCGCCCTTCGAGCGTCCGGAAGCTCCGGACTTTCATGCCCCAGGGGTCGGCGTTGTCCTTGATGACGAGAGGCGCGAACCCGCCGGGCTCGAGAAAATCGATGCCCGCGGCCCGGTAGACGTCAAGGAGACCCGTCCGGGCGTCGACCGAGGCGACGAGGTCGGCCGTCGCGACGGTGATGGCGCCGTCCTTTTCCCCGACCGCAGGCCGGGGCTTTTTTATCGTCCTTTCGAGGCGGCAGGCGAACCTGTTCAGCCGGCCGGGCGCGAGCTCGGCCTCGAAGACGACGCGCTTGCGCCATTCGACGCTGAGGTTGCTCTCCTCTTTTTCGGCCTGCGATGGAAGCGCCTTGCCCCGCGCATAGATCCGCGGTTTCCAGAAGGTCTTCTCGAAGTTCGGCTCCCAGGGCTCGAACTCGCACTCGACGAGCGTCCGGACGGGGTAAGCGTGGGGGTTGAAGACGAAGATGGGGATCTCGTCCGCGGCCGCCTTGGGCTCGCCCGAGGCCAGGGCGAAAAAGGCCCCGGCCTTGAGCCGGGACAGGATCTCCAGGCCGTGGCCGAGCATCCGGACGGCCCCTTCTTCGCCGGCCGGGATGGCCGAACCGGGCAGGATGTCGTGGAATTCGACGAAGGCCAGGTCGCGCATGACGTCTTCCAACGCCTCTTGCGGATAGGGCATGAGGCCCTGGAGCCAGGCCGTCGTGACCATCTTCTCGGCCGAGAAGAGCTCGTTCTCGAGCCGGCGGTGCCCCTGCTTGACCCTGGACATCGACGTGTAGCAGCCGACGGCCCAGGGGTTGAGGTCCTTTTCGCGGCGGGGGAGGGACGGGCGCTTGGCCTCGAGCTCCGCGAAGTAGGCGTCCGGCGTCGAGTGGACGAGCTCGAGGTCCCGGCGCTCGGCCATCAGGGCGGCGAGGTCCCGGAGGTCCTTCCGCGACGGCCCGCCGCCGTGGTTGCCGATGCCCCAGAGGTGGATGGCCAGGTCGCCCTCGGGATGTTCGGCGAGCCATTTTTCGAGCCGCTCCCGCTCCTTGCCGCCGACTGAGCAGTAGTGGGCGGAAGCTCGGTTGGCCAGCACCTCGGAGCCGTCGTAGCCAACCCACACGAATTCGTCCTGGGGAAGCGGGCATTCTTTGTCGCCGGGACGGCAGCAGAGATAGGCGGTAAAGCCGCTCTTGGCCAGGATCTGGACGAGGCCCCGGGTGTGGCCGAAGGGGTCGAGGTTGACCGCCGTGCGCGGCTCGACGCCGAATTTTTCCGAAAAATAGCGCCGGCCGAGGAGGACCTGGCGGACGAACGACTCGCCGCTGGGCATGTTGCAATCGGGTTGGACGTGCCAGCCGCCCATGATGTGCCACTTCTTTTCCCGGACGAGTTTGCGGATCCTCCGGAAGAGAGCCGGCTCGTATTCCTCGACCCACCGGTAGAGGACGGCCTCGTTGTGGCAGAAGACGAAACCCTCGTGCTTTTCGCAGAATTCGGCCGCCTGGCGGAACGTGGACAGGGCCTCTCCCGCGCCCTCCTGCCATTCCCAGAGCCAGACCGGGTCGAGGTGGGCGTTCGAAACGAGATGTATTTTTCTCTTGGCCATGCGCGTCCTTTCTCAGGGGAGGATGCCGCGGACGGAGATCCGCTCCGATCTTTCGGGGATCTCGAGCCCGACGCCGTAGGGGTGGTAGGGGATTTTCCGGGAGCCGACTCTGGTCCCGGGCTCTTCGCCCCGGCGCGCCTTCCGGACGGCCATTTCCAGCCGGCCGCCCCTCAGAGGCATGTCGACCTCCATCCGGGTGAGCCCGCGGAGGAGCCGCGGCCGGAGGCGGAGGGCGTCCGCTCCGGGCCTCACGCCGAGCATGTGGTGGACGAAGAGGAAGATGAGCTCCGCCCAGGTCCAGGGGATGACCCCGACCTGGGGATAGGGCGGCACGGGCCGCGGCCCGTAGAATTCGAACCAGGCGGCCGCGCGCGCGCCGGGGACCCGGCCGAGCCAGTCGAGGACTCGGCGCGTCGCGGCGTCATCCCCCGCCTCGAACGCGGCTCGCGCGATGAAAAGCGAAGGGAACGGCCAGGGGCCGGGAGAGTCCGGCTCCGAAGTGACGTGGTAGCGGCCGTAGCCGCCGCCCTTCCAGCGCTGGTTCCACAACGTTTCCATCGACGCGAGAGTCCGCCGGGCGAGGCGGCCGGCCGGGTCGATGAACTCCCAGGCGAGGGGAAGCGCGGCCGAGGAATCCGGGTTGAGCAGGTGCCGGCCCGCCTCGAAGAGGGGAGCCTGGCGCGGCAGGGAGGAGTCGGCGAGAGGCCGGATCTCTTCCTGGACATCTCCGGCGACGCCGCGCCGCTTGATGAACGCCCCCGCTTCGACGAGGGAATACTTCGTGTCCCGCAGCATGGCCTCGCGGAGCCGAGCCGCGGCCGCGGCCCAGGCGTTGGCCTTGCCTGTCCTGCCGATGAGGCGGGCCATCCGGCCGGCTGACTGGAGGCCCATGGCCACGAAGAGCTGGTGGGCGAGCTCCATGCCCATCCGGACGCCGTGGGCCTCGTGCCGCTCCCAGAACTCGCGCCGGTTGACAAGCAAGCCCGATGGCCCATGACGGAAACGGCGGCGGAGGGGGAAAGAGGCCGCCTTTTCGATCTTATCCCAGCGCTCGAGGACGAGCTCCCTGTCCCCGGTCCAGTTCGCGTAGGACTCCAGGGCGAAAAGGAGGACGCCGTTCTGGTCGAACTCGCTCTCCTCCCAGGCCCGGAGCCGGCTCGAGTCCATGGTCGCGCCTTCGTCGCTGACGAACTCGGAGAGGAGGCGGTCGAGGATCGTCCGGGCCGGCCCGAATTGCCCGGACATGGTCAGGGCCAGGGCGATGAGCGCCTGGTCGCGGACCCACTCGAGGTTGTACTGCCAGATGCTGCCGTCGAGCCGGCCCGATGCCGAGACCGCGGCCCTGAGCTGGAACTTCGAGGCGGCGAAAAATCGGTTGAGAAGCGGGTCGGAGAACCGACAGATGGCCGTGTCCTTCCAATAGCCGGCGGACTTTGGTTCGATGTCGGAAGGGGTCGCGAGGGAAATCGTGACGGCGGGCTGACCGCCGCGTTTCGAGAGCGTGTATTCGAAGACGGCCGTTTTCGCCCCTCGGCTTCGGAAGGCGACGGAGGTTTCGACGGTCTTGCCTCCGACGCCCGTCTTCAGGCGGACGGAGGACCCGCCCGCCGCATTCCTGGTTATGGTAACCCGGCGCAGGAGCCGCGCCGAGCCCATGTCCGGGCAGAAGAAAAGCTCGGTGATAAGGTAAGGACCGCTCCTCCAGCATATCTCGACGCGCGGGTCGGGCACTCCCGGGATCCAGCGTGCCCGGACGGAACCGCCGCCGGCCGAGCGGACAGCGCCTTCCGCGAAGAGAGAAAGAGCCGTCGCCCTTATCCCGGATTCCCTGTCGAAGGTCAGGGCGGCACGCTTGGGTCCCAAACGCTCGGGGTCCATGATAAGAAGTCCGACCGGGGTCGCGCCCTCGGCCGCCGTGACCTGGACCGCGGCCTGGATGATGCCGTTGCCGAGGAAAAAGTAATCGACGCCGCGAAGCGTCGTTTTGCCGTCAACCGGGCCGCGGGAAGGGTCGTCCGAATAGAAGTGTTCTTGGACTTCCATGGGAACGGATATTATATGGAGAGGGAGGGCCGGAAAGCAATCCCCGGCGGCCGGGCTCAGGTCCGGGACGGCCCGCGGAGCATCCGGGCCGGAAGCCTGATGACGGCTTTGAACAGGTCGAGGACGGCGCTGACCGTGATGCCCAGGAGCCGGAAGGGGATGAGCAGGAGCCAGACGATCGGAAAAAGCAGGAGCGCCATGAGGGCGATCGGCCAGCAAACCACGAGCAGGATGAGCCAGAGCAGGAATTTTATCATCGTCGCGTCTCCTCACCCATTATACGGCGGGATAAGTCAATAGGTTCACTAAAACCTTGGAACCGCGGGCCGAATTGAATACAATAGGCGCGTGGTTCTCGTCAGTGGAATCGCCGTCGTCGACATGATCGGGAGCGGCCTGGCGCGCGTGGCCCGGCCGGGTGAGCTCGCGTTCTGTTCGGTACGAACGTCCATCGGCGGCCACGCCTGCAACGTCTCGGCCGACCTCGTCCGGCTGGGCTTCCCGAAATCCCGTCTGCGCGTCGTCTTCCCGGCGGGACGCGACCTGTTCGGCGATTTTCTCGTCCGCCGCCTGAGGGAGCAGGGGCTCCGGATCGAGCCCGTCTTTGCCGATAAAGCCCCGACGTCCCTCGACCTCATCCTCGTCGCACAGGGCGAAGACCGCCGCTATCACGCCGACCCCGGGGCCAACGTCGAGATGTCGGCCGCCCCGGTTCTCGCGCTCCTCGAAAAAAATAGGCCGCTCATCTACTATGCGGGCGGCGTCGGGCTCCTCGGCCGGCTCGATTCGGGCCTGGCCGAAGTCCTGCGGCGGGCGAAAAAGCTCGGCGCCCTGACTTTCGTCGACGTCGTCAGCCCCTACCGCAAGACCTGGGCCTTCCTGCGGAAGGCCCTGCCCTGGACCGATTTCTTCCACTGCAACGCCGACGAAGCCGCGTCGCTCGTGGGCGAAACCGAGCCGGCGAAGGCTGCGGACATGATCCGCCGGCTGGGGGCTAAGGACGTCTTCCTGACCCTGGGGAGCCGGGGGGCCGTTGCCGCCGTGGCGGGCGGGACGATCCGCGTTCCCTCCTTCTCCGTCCGGGTCGAGGACCCGACGGGCGCGGGCGACGCCTTTTCCGCGGGGATCATCTTGAAAACGCATCGAGCCATCGTCCGGGGCGTCCGGCCGGAAGATTTCTCGCTCGACGATTGGCTGGAGATCCTCCTCTACGCCTCGGCCTGCGGCGCGGTCTGCACGACGGGCATCGGCACGACGACCGCGGTTTCCGC
Organism: Candidatus Aminicenantia bacterium; assembly: GCA_041479905.1. Taxonomy (GTDB): domain Bacteria; phylum Acidobacteriota; class Aminicenantia; order Aminicenantales; family Saccharicenantaceae; genus RBG-16-66-30. The sequence goes on from JBGOYY010000022.1 coordinate 13,067, forward strand.
GGAGAAGGTGCGCGCCCTCGTCGGCCGGCAGGGACAGGCGATTGCCCGGAGCTCGGCCATCGCGCGGTCCGCCGACTGATACGTTCGACAGCGCCGCGTCCGATTCGAAGGCCATTTTCGAAGGGGGCAGAGCGGCTACGCGCCCGCGAACTCGTCGCGGGCCTCGCGCAGGGCGAGGACGTTTTTCGGGTCGCAGTCGTAAGCCACGACGCCGCACCCGAACAAGAGACCGGGTTGGCCCGCCGATGCCCTGAGGATCCGAAGCCCCTCGGCCTTGATCTCTTCCGGCCGGCCCCGGTGGACGAGCCGCGAGTCCACGCTGGCCCTTAGGGCGCGTCTTTCCTCCCGGCACCTTTTTCCGAAAAGCGCCAGGTCCGACCCCGCGTCGCATAGAAGCTGGGCCGCGCCGGTCCGGAGGAGGTCTTCGAGGATGGAGGTCGTATCGCCGCCGATGATGAGGGACGTGTGACGCGCCCCCGCCTCGCGCAGAGCCGGGATGAGGATGTCGCGGTAGGCGGGGAGGACGAATTCCCGAAAAACCCGGGGCGAGGCGGCGGCCGGGGTGGCCTTGGAGTCGAAGAGGATGGGCTCGACGCCTTTCTCGAGAAAGGCCCGGCCGAAGACGGCCGCCACCCGGGCCGAGAAGCCGAGGAGGTCCCTGACGAAGCCCGGGTCCTCCACCGTGGCCACGAGGACCGCTTCCGTCCCGGCCAGGGCGCAGGCTAGGGAGAACGGCCCGGTCAGGGCGCCTCGGACGATGAGATCCCGCCCCTTTTCCTTGTGCAAACGGGCGGCCGCCTCCACGAAGAGCGGCATCCGGCCGTCCCGGGCCGGGTCGGGGACGCCGAGCTTGCGGATGTCGCCCGGCCGGTCGAGGAGCGGGGCGGCGATAGCCGGAACGTCGGACGAGCGGTCGAAATAGCGGACCTCGCAGCCGACGGCCTCGGCTTCGACGTTGTAGACGTCGATGCCGACGACGAGCATGTCGGGGTCGTAGACTTCGAGCTCCTTGTCCAGGGATCCGAGGAGAAGTTCGAGGCTGCGGCAGACCTCGGAGGGCAGGCGCCCGACAAGGCGGGCCTTGTGTTCGTAGACGGCTGGGACGAAGGGGACGCGATCGGGAACCTCGAAGGCGTAGGTTTTTTCGACCCGCCCGCGCTTGGTCATCGGGCGCTAGATGAAGACCGTACCCAGGGTGTAGATGGCTAAAGCCGCGAGCGCCAGGCCCAGGTAGAAAAGGATCTTGCGGAAGGTCTCGGGCTTGATCCGGTCCTGGCGGCGGGAGACGAAGCGGACGAGCGAAAGGTACCAGAGCATCGAGCCCACGCCGACCGCGGCGGCGAAGGCGACGGCCGTCCAGGCGCCGAACTGGACGAGGTGATGCCCGGTCACTGTCCCGGCCACGGCGACCCAGAACATGTAGAGGGTCGGGTTGGTCACGTAGAGAAGGAGGACGCCGAGGATCGGCTTGGGTGCCGCCGAGGGCATCTTGTCGCCGTCGCGCGGGATGGAGAACGTCCGGGAATCGTGGATCAGCTTGCCGCTGAGCACCAGGATGATGACGGCGGCGACGACCTTCAGGACCGACATCGCGTAGGGGGGCAGATTGAACTTGATCTGGAAGAACCCGGCCAGGGCGACGAAGCAGAAGGCCGTGTCGAGCATGGCCGCCGTCAGGCCGGCGAGGAGGCCGTGGAAAAAATCGCGCTTGAGCGCCTGGGAAACGACGAAGACGTTGACCGGGCCGAGGGGCACGGCCGCCAGCAATCCTACGAAAATTCCGAGAAGGATGAACATTTAAAAAACAAGTTTATACCAGAACAGCCCTGGGGCGTCAATGAGGGGAGTTGGGGAATCCGGAGGGGGAGCGCCGCCGGGCCGCCCGGCCGCGAGCGGCGACGGAGGCCTCACATCTTGGCGATGGGGGGGGCTTCGTCGCCGGCCTCCTCTTCGGCCTCGAGTTCGATGCCGAGGAGCCTGGCCGTCCCTTCGTAGACCATCTTCAACGACTTCTTGGAGTCCTGGAGTTCGGCCAGCCGCTTCCTGACCTTCTGAAGTTCCTTCTCGACTTCCTCGTCGAGGTGTTCCAGCTGATGCTTGACCTCGGCCATCGTCTTTTTGTACAGGTCTTCTTGTTCCTTGCTCAGGCCCATGTGAAACTCCTATCGTCGGATTGTTTATGCTTTTCCATCTTCTCAACCGATCTTGACGGCCGTCTTGAAGACGATGACGACCGGCTTCCAGACCTTGACGTTAACCCCGCCCTTCTTCGCCGGCTGGAATTTCCATTTTTTCACGGCCGTCTCGGCGGCTTTGCCCAGGCCCTTGTCGTCCTGGATCCCCTTGAGGATGCCCGTGTCGATGACGTTGCCTTTTTCATCGATGAGGGCGTTGATCGTGATCGATCCCGCCACGCCGAATCGCTGGGCCGCCGACGGATAAACGGGGTCGACGGTTTTCAGCGTCATGGGCGGTTCGGCGACCGAGGCGAGGTCGACGAGGTCGCCCTCGTTGATCTGGGGCTTCGCCGGCGTCGCGGCCGCCGTCCCCGGGTTCACGGCGGTCCCGACATCGCCGGCCGTGCCCTGGGTCGGATTCTCTTCGGTTTTAGCCGGGGGGGCGCTCCCCTCCGTCGTGATGGGGGGCGGATTAGCCTGGACCGCCTGGGACCCCGCGGCGTTCTGGGCCTGGCCGTCTCCGGAGGCGATCGGGTTTCCGGTCATGGACGGTGCGTCCGCGGGAGCGACGGGAAGGAGGATCGCATCCTCGCTGCTGGGGCCGATGTCGGAGACCTTGGTCTGGGTATCCACCTTCGGCCTGGGAGCCGCGGGCTTGGGCTTGGCTCCGGGCGGCGGGACTTCCTCGGCCGGTTTCTCCGCGACGTTCGACTGGGCGACCGTCTGCAGAGACTTCAGCCCGTCGTCGGCCGGCGCGGCGGGCCGCTTCGGCCGGAGGATGAATAAGCCGGCCAGGGCGATCACGGCGACGGCGGCGCCGACCGCGAGGAGCGGAGAGAAGGCCTTCTTGGGCTTATCCCCGCAGATTTCTGAGAAGATCTGCGACGAGGAGATGACCTCGGCTTCCCGAGCTTCCATTCCCGGATTGGCCGGCGCTGCCCTTTCTTCCGCTTTGGGCCGTCTCGGAGCGAAGTGAGGCGCCGGAGTCCGGGGCTTTTCCTCGGGTTTTTCAGTTTTCTTCTTGTCGGGCGTGAAGAACGGTGATGCGTCGGACCCGGGGTCTCCCGGGGTCATCGTGACCGACGGCGCCGGCTCTGCAGGCCGGGAAAACGCGGCGGCCGGAGGCGCGACCGGGGCCGGCTTAGGTTTGACGATGACCGGCGGCGGCACCGGGTGGGGTCTCTCTGCGGGCGGCGGTGGCGGCAGGGGCGCCGTTTTGGGGACCTTGACCTTCTCTTTGTTGAGGTCGAGGCCGGCCAGCGCGGACTTGAGGAACAGGTCGATGTCGACGTTCCCGTTGCCGTTTCCGTTCCCGTTGCCCTTGTGTTCCGCGCGCTCCTGCGGCTTGTCTTCGACGTCCTTGTGATGCGGCGTGGTTTCGACGCCGGCTGTGCTCCGAAGCTCGTTGGCGATCGTGTCGAGCCGGGCTTCCATGGACGGCTCCAGGCGGCTCGGCGCCCGGACCGTGGTTTTCGGGATCTCTCTGCGCAGTTTTTCCAGGTCGGCCGACCAGGCGAATTCCTCCTCGACGGGCTTGGGCTTATCGACCTTGCGGGGGTCCGCCGGGGCCGGTTTTGCGGCCGGCTTCCTTTCGGGCTTTCCGAGGACGGCTTCGACCGAGGCCAGGAGTTCGGCCATCTTCAGGGGCTTCTCGAAGTATTCGGAGGCCCCGTAGGTGCGCAGGGCTTCCGTCCTGTAGACGCGGTCCTTGTAGACTCCGGTCATGATGAAAACGGGAGTCAGTGAATTCCGTTCCGAGGTGATCCTCTGGCAGAGCTCGAAGCCGTGGACCTTGGGGAGCATGGCCTCCATCAGGACGAGGTCCGGAGATTCCTTGTTGAACTTGTCCCAGCCCGCCTGGCCATCGCCGGCGGTGACGACCTGGTATCCTTCCCTGATCAGGATTCCCTGGAGGGAGGCCAGGGAGCTCTGGTCATAATCGATGACGAGGATCTTCTTCATTCCCATTTCCTAAGACTTGCTGCTACCGCCGGACGTCTGATCCCGGCCGGGAAAGGCCCTGCCGGAATACGCTACGGACGGCGATGTTCTTCACATGCTCCATTTTTTCCTCACCCCCAGTCGGGGTCAATCACCCCTTAAGATGATTCCGGGGATGATTTCCCCCCTCGCCCCGAGGGTTGGGGGGCAGCGGGGATTGCCTCCGTCGGTCGCGGAGGGGTTTCGGGTATCGTCTCCGTCCACTGCGGTGATTTTTAACGCCTCCCCGGGCCGGATCCGGTGGGAGGAGTCCGCGTATCCGTCCTGGGAAGGCTAAATCACCGCTTTATGTTCCCTCCGACGATACCCTCAGCCCTTTTATCCGCGGCCTCCTTCGCGAACATCCTTACGAGATGTGGATTCACTCCGGCTGTCCACCAAGCCATGATCATCCTCGGAGAATGGGGTGGAAATTCGGGGAGGCAAAGTGAGGAGAGAGCCGGCACGAACGCGATCGAGCGTTTTTCGTATTAAATACAAGGATCGGCTGAAGAAGCCGAAGGAGGGAAAAGATGGCAGATTTAAAAAAACACGGCCTCGGCTGGATCCCGGATTTCCCGGACTTTCGGGACTATACCGAGGAAACGAAAAACGTCCGGGACATCCTGGCCCCGACGGGCCTTCCCGCCTCCGGCGCCGACCGCGGCGGCCGCAGGCCCCGCGTCCCGCTCCCGGCGGCCGTCGACCTCCGCGAGTGGGCCTCGCCCGTCGAAGACCAGGGCGGCCTCGGCTCGTGCACGGCCCAGGCGGGCGCCGGTGTCATCGAGTACTACGAGCGCAAATCGTTCGGGCGTTACGTCGAAACCTCGCGCCTCTTCCTTTACAAAGTGACCCGCAACCTCATGAAGATGAAGGGAGACACGGGGGCCACCCTCCGCCTGACCATGGGGGCCATGGTCCTTTTCGGCGTCGCGCCCGAAGAGTACTGGCCTTATACCGATGCCGGGGAGGGCTTCGACAAGGAACCGCCCGCCTTCTGTTACGCCTTCGCCCAGAACTACAAGACGCTGATGTACTACCGCCACGACCCGGCCGGGGCCGCCCGCCCCGCCGTTCTGGAACGGCTCAAGACCTATCTCTCCGCGGGGCATCCGGCCATGTTCGGTTTCACTGTCTACAGCTCTATCGAGCAGGCGGCCGAGACCGGCCGCATTCCTTTCCCGATCGGCCGGGAGCGGATCGAAGGCGGGCACGCCGTCGTCGCCATGGGCTACGACGACGCGCTCGCGATCAAGAACACGTCCGGCGGCGAAACGGCGAAAGGGGCGCTCCTCGTCCGGAACTCCTGGGGGACCGGCTGGGGCGAGAAGGGCTACGGCTGGCTCCCTTACGCCTATGTCCTCAAGGGCCTGGCCGAGGATTTCTGGTCCGTCCTGAAAAAAGAGTGGATCGACACCGGAGAATTCAAAATCTAGGCGTTTTCCGCTATAATCCTTATTCGTCTATCATTCCGAGGAGGCTCTCATGATGTTCAAACGATCTCTCGCCATTTGCCTGATCGCCCTCGCGGCGGCCGCAGTCCCCGCGATCGCCCAGGAGACCGAAAGCGCCGTCCCCGAACTTACGGCGTTCCACGAGGTCATCTACCCCATCTGGCACACGGCTTATCCGGATAAGGACATCGCCATGCTCAAGAGCCTGGCGCCCCAGGTCAACGAGCTCGCGGCGAAAGTCTTTGCCGCCCCGCTTCCGGGCATCCTCCGCGACAAGCAGGCCAAGTACGACGCCGGCCTGGCCGAGTTCCGCAAGTCCGTCGAGGCCTACGACGCCGCGGCCAAGGGCGCCGACGACAAGGCCATGCTCGACGCCGCCGAGCTCCTCCACGCCAAGTACGAGATGCTCGTCCGCATCCTCCGGCCCGTTCTAAAAGAAATGGACGACTTCCACAAGGTCCTCTACGTCGTTTTCCACAAGGACCTCCCCGACAAGAAGTGGGACAACATCCGGGCCGCCGCGCCCGAGCTCAAGGCCAAGGCCGAAGCCGTGACCCAGGCCAAGCTCTCGACGCGCCTCGAGCCGAAGGCCGAAGCGTTCAAGACCGCGGCCGCCGAGCTCGTCAACGCCGCTTCGACCCTGGCCGCCCTCGGCCCCAAGGCCAAAGGAGAGGCGATCGAACAGGCCGTCCTGAAGCTCCACACCTGCTACCAGGCGCTGGAAAAGATCTTCGACTGAGGCGGGGTCAGGCCTTCGCCTTCCTGTCCTCGATGAGGATCTGGAGGATCTCGAGCTCGTCGGCGTCGAACCAGATCTTCGAACAGGATAGGCACTTATCCACCGGCACGAAATACTGATAGTTGTACGGCCGGGCGACCATCCGGTAGCCGCAGCTCGGGCAGGGGACGTCCGGGCCGAGCGCGGCTTGGGCCTTCTGACGTTTGAGGGGGTTGCGGAGCACGCGTTCCCGGAACTCCCGCGCTTTTTGCCGCAGCGGCTCTGAAAAGTCGAACTCCCTCCGGGCGACGATGCGGTCGACCGAGGCCATGTCCACGAGACGACCCCGGCAGCGCCGGCAGACCCTGAGGCCGACGCCCTCGTAGAACGCTTCGGCCAGGGGGACGCGGCAGCGCGGGCAGAGGTTCTCGCGGCCGGGCCGCAGGGGCTTTTTCCGGGCCAGGTTGTGCAGGGCGATCCGGACCTGCGGGAATTCGCGGGCCACGGCCTCAATGCCCTCCTGGGTGTTCTTGACCCGCATGATGGGGGAGAAGCGCGGCCGGCAGACGAGTTCGCCCAGCGTGAACGGCCCCTCCCACCCCTCTTCGGCCGCCGAAGCGAGGAGCCAGATCCGGGCTTCGTCTCCGGGGAGGGGCGAGGCGGCTGTTTCCGGCGTCTCCGGAAAAAGCTCGAGCTGTTCCTTCCCGGTCTCCTCGTAGGAATGAAGGACGCCGCGGGCCTCGTTTCTCGCCCGCTCCTCGTCCCACACGGCGTTGATGATGGCCTCGGGCTTCTTCCGGACCATGGCCGCCAGGGCGCCGAGCCGCTTCATGAGCGGCGGATGCGAGCTGAAGATCCTGCCCGCGAGGTTGTCCGGCGTGTCCCGCGAGTCGGGCCGGACGATGAAGAGGGGGGCGTAACTCAGCGAGAAATCGCCGACGAACGAGTTCTTGACGTGAGCCTTGTAGATGATCCGGGCCAGCGCTTCGGGGGCCCGGCTGAGCTCGACGGCCGCGGCGTCGGCCAGAAGCTCCCGCTCCCGGCTGACGAGCATGCTGAGCAGGCGCATGACCAGGGCCGACAGGGCCACCGCGAGGTAGAAGAGGACGGGCGGGAAGCCGCCGCTTCCGCGCCGCCCGCCGCAGTCCGCCCGGTCGTCCGGCTCGGGTTCGAGGGCGTCCTTGAATTTCTCGAAGAGGTTGGCCAGCGAGCAGACGAGCGTCAGGTAGAAGGCGTCGCCCCGGGCGATGTGGGCCAGCTCGTGGGCGGCGACGGCCTGGAGCTCGTCCCGCGTCCCCTCGGCGAGGAGCCCCTCGGTCACGGCGACGGCGGGCGTGCCGTCCTCTTCGATCACGGCCAGCGAGTTGACGGCGAAGGACGGCAGGACGTAGGCGTTGACGCGCGGCAGGCCGGCGGCGATGCGGATCTCGTCCACGGTATTGAGGAACTGCATGTGGTAGCGGTCCGACGCGTCGGGCGTCGCCGCCTGGAGCCGGCGGAGGATGAAGCGGGGGCCGTTCTTCCGGGCGTCCTGGAAGTGGAGGGCGGAGACGATGACCGCGGCGGCCAGGTCGAAGAGGAAGAAGCGGGGCCAGAAGGACGCCGATGCGAGCATGGCCCTGTTCAAAACGAGGCCGAAGCTGGCCATGAAGGCCAGGGCGATCAAGCCGATGGCCGCGAAATGGAAGAGGAGGACGGCCGCGAACAGAAAGAGGCTCCTCTGCCCCTGGCGTTTCTGGATCTCGTAGAAGTCGCGCGGTCTCGTCGCCATGATGCTTCGGACATCATACCGGAAACGCCGAGAGGCGGTCAACGTCGCCGCAGGACGCCACCCGTTTTAGCTGTGACGGGAACTACCCGTTTCCCCTCCTGGCGAAGCCCAAGAGGCCGGCCTTTCCGGTCCGGGTGAAAAAGTAGGTTACTTTTTATCGATCTCCGCCCGGAGGCTTTCGACGAGCTTCTGGACGAGCTTTTCGTCGCTCTTCTTCCCCTCGGGGGGAGCGATCTTGAAGGTCATGGCCCCGGAGTCGGCGTCGTAGTTCTGTTCGAGGAGTCGATAGCCCTCGGGCAGCTCCTTCTTCAATTTGGCGACGGCCAGCTCATAGGCCTTGCGCCCCGCATCGCCCTCCGGGCCCGTGAGGACGATCTGGATCAAGCCGTCGTCTTTGGCGACGACCTTGGTGACGGCCTTGGCCTCCTCGGCCGCTTCCGCTTCGGCTTCCTCGCCGCGTATTTTTTTAACGACCTTGATTTGGCCCGGTTCTTTATCGAATTTGAACTCGAATTTATCGAGCTTCACTTCCTGGGCCTTGAGCTCCGCCTCGAGCTTTTCCAGGGATTTTTGGAGCACGTCGATGTCCATCTTCTTGGCTTTGATCGCCGTGACCTGCTCTTGCAGGGCGTGGACCTTTTCCAGCATGTCCTTGTCCGTGGCCGACGAGAACGCAAAGGCCTTGCCTCCTTCGCTCACCCAGGCGCCTTCGACCGGCTTTCCTGAGAATTCCTTCGTGACCCAAACGGCGCCTTCCTTGCCGACCGTCGCTTCTTTAGCCGTTTCCACGGCCACCCATTTTTCCCCTTCCTTCTTGTCCTTCATCCTCTTGACGAAGACTTCGGCGGTGGCCTCGTCGGCCTTACCTTCCTTGACGATCCGGATCTCCTGGGCGCCGCCGGTCTTGCCCTCGGGGGTCCAGTAGTACACGATCTTGGAACCTTCCTTGCCGCCTTCGCCGACCTTCAGGGCCTTGCCCTCTTTAATGAGCTCGATTTCCCCTCCCCTGATCTCCAGGCGCAAGGGCTCGCCTTCCAGGACCTGGATTTCCTTGCCTTCCGAGGTCAGGACGAGGACGTGGCCGTCCTTGCCGCCGGTGATGGTCAGCGGCTTGTCGAGGACGAGTGTCTTGACCTTGTCGCCCTCGGTGATAGTGATCTCGATCGGCGTCTTCGCGCCGTCCTTGGTCGTGACGACGATCTTTTTCTTTTCCTTCTCCTGGACGACCGCTTTCTCCGCCTGCTTCTCCTGTGTTCCGGAAACGGGCAGGACGACGGCGAGAGAAACCGGAGCGGGTGCCGCGGTCTCGACGATGGTCGTTGTGACTGCGGTCTTCTCGATGCCGACGGCCGGACGGGCCGTCCCGACGAGGACTACGGCCAGAACGACGGCCGATGCCAGCATGATTTTCGTTTTCATCTTGACCTCCTTGAATGTCAGCTTTTGTTTGAGGATGGCCGCCAGGCGTTCATGGAACGAAGACCTTCCCAGCATCCCGAGCAGGGCCGCCGAGGGGTTCCAGCGGAACCCGGCGGAGCGCCGGAAGGCGAGGAGGCTGGCGGCGTATGTCGACGGCCTGATCCCCGCGCGAAGGACCAGTTCGTCGCAGGCGATCTCTTGCTCTTTGCGGAGCTCGCGGTAGACGACCCAGCAGAGCGGATTGAACCAGAAAGCGGCCAGGCTCGTCCGGACGAGGAGCATGACCAGGAAGTCCGCCCGCTTGACATGGGAGAGCTCGTGAAAGAGGGCCGAGGAGCGCTGCTCCTCAGTCCAGGCGTCCGCTCCCGCCGGCATGAGGACGACGGGCTTCCTCCAACCCCAGGTCAGGGGCACGAGGACCGCGGGGTGGCTCTTGAGGCGGATATTGCGCCGGAGCGAGACGAGCGCCCTGAAGCGTTCGAGGAGGCCCCGCCAGGCGGGGTCGCCGAGCGCGGTTCCCTGCGCGGTCAGCTTGACCGCCCCGGCCAAGCCGACGGCCAGTCTCAGGAAGAGAACGATAAGACCAGCCGCCCAGAGGACGGCGAGAAGGGAATTGACAGGGCTCGCGCCGGCGGTGGGAAGACGGGAAGTCGCGGCAGCGGAAAGCGGGGGAGAGGAGAATTCGGGCGAGGGGCCGTCCGCGGTTGAGGCGAGGGGCAACTCCTGAAACCGGACGACGCCGGGCGGCGGACTTTGGACGTCCAGGCCCGGGGCCCGCGCTCCGGTCACACCCGGTCGGGCCGGAAGGAGCGCCGACGTCCCCGTTTCCGTGCCGGCCGGCCGCGTCGGAAGGAGCGACGTCCGCCACCCGACCGGGGCGAGCGAGAGGACAGGCAGGAAGAGCAGTCCGACAAGGGCGAAGGACAGCACGAAATGCCGGAAGGCGGCCGGCCGGCGCCTCGAAGCCGCGGCGGCGAGGAGGGCCAGCGTCAGGACGGCCGTCGTCTTGAAGAAATATTCGGCGATGAGGCCGAGCGTTCCGGCGGCGGCGAATCCGCCCATGTCAGCGTCCCTCCTTGCGGGCTTTTTCGATGAGCCCCGTCAACCGACGGTAATCGTCCTCCGAAAGGCTGTCCTCGGAGATATCGAGCAGGGCGGCCACGACGTCCTCGGTCGAGCCGTCGAAAAAAGTTTGCATGAGATGGCTGAGGGCGTTTCGCCGGGCCTTCTCCCGCGGGAGGCGGGGCGAGTAGATGTAGCGGGGGCCGTCCTGACGGTGGGCCAGGTGGCCCTTCTGCTCGAGGACACGGAGCAGGGCCCGGACGGCCGAATAGCCGGGAGGGGAGGGCAGGCGCTCGAGCACTTGGAGGGCCGAGGCTTCCTTCATCTCGTAGACGATATCCATGATCTGACGTTCCCGCCGGCTCAGGTTCTTCTCGTTTTTCATGCGGCCTCCGCTCCTCTTCGCGATGCTAAAAAAACAGCATGCTAAAATATTAGCACTCGTTTTCAGGCTTGTCAAGAGGGTCTGCTATTTTTTTAACATCCTCAGATTTTCAAACCGCTCGGCCTGGCGAAAGGTTGCATTCATCCGCCGTTTCCCCCGAAGCTCCGACCTGTCCCTCTTCGGTTCCTTGACGACCGGCCTCCGCGCGACTAAAATATCGACGGGCTAAATGAAATACCGCACACTGGGCCGGACAGGCTTGCGCGTTTCCGTCGTCGGCCTCGGCACTTGGCAGCTCGGCGGCGAATGGGGCAGGGACTTCGGCCAGGCCGAGGTCGACGCCATTCTCGACCGGGCCGCCGAAGCCGGCATCAACCTCATCGACACGGCCGAATGCTACGGCGACCACCTGGCCGAGCGCCTCGTCGGCGACTACCTGTCGCGGCACGAGCGCGACCGCTGGATCGTCGCGACCAAGTTCGGCCACGGCTTCAACGGCTTCATGGACAGGACCGACCGCTTCCGGCCGGAAGAGGTCAGGGATCAGCTCATCGCCTCCCTCCGGGCCCTGCGGACCGACAGGATCGACCTCTACCAATTCCATTCTGGGAGCGATGAGGCCTTCCTCGACGAAGGCCTCCGGGCCGTGCTCGAGGACGTCCGGCGGTCGGGCATGGTCCGCAACCTCGGCGTCTCCATCCGCGGCACGGGCAGCGAAGTCCAGACCCGGGAGGCGTTCGGACGCGGCTACGGCGTCCTCCAGGTCGTCTATAACCGGCTCGACGTCCGGGCGGAATCCGATGTTTTCCCCTTCGCCCGTCGGTACGGACTGGGCATCCTGGCCCGCGTCCCCCTCGGGAGCGGCTTTCTCAGCGGGAAATACGAGGCGGGGGACAAGTTCGGCGCGGGAGATTACCGTTCGACGCTGGGCAAGGACGAAATCGCGCGCCGTGTTCACGAAGCGGAACGGATCGCCGACGAGGAACTGCCGCTCGGTGTCTCGCGTGCCCGCTGGGCCCTGGCCTGGTGCCTGCGCGACCCGGTCGTGGCGGCGGTCATCCCCGGGGCGAAGTCCCCGGAACAGGTGGCCGAGAACGCCTCGGCCGCGGACCTGCTCTCCGACAGCACGCCGTAAAGTGGGAGTGCGAACGCTTTACTTGTCGATGGGCGCCGGCTGGATGGGCGTGATGCATTCGTCCCGGAACCGCCGGGCGAACTCGTCGACCTCTTTGGGCGCGAGCGCCGTCTTGCCTTCGGCCAGGTAAGCGTTGAAAACCCGGTTGAAACAGGACTGGTAGCGAAGCTTGTCGGTCAATCCTTTTTCGTCCAACTTGGGCTCGTCGTAGAGCCGGACCGAGACGAGGTCCTCGCGGTCCTGGGTGAGGCTGTAGACGTAGTTTGCGGCGGCGTAACAGCTCTCGCTCGTCGCCTCGAGGTCCTCGTGGGCGTTGAGGCTGAGACGGACGTCGAGCGAGAGGTCGAGGAGGTCGAGAGGCGTGAGATCGCGGGAATAGAGGAAATTCTCGCCGTCCATCCGTTGGGCGAGGATGCCGCCGTTGCAGGCGCTGCCCTCAGTCCAGGCCCTGATCAGGCCGAGCCAGCTTCCATTCTTCTGGAGGAGGAGGATGTTGTCGACGTCGCCCGTCTCGCCGGTATTGAAGGTGATCGAGAGGATATAGATCTCCGCGCCTCCGCTCACGGGTCCGGCGAAGGCGACGTAGGCGAAGAAGGGCGACTTCTGGCTGACCGGGTCTTCCTCGAAATCCGTGATCCACCAGCCGGGCTGGTCCTCCCATTGGCTGGCCTCCAGGTTCGTCTTGAAATCGGCCAGGTTGATCTGGCCGTTCGCGGACCGGTAGAGGGCGCTGATCGCGGCGGGGTGGATGGCCTGACCGCGGAAGGTGAAGTCGCCGGGGACGTCCTCCGCGACCTTGGTTTTACAGGCGGAAACGGTGCCGAGCAGGGCTAATGCGGCAAGAGCCGCCAGGATCTTCGAATTTTTCATCGTCTCGCTCCTCCCGACACTTTAGACGGCCTCCCGGCCGGTCTCTTCCTATTAACGGGATCGAAATACAGAAACATCCGAATCCATCCGGAGTGCAACCTTTTCCGGGGGGATTTCGTATCTAGGCAAGACGGAAGAGGCATGCCTAAATCGAAAACGGAGGCCGAATTGAAGAAAACCTTCTTGACCCTGTTGACCGTTGCCCTCCTGGCGGCCGCCCCAGCGGTCCTCCGGGCCGAAACTTCCGCTTCCGCCGCCGCGCGCCCCGCCGTCCCGGCGGAAGTGCCCGCCCTTACGAAGGCCACCGTCCCGCCGGTCATCGACGGAGTCCTCGACGACGCCGCCTGGTCGACGGCCCTCAGATTCGACGGTTTCAAGACCTTCAAGCCCGATTACGGCAAGGACGCCAGCCAAAAAACAGAGGCCTACATCGCCTACGACGCCGAGAACTTCTATTTCGCTTTCCGCTGCTACGACAACGAACCCTCCAAGATCAAAGCCGCCGTCAGCAAGCGCGACAACATCTGGCAGGACGACCTTATCTTCATCAACCTCGATACGTTCAACGACAACCAGAGCGCCTTCGTCTTCATGCTCAACCCGCTCGGCATCCAGGCCGACGGCATGCTGACCGTCAACGGGAACGTCGAATCGAGCTTCGATACGGTCTGGTACAGCAAGGGCCGGATCGACGACCAGGGCTGGACCGTCGAGGCCCGCATTCCCCTTCAGAGCATCCGCTTCCCGAACCGGGACGTCCAGACCATGCGCATCCTCTTTGTCCGCTTTTTCACTCGGACTTCCGAGCAGGTGACCTTCCCGCCCCTCGACCCGGACAAGGGTTCCCTCCTCGGCCAGGCCCAGCCCTTCCAGGTGTCGGGGCTCAAGTACAAGCGCGTCGTCGAGCTCCTGCCCGCCTTTACCTTCGGACGGACCCAGGAGGCGAGCGAAGCCACCCAGGGCCAGCTCGTCAGGGACAAGGAGCAGGACATCAACGACGTCAGCCTGACCGGGAAGCTGGGCATCACCTCCGACTTGACCCTCGACGGGACGGTCAACCCCGACTTCAGCCAGGTCGAGTCCGACGCCGGGCAGGTCGATTTCAACCTCCGTTATGCCCTCTACTACGAAGAAAAACGGCCGTTCTTCCTCGAGGGGAACGACCTCTGGCAATTCGGCGGGGCCATGGAGGAGGCCCCGTTGATAGCCCTCGTCTACACGCGGAACATCGTCGACCCGACCTTCGGCTTCAAGCTGACAGGCAAGATCACCCCGCGCGACACCGTGGCCGCGATATACGCCCAGGACCGTCTCCGCGACGACGCGGTCGACACCCGCCCCGATTTCATGATCGCCCGCTACAAGCACTCGCTCAAGGACGACGCCTTCCTGGGCGCCTTCTATACGGGCCGGGAGTACGGCTCGGGCTTCAACCGCGTCGGGGGGGTCGACGGCCGATTCCGGCTGAGCCCGGTGGCCACGGCCTCGTTCCACCTCTTCGGCTCGCTGACCCGGGACCCCGGCGCCGAGACGACGAACGCCGACCACGCGCTCTCCCTTGCCTATAATTTCGGCAACCGCAAGGTCTACATCGACCTCGGCTACCAGGACATCTCGGAGGGCTTCCGGGCTGATACCGGCTTCCTCTACCGGACGGGCCTGCGGCGGCTGGCGGCCTTCGCCATGTACAACATCTATCCGAAATCGAAGTTCTTCCAGAAGATCGAGCCCTTCTACTGGAGCTATCATCTCTACGACACGATCTACGACATGTGGGAGACGGTCAACGTCTTCGTCTTGCGCTTCAGACTGCCGCGGAACACCATGGTCCGCTTCGACGGGCTCCTGGCCAATGAGATCTACGTGGGGCGGAGGTTCGACCAGAGCGGCTACGGGTTCATGATGGAGTCCCAGCTGGCCAAACAGGTCTATGTCCAAGCCCGCGTCCGGCGGACGGGAAGTACGTTTTACGATCCCACCGACCCCTACCAGGGCTACGGGACCCAGGCCACGGCGGCCGTCCGCTATCAGCCCATGGATCAGCTCGATCTCAACCTGAGCCTGAACTACGTCGATTTCTACAGGAAGTCGGACCGGAAGTGGATCTACGATTACCTCATCCTGCGCAGCCGCAACACCTTCCAGCTCAACAAGTACCTCTTCGTCCGGGGGATCGTCGAGTACAACGACTTCTACAAGCGAATGATCCTGGACGGGCTCCTCTCGTTCACGTACATCCCGGGCACGGTCGTCCACCTGGGCTACGGCTCGGCTCTGGAGAAGCAGGAGTGGGACGAAGGGCTGGCCGGGTTCGCCCCGAGCAGCCGCTTCCACGAGATGAAGCGCGGCTTCTTCTTCAAGGTCAGCTATCTCTACAGATTCTAGACATCAAGGGGAAAATTGGAACCTTTTCGCGGCGGCGTTCGTCTATATGTATGGAGACAGAAGAATGGCAAACGCAAAGCACGACGCTTCGAGGATAAAGACGCTCCGGCTCGCCGTAAGGCCCGGAGCGTCGGCGATCAATCAGCTGGCCGCGGCCTTAGCCGGCCGGCGCCGGGAGCGCGCCGCCCTGATCTCCGTGGCCGGTTTCTTTTTCCCATATCTCCCCGGTTTCCCCGTTTTCGCCTACCCGGGGAGAAAGTCCCTGGCGCCGGTGTTCGCCCGCCCCCGTAAAATGGGGTCGGACCTCAGCAACTTAATTAAATAAAACATTTTAGCCATTTGTTCATCACTGTCTACAGTTTGATTTTAGCGAAAAAAATGCGTTTCTAGGGGCAAAAACGCGCATATAATCGATTGACTAGAGCCCCGCCAGGCAGAATAATCTCCCCTTAGGCATCGAAAAGACACAAGAGGGAGATCCATGAACAGAAAAGAATTCCTGAAGATGACGGCGGCACTGGCCGGCGGCGTCGCTGGATTGCCGTTGATGCGCAAGCTGGCGAGTGCGGCAACGGCGGAGCCCGGACTGCCGGGAGCCGTTGGCGCCGGTGAGGCCTCGGTCGCGGCGTCGCGCGCCGGCTCCGCGCCCTTCGAGAGCCTCCTCGCCCAAGCTTCGGCCGCGGGCGACGAGGAATATTTCTGGAAACTCATCCGCGGCCAGTTCCTCCTCGATCCCGGCTGGATCTATCTCAACTTCGGCGGACTGGGCGCGTGCCCGCTCCCCGTCCTCAACAGCCTGGTCGAATGGAACCAGGCCGAGGAGCGGGCCCCGAGCGCCGGCTATGACGACAAGCGGTGGTGGGAGGTCAAGGAGAAGCTCGCCCGCGCCCTCGGAAAAACCTGCCGCAAGGAGGACATCGGCCTCATCGGCGGCGCGACCGAGGGCGTCAACGTCATCGTCAACGGCCTGCCCCTCAAGAAGGGCGACGAGGTCATCACGACGACCCACGAGCACGTCGCCGTCCACTCGGCCCTCCTCAACCGCATGCAGCGCGACGGCATCGTCATCCGGCTCTTCGAGCCGGACATCGCGCGCGGCCTGGGCAATGTCGACCGCATCGCCAGGCTCATCACCCCGAGGACCCGGCTCATCTTCATCAGCCACGTCACTTGCACGACGGGTCAGCGCTTCCCGGCCACGGAGATCGCGGCGTTGGCCCGCTCCAGGAACATCTGGTTCGCCCTCGACGGCGCCCAGGCCCCCGTCTGCGTCCCCTTCGATATCGTCGAGACCGGCGCCGATTTCTACACCTGCAGCACCCACAAGTGGATGATGGGACCGAAGCGCACCGGTTTCATCTACGTCCGCCGGGGGATGCTCGACACCCTGCGGCCGCAGACCGTCGGCGGCGGCTCCTCGGAGCGCTACAATGCCGCGAAGGGCGAGTTCGTGCTCCAGCCGACGGCCAAGCGCTACGAATCGGGCACCCAGAACGACGCCCTGTTCTACGCCCTCGGCGCGGCTTGCGATTTCGTCGAGACGATCGGCGTCGACCGCATCTCGCGCCACAACCGCCCCCTGGCCGAACGCTTCTACCGCGGCCTCGGCGAGATCCCCGGCGTCGAGCGTCTCTCGCCCGAGGAGGAGGCCTACCGGACGCCGATGATCGGCTTCCGCATGAAGACCCACACTTACACGGAGATCAACGAGCACCTGGCCAAGGACAAGATCCGCGTCCGGCCGGTTGCGGAGGGCGGCCTCAACTCGATCCGCGTCTCGTTCTACATCAACAATCACGACGGGGACGTTACGGCCATCCTGGAGTCCTTGAAAAAGCTCGCCGCTTAGGACTCGTTTCAGTAACTTGGCAAAGCCAAGCAACTTCTAGTAGCCTAGTAGCGCCCGTATTCCTCGACGAGCGCGGCCACCCGCCGGACGCGGCTCTCCAGTCCGTCGGGAGGCACCTGGTCAGCGACGCCGAGGACGTAGCGGGGGCTCGAGGTCATCACGCGCAAGACCGCTCTCACGTGCCGCTCGAACTCGGCCTCCGGAACCTTGTCCGTGAAGTAGACGCCGGGAAGGCCGCCCCAGAAGATCGTCTGCCCTCCGCCGCGCCACTCCGCCCAGCGTTCGACTTCGAGGTCGCCGACGGGCGCGGGAGTCATGGCCTCGACGAAGGTGAAGCCGGCGCCGCTGACCTGCCGGAGAAGCCCCTTGAGCGTGCCGTCCAAATGGACGCACGAGAATTTCCCCGCCTCGCGGATCCGCCCGCTCCACGTCTCGTGATAGCCGCGCATGTAAAGCTCATAAAAACGCGGGCCGACGACTTCGGAAGAGAGGTTCTCCGGGATCATCAGGACCTCGGCCGGGCTCTCGAGCGCGATCCGGGCCGCCCGGTCGTGGGCTTGACGGACCGCCGCCAGCGCCGCCTCGAGCTCGCTCGGGGCGTCGGCGTCAATCTCCGTGACCGTCGCGATGCCCGCGTCGAGGGCGACCATCTGCATGAACGGGCTCTTGGGCAGGTAGCAGACGACGATGCCCGTCCCGCCCACCTGGCGCTTGCGCTTTTCGGCGAAGACGTAGTCGGGCTCGAACCGCGTGTTCTCGAACATGTCGGCGTAGGCCTCGAGGTCAGCGGCCGACTTGACGAGATGCTCCGTCGGGGCCTCCGAAAAAGACTCCGGCAGCCACGTCCAGGTCTCCGTCAAAGTGCCGTGCGGCGTCTCGACCCGGCGGCGCCGCGCCGCTCCCTCCCGCCATTCGGTGACCCGGCAATTCTCGATGATGGTCTTGAATGGGAAGTAGCCCTGGAGGTAAAAGCCGACCCGGAGGTCCCGGTGCCATTCGATGTAGACGTCGCTTTCCTTGAAGCCTGCCGGCTTCAGGCCGCGCCCGATGAGCGACGTCGCCCAGTAGTCGAGGTCCCCGAACCAGGGGATGCGGTCGGGCCGGCCGCCGGCGAGCAGGGTCAAGACGCGTTCCCTTTCGGTCATCATGCGCCCGAAATATATTATTGGCCCGCGCCGCGTGTCAATCGAACAAAAGTAATAGCGCATTACTTGACAGAAGCATTACTTAATCGTATTATCGGAATGGGTAGATCGTCCAAGGGAGATGCCGATGCTCTGCAAACGGACCTATAAGAACCAGATCACCATTCCCAAGAAGGTGATGGAAAAATTCGACGGCGTCGAATACTTCGAGGCGAGGATCCGGGAGGGAGCCATCGTCCTTGAGCCCGTCGAGGTCAAGCCTATCGACGAGAGCAGACTGGTCCAGGCCAGGAAAAAGGTCGCCGAGCTGGGGCTGACGGAACGGGACGTCGAGGACGCCGTCGCATGGGCCAGAAAGAAATAAGGGTCGTCCTCGATACGAACGTCCTCGTCTCGGCCCTGCTGTTCGCCGGCCCGATCGGCCGTCTCGTATCGCTTTGGCGGGAACGCCGGATCGTGCTCCTCCTGTCCAAAGATGTGTTCATCGAATACCTGCGCGTCCTCGCCTATCCGAAGTTCAAGTTGAGCGGGGAGGAGATCAAGGCCCTCGCCGAAGAATGCGTCCTGCCTTTCGCGGAGATGGTGACGGTCGCCGAGGCGCGGAGGGTCATCCGCGGAGACCCTGCCGACGACAAGTTCCTGGCGTTGGCCGCGGCCGGGCGTGCCCGCTATATCGTTTCGGGCGATAAGCACCTTCTGGCACTTGGGGAATATCGCCATGTCAAGATCGTGACGCCGCGCGAGTTCCTGGATTCGGAAATAATGTAAAATAAGGGCCGATGGACAAGATAAATTCCTGGCTCGCCGCCCGCGCCCGGAACGTGCCGCGCGTCTCCTACCCGCCGGAGCTGCCCATCGCCGCCCGGGCCGACGAGATCGTCGCCGCCCTTCGCTCGCCGCGCCGGCGCGTCGTCATCATCTCCGGTGAGACGGGCTGCGGCAAGAGCACGCAGATCCCGAAGATGTGCCTCGAGGCGGGGCGCGGCATCAACGGCCGCATCGGCGTCACCCAGCCGCGCCGTCTTGCCGCCGTGACCATCGCCTACCGCATCGCCGAGGAGCTTGGGGAGACGCTCGGACGCTCCGTCGGCTACAAGATCCGCTTCCAGGACCGGACGGCCCGCGACGGCTACATCAAGGTCATGACCGACGGCATCCTCCTCGCCGAAACCCAGGGCGACCGCCTCCTCCACGAGTACGACACGATCATCATCGACGAGGCCCACGAGCGCTCGCTCAACATCGACTTCCTGCTCGGCATCATGCGCAAGCTCCTCGACGAGAGGCCCGAGCTCAAGCTCGTCATCACCTCGGCGACGCTCGACACGGAGAAATTCTCCAAGGCCTTCCGCAACGCACCCATCATCGAGGTCAGCGGGCGACTCTACCCGGTCGAGCTCGAGTACCGGCCGCCGGAGAAAGAAGAGGCCGAGGACAAGGACTACGTCGACCAGGCCGTCGAGGCCGTCGAGTACCTGCGCCGGGAGAAACCGCCGGGCGACATCCTCGTCTTCATGCCCACGGAGCAGGACATCCTCGAGACCTGCCGCATCCTCGAGGGCAGGAAGTGGCCGCTGGTCAAGGTCCTGCGGCTTTTCTCGAGGCTCCCGGCGGGGGAGCAGAGGCTGGTCTACACCGTGACTGCGCCGAAGATCGTCGTGGCCACGAACGTCGCCGAGACGTCGCTGACCATCCCCGGCATCCGCTACGTCGTCGATACGGGGGTGGCCCGGATCGCCCAGTACCAGCCGGGGACGCGCATCAACAGCCTGCCGATCTCGCCGGTCTCGCGGGCCTCGGCCGACCAGCGCAAGGGGCGGTGCGGCCGCGTCCGGGAGGGGCTCTGCGTGCGCCTCTACTCGGAGGTCGACTACGAGTCGCGCGAGGAGTTCACCTCGCCGGAGATCTTGCGCAGCGACCTGGCGGAAGTCATCCTGCGCATGACCGACCTCGGCCTGGGCGACCCGCTCCAGTTCCCGTTCATCGACCGGCCCGCGGCCAAGGCCGTCCACGACGGCTACGACACGCTCGTCGAGCTCGGCGCTATGAGAAAATCGGAACTGACCGAGATCGGCCGCCTCATGGCCCGGATGCAGCTCGACCCGCGCCTGTCGCGCATGCTCCTCGAGGCCCGGGCCGAGAATTGCCTGCCCGAGGTGGCCGTGCTGGCCGCGGCGCTGAGCATTCGCGACCCGCGCGAGCGGCCGCCGGACAAGTCGGCGCAGGCCGATGCCGTGCACGCCGCCTTCCGCCACCCCGATTCGGATTTCCTCGTCCTGCTCAACATCTGGAACCGCTACCACGGCGATTTCGAAAAGCTCGCGAGCCTCGTCCAAAAGCGCCGCTTCTGCCACGAGAACTTCCTGTCCTTCCCCCGCATGCGCGAGTGGACCTATCTCTACGCGGAGATCCAGGAGGCCATGCGCCGGCTAAGATGGGGTCAAGTCCACTCTAACCCCGTCTTAGCGGAAAGCGCGAAGCTGCACACGGATATATCGCCGGCCCTGTACGGCGCGATCCACCGGTCCGTCCTCAGCGGCTACCTCTCCAACATCGCCGCCCACAAAGAAAAGCACATGTACTCCGGGGCCAGGAACCGCGACGTCATGCTCTGGCCCGGCTCCGTCCTCTTCGGCAAGTCGGCCGGCTGGATCGTTTCGACCGAGGTCGTCCGGACGTCGCGCCTGTTCGCCCGCACGGCCGCCCGCATCGACCCCGCCTGGCTCGAGGCCCTGGGCGGGCCGCTCTGCAAGCGTTCTTACTCCGATGCCGCCTGGGACCGGGCCCGTGGGGAGGTCGTCGCGAAAGAACGCATCACCCTCTTCGGCCTCGAGATCGTCCGTGAGCGCCGCGTCTCGTACGGCCGAGTCAACGCGGCCGAGGCCCACGAGATCTTCGTCATGAACGGCCTCGTCGAGGGCGAAGTCGACGACCCGCCGCCTTTTCTCGCCCATAATCTCGTCCTCCAGCGCAAGGTCCAGGCCATAGAGGAGAAGCTCCGGCGCCGGGACATCCTCGTCGCTGAGGCCGAGATCGCCAAGTTCTACTCGGTGCGCCTCCCCGGCATCCACGATCTCCGCACCCTGCGCAAGTTCCTCAAGGACCGCGGCGGAGACGATGCCTTCCTGCGCCTCGAAGAGGACGCGCTCCTCAACTACCGCCCCGAGGACGTCGCGGTCTCCGCATTTCCCGACAGCGTCGAGGTGGCCGGCCGCCCCTTCCGCGCCGTCTACAAATTCGCGCCGGGGGAAGAGGACGACGGCGTCACGCTCACCGTGCCGCCCGAGCTTCTGAGCGCCATCCCGGCGGAGCGCCTCGAATGGGGGGTCCCCGGTCAATACCGGGACAAGATCGCCGCGCTCATCAAGGGCCTGCCCAAGCGCTATCGGAAGCTCCTCGTCCCGGTGGGCGAGAAGGCCGAGACGATCGCCCGCGAGATGCCCCAGGCGCCCGAGGAAATCCCGCTTTTCAAGGCCGTGGCCGAGTTCGTCAAGCGCCGTTTCGGGGCCGATATCCCGCCGCGCGAATGGGCCCTGGCCGACGTCCCGAGATATCTGCGGATGCGCGTGGCCGTGACCGACTCGGCCACGGGACGCGTCATCGACGCCGGCCGCGACGTCGAGCTCCTGCGCAAGAAGATCGGCGCCGCCGACCAGGCCCCGTCCAAGGTCGAATCCCCGGCCTGGCGCGAGGCGGTGCGCGCCTGGGAAAAGACCGGCCTCACGGCCTGGACCTTCGGCGACTTGCCCGAGCGCGTCCCCGTCGGAACGTCGCTCACGGCCTACCCGGCCCTCGTCGTCGAGCCCGAAACATCGGGGAAAGAGACAGTCGGCATCCGTCTCTTCGCCATGCGAGCCGAGGCCGCCGCCGCGCACCCAGCCGGCGTCCGCCGGCTCCTGCTGCGGAAGTTCGGAAAGGAGCTAGCGTTCGTCCGACGCTATCACAAGATCCCGGCCGAGGTCGACCGCGCGGCGCTCTATTTCGGCGGACGCGAAGCCGCAGAGAAGGCCATCGAGGAAGCCCTGGCCCGCGACGTCTTCGAGCGCGACATCCGCACCCAGGCCGAATACACGGCCTACGAAGCCGAGGTCGGACGCACCCTTTTCGAAAAGGGGCATGCCCTGACCCAGACTACGCTTAAAGTCTTTTCCCTGAATGCCTCCCTCCGCGCCGAGCTCGGAAGGGGTCAAACCTACGCAATGCCAGAAAAACTGGCATTGCGTAGGTTTGACCCCTTCTTGAAAAAGGAGCGCGTCACCCCCGAATACCTCGACGCGATCAACGCCGACCTCGATCGCCTCGTCCCCAAGAACTTCCTCGAGATCCACACCGTCGCCCGGCTCGTGCGCATTCCCCGCTATATCGAGGGGCTCAAGATCCGCCTCGAGCGAGGCAGGATTGGCCCCGAAAAGGACAAGGCCAAGGCGGCTCAAGTCGAGCCGTATGTTTTCGAGCTCATGCGCCTAGATGCGGAATTTAAAAAGCCGGGACAAGGTATTGCGTCCCCGAATTCGGAGAAGCGCCTCGCCGTCGAGGAGCTCCGCTGGATGATCGAGGAATTCAAGCTGGCCCTCTTCGCCCCCGAGATCAAGGCTGCCTTTCCCATCTCCGCCGTCCGCCTGGCCAAGAAGATCCGCGAGATCGACGCGCTCGTTGTTTAGTGTATTTCGCGTTTTTTATGGCCGAAAAGGCGGATAGCCCTCTTGATAAATATAGTCTATTAGACCATAATAAACGCGGAGAGAAAATTCATGGAAATCATCCCCATTACTAGGGCGAAAGCGAGATTTTCAGAGATAATCGCACGTCTTATCCATCGGAAGGAGGCGGTCTTGATCACTCGCAAGCGAACGCCGGTCGCGGCCATCGTGCCCTATGAAGAATGGGCGAGCAGGCAGGCGTCGAAAAAAGAAGGCCTGGCGGCCGCGGCCGGAGCTCTCGCCGACTTCGATGCCGACATCGACGAAATGATCGAAGCCGTCTATGCCGCCCGGGCGAAGGCCAAAGACCGGAAAGTCACCTTCTGATGTACTTGTTCGATACCGACGTCATGAGCCGGGCCGTCAAGGCGGCCCCGCCGAAAACTCTGATCGAGCGCTTGTCGAGGATCCCCCGGGCGCTCCAATTCACCACTTCGATCAATGCCGCCGAGATTTATTATGGGGCCTGCCGGACCGGCCGCCGCGATGAGCTCATCCGGGCCTTCGAGGAGCTCGTCCTATCCCGCCTGACAGTGCTCCCTTTCGACCTCGAAAGTGCCCGGGTCTTCGGCCGGTTGAAAGCCTCTTTCGAAAAGCGCGGCCTCCCGCGGAGCGAACCGGACCTGCGCATCGCCGCGATCGCCCTCCAGCACGGCTTGACGATCGTCACCGGGAACGTCCGGCATTTCTCGGATATCCCCGGCCTTGCCGTCGAGAATTGGCTGGAGTGACGTCCCCCCCTCCGGATTTCGATGCTAACTGCTTCGGCCTTTAGTTTATTTCGCGCTTTTCAGGGCCAAAAAGCTTAAAATAAGCCCTAAAAAACGGTCAGGAAATCAGCTAACAAACTGAAAACAAAAGAGTCGCTGTGGTCCGACCCCAAGTTGTCCCTCAAGATCTATGGTACAATCTAGACGTGACACAAGATAACCCCTCCTCCTGGGTCGCGGCGCGCGACGCCGCCATCGCCGATTTCCTCGACCGCTTCGCCGACTGCCCCGACCGCGACGTCTTGGCCGACCTGATGGTCGCCATCACCCGTCTCGCCCGCGACGGCGCCGGCCGCGGCGAGCTCAAGATGCTGACTACGTCCTTCAAGGAGCTGCGCTACGCCTTCAAGGTCTTTGCCCCCTACCACGACATCCGCAAGGTCAGCATCTTCGGCTCGAGCCGTACCCCTGCCGACCACCCCGACTACATCCAGGCCGACGCCTTCGCCCGCCGCATGCGCGAGCTCCGCTGGATGGTCATCACCGGAGCGGGCGACGGCATCATGGGGGCCGGTCAGCGAGGCGCCGGGCGCGCCGCCAGCTTCGGCGTCGCCATCCGCCTGCCCCACGAGCAAACAACGAACGTCACCATCGCCTCCGATCCCAAGCTCATCAACTTCAAATATTTTTTCACCCGCAAGATCCTCTTCCTCAAAGAGGCCTCGGCCATCGCCCTCTTCCCCGGCGGCTTCGGCACCCAGGACGAGGGCTTCGAGTCCATGACCATGATCCAGACGGGCAAGACCAACCTCATGCCTCTCGTCATGGTCGACGCCCCCGGCGGCACCTACTGGCAGCACTGGCGGACCTACATCAAGGCCGAGCTCCTCCACAACGGGATGATCGGCGAAGAGGACATGAACTTGTTCAAGCTGACCGACGACGTCGACGAAGCCGTGGCCGAGATCACCGGCTTCTACCGGCGTTACCACTCGATGCGCTACGTCGGCCCGCTCCTCGTCCTGCGGCTCTCCTCGCCCCTTCCCCCCGCCGCGCTCGAGCGCCTCAACGACACCTACGCCTCGATCCTCACGGAGGGCCGTATCGAACAGCACCCCGGCCCGGTCGAGGGCGAGGACGGCGAGTATCCCGACATGCCGCGCCTCACGCTCGCCTTCAACCGCAAGAACGCCGGCACCCTGCGCCTCCTCGTCAACGAAATAAATAGATAGTATCCCAGCTCTCAGTGCACCGCTGTCCCCACAAATTCTTGACACAGCCCAGCTTCTATCATATGCTCCAGATCATATGGGGAGACAGTCAGCGGTTCCCCTGAGCTTTATTTTCTAGACGCACTCATAATTACTGCTGGCGCACGTCCGTTGTGTTGCCTAGCGCCTAAGCGCCTAGACAAGGAGGCGTTCTTGGGAGGGAAGAGGATTATTGCCCTGAACGAAAAAACCGTGCGCCGTGCGGGATATGGCTTCCTCTCGGTTTTCATTGTCCTCGCGGCGGGCATTGTCGCCAGCGGTTTCTTCTTCTACGGAAATTATAAAAAACATTTCCGCGCTGAGATCGAGCGCCAGCTTTCGGCCGTCGCGGAGCTGAAAGTGAACGAACTGGCGGAATGGAGAGCGGAAAATTTGGCGGACGCAGCCATCTTTTTCAAGAACGCCTCCTTTTCCGACCTAGTGCGACAATTTTTAGAAAAGCCAAAGGAATCGGCGGGGCGAGATCAACTTCGGATATGGTTAAGTCGTTTCCAGGCGGCCCATGAATATGACAGGATTTTCCTGCTCGATGTCCATGGCGTCGAGCGGATATCGATCCCCGATACATCCGAGCCTGTCGCCGCTCATTTATTGGAGCAGGCTCCCGAAATCCTTCGTTCGGGCCGAATCACGTTTGTGGATTTCCACCGCGACGCCCCGGATGGCCCCATCCACATATCGGTCTTGGTTCCCGTTTTTGACGATGGGAAGAACACGCGCGTGATGGGAATCCTCGTCCTCCTGATCGATCCCGAGAAATATCTCTATCCCTATATCAGCCGGTGGCCCACGCTAAGCCGGACGGCCGAGACTTTGATCGTCCGCCGGGACGGAAACGACGCGCTCTTTCTGAATGAGTTGCGGTTTCAAAAGAATACGGCCCTCAACCTGCGCAGTCCGCTCGGGAATAAAGATATGCCGGCCGTCCAAGCCGCGTTGGGGCAGGAAGGGTTCATGGAAGGAAAGGATTACCGCGGCGTGCCGGTGTTCGCCGCCCTACGCGCCGTTCGCGATTCGCCGTGGTTCCTGGTCGCCCGCATGGATGTCGCGGAAGCTTTCGCGCCTTTGAGGGAGCGCGTGGGAGTGATGATCGTGCTCATCGGCTCTCTGCTCCTCGGCGCGGGCGGAGGGACAGGTTTTGTCTGGCGGCACCAGCGCGCCCATTTCTACCGCGAGCGGTATGAGGCGGCGGAAGCGTTGCGCGCCGTTTCCCTCCGCAAGGAGGCCCTTCTCTCCGCCGTCCCGGACATCATCATAGAGGTGGACAGCAACAAGGTGTACACCTGGGCGAACCTCGCGGGCCTCGAATTCTTCGGCGAGGACGTCATCGGCAAAGAAGCCGCTTTCTACTTTGAAGGTGAACAGGATACTTACCAAATTGTCAAACCGATGTTCAACGGCCATGAAGGCGTGATCTACGTCGAGAGCTGGCAGCGGCGCAGGGATGGGGAGAAGCGGCTGCTCGCCTGGTGGTGCCGGGTGCTCAAAGACGATAACGGCCGAGTGACCGGCGCCCTCTCTTCAGCCCGCGACATCACCGAGAGCAAGCGGGCGGAGGAGGCGCTGAATAAGAGCGAGGCCAAGTACCGGAATTTAGTAGAGAACGCGAGCATCGGCATCTTCCGTACGAAGATAGACGGTTCGAGAGTGCTCGACGCAAACCCCAGGCTCTGCGAGATACTCGGCATGACCCGCGAGGAGTTCGTCGGCCAACCCAGCGCCATCGCTTGGGCCCACCCGGAGCAACGCGAGGAGTTGGTGCGGCTGCTGCGGGAGAAGGGGAATGTCAGCAACTACGAGATCGACCTCCGCACGAAGTCGGGGGAGATCCGCACCGTGCTCATGTCGATGACGACGTACCCGGAGCTGGGGTACATCGAGGGCGGCTTGCAGGACATCAACGAACGCAGGCGGGCCGAGGAGGCGCTGCGGGAGAGCGAGAAAAAGTACCGCTTGTTGATAGAAACGGCAAACGAGTCGATCGTCGTCGTGCAAGACGGCCTGCTCAAGTTCGTCAATTCCGCGTCGATCGGCCTGATGGGGGGGTATTCGGAGCAGGAACTCATGGATAGACCATTTTCCGAATTCATCCACCCGGATGATCGGAGCATGGTGGTTGAAAATTACCGGCGACGGATCGCAAACGAGGCAGCGCAGCTCCGGTATGCCTTCAGGGTGGTTGCCCGTGATGGCATTGTCAAGTGGGTGGAAATCAATGCGGCCTTGATTGAATGGCAAGGCAAATCAGCCACGTTGAATTTCCTCACCGACATCACCGCCAGCAAGCGGGCGGAGGAGGCGATCCGCCAGAAAGCGAAGGAATTGCAGGAAAAGAACGACGAGCTGACCCGCTTCGCTTACACCGTTTCGCACGACCTGAAAAGCCCGCTGGTGACCATCCGGACTTTTTTAGGCTATCTGGATCAGGACATCCGGAAGCCGGACGTAGCGATCGTGGACAAGGACCTGACATATATCCGC
>JBGOYY010000023.1:0-39314 GCA_041479905.1 Candidatus Aminicenantia bacterium
CCACATGTATTGGTGCCGCGACCGGAGCGAACCTTCCCGGGACTGACGACTTCGCTATGCAAAGCTACGGCAGAGGGGGATTAGCTGGCGGCGGGATAACTGCAGCCCTATATACTATTCTTAACCCCGAAGGCGCGCTATACACCGTCAGCGCGATGGCTGATTTCAACAACGACTTGGTGGCTTGGAACGGCTCATGGGTTTGCGGGCCCAGGACTAACGTAGCGAGCTGATCTCAGGTCTGATCCTAACGCATTTTTTTAAGGGGCGGCGGCTTCGCCGCCCCTTTTTTTTGCCCGCATTTCCTAAATCTGGTCTATAATGATGATGTCATGGAACGCTCCGCGTCCGGAACCGCGGCCCTCGTCGAAAGGCTCCTGTCCTTCTCTCTCCTGGACGGTGGGCTGCCCTATTATCGAGGCAACGCCTCTTCCGCGGAGCCGACCCTCCTGGCCGCCCTCGCGCTTTCCGTCTCCGGCGTCCCGGCCGAACGCGCCAAGGCCCTTATGGCCTGGGCTCAAGAACTGCAGAACCCGGACGGGTCCGTCGGCGTCGACCCCGGACACCGCGATCAGGGCGTTTGGCTGACGGCCTTAGCCGCCATCGTCCTCCATCATTTCGGGCTCGCGGAGAACGCGAAACGGGCCCTCGACTTCCTCCTCTCACTGCGCTCCGTAACCGGGCCAAAAGATCCGAGGCTCAGGCAGGACGACACCCTGACCGGCTGGCCCTGGGTCCCGGGAACATTCGGCTGGGTGGAGCCGACCGCTTGGTCTCTCATCGCCCTCAGCCTTTCCGGCCTCGGCGGACATCCCCGGACCGAAGAAGGCGCCCGATTCCTTTTGGACCGGCAGATCCCTTCGGGCGGCTGGAACTACGGCAACCCGGCTCTGGACGGAAGGGAATTGCTCCCTTTCTGGGACACGACCGGGCTGGCCCTGGTCGCCCTTCATGGGCACGGCGACCCCAAGCGGGTCGGCGCCAGCCTGGAGTTAATAGAAAAGGATCAGGGAAAGATCGAGTCCCTGAGCGGCCTCTCCTGGGCCGTCCTGTGCCTTCAAGGATACGGACGGGATGCCGGCCGCTCGAGGGGGAGGCTCTTGGACGTCATGGGTTCCTTGCGTGATGAGGAATTCCATGCGGGAAATTTCGCCCTGGGCCTGATCGCTCTCTCCGGAAAAAAAGTGTTCACGTCATGAAGAGACGCGAATTCCTGAAAAACACTGTTGTCCTGGCGAACGCCGCGGCTTTCGGAGGACTGACTTATGGCGCTCAGCAGGCTTCGGCCCCATGCCCGGTGACGCTGCTTTCCATGCCCGATTACGGCAGGGATATGGAAAAGGAAATCGCGGCCATCATGGCAAGCGACGGGCTCACGCTCAAAGGGAAAAAGGTCCTCCTGAAGCCGAATTTCGTGGAAGCTCATCCGGAGCGTCCGATCAACACGAATCCGTCCGTTATCGCCGGCGTGGCTCATGCCTGTTTGCGTCTGGGGGCCGCTCAGGTCATCGTCGGCGAGGCTTCGGGGCACCGGCGGGACCCCTGGTTTTCTGTCCTCAACCCATCACTCAGGTCCATCCTGGACAAGAAGGTCCGATGCGTGGACCTCAACCACGGCGATGCCGTGGCCGTGCCGAACAAGGGCGGCCTGACCGGCCTTCCGCATTTTTATCTGGCCAAGCCTGTAGCCGAAGCCGACGTCTTGATCAACCTGCCCAAGATGAAAACCCATCATTGGGTCGGGGTTACGATGTGCCTGAAGAACCTCTTCGGCGTTCTGCCGGGAATCTACTACGGCTGGCCTAAGAACCTGCTCCACTACAGGGGGATCGAAAGGTCCATCCTGGACCTGGCCCGGACGGTCAAGGTCCACTACAGCATCATCGATGGAGTCGTCGGCATGGAGGGAGACGGCCCGATCATGGGAAAGGCCAAGCCTGTCGGCGCCCTGGTCCTGAGCCCCTTCCCCCTGGCCGCCGACTCGACGGCCGCCCGGCTCATGGGATTCGACCCGCAAAGGATCTTTTATCTTGTCCAGGCCGGCCGGTTCCTGCAGGGGCTGAGACAGCAGGACGTCGTCATCCGGGGGGAACGGCCCGGCCGCTTCGCGACCAGGTTCGATTGCCTGGAAGAATTCAAAGGGATGCGCGGCGGGCCTTTCTTTTAGCCCGTCTGCCGAGGACCCAGGCGCCGGCGGGACGGCCCGGAGAGCCCCGTTTTTATGCTATAATTCCGGCGAACATGCGCACGGTCTTTCTCGTCCTCTTTTACATCGTCTTGGTCATCCTCATCACGCCGTTCATCGTCTTCTGCATGCTGACGGGGTTGAGAGACCCGGTGATCGCCGTCGGCCAATGGGCCATGCGCGTCTCCCGGCGCATCCTCGGGATAAAGGTCGAGGTTTCGGGGCTCGACCGGATCGCGCCGCGGACGACGCTCATTTTCATGCCCAACCACATCAGCTTTCTCGACGGACCCATGCTCGAGATGCTCATTCCCGGGGCGGCCCGCGTCGTTCTCAAAAAATCCATCGTGCGCATTCCGGTCGTGGGGCTGGGGATGCGTTTCGTCGGGTTCGTCCCCGTGGACAGGAAGGGGGCCGAAGGGGGGAAGAGGAGCATCGCCAGGGCGGTCCGAATGGTCAGGGAGAAAGGCTACTCGTTCCTCATCTTCCCCGAGGGGACCCGGAGCCGCGATGGGAGGTTACAGGCCTTCCGGCGGGGCGGATTTTTCCTGGCCCTCGCGAGTGGGGCGCCCATCGTCCCCGTAACCATCCGGGGGACTTTCGAGCTCATGCCCAAAGGGCAGAAATATGCCCGCAGGGGAACCGTCCAAGTGGCGTTTCACGACCCGATACCGGCAGCGGGCTATACGATAGAGACTATGGCCGGGCTCATGGAGAAGGTGAGAGAGGCGATCCTATCGTTCGAGGGCCGGTAATCTCCCGAGAGCGGCATGGACCGTCAATGATTTGCGCCCGCGGGCGGAGTGACCGTTTCTTTTGCGGGCCGGCAGGGATCTGAAAGTCTGGAGGAGCCATGGGCATGCAAGAATCCTACGGGAGCACGGTGGCTGATCTCAACCGAGTCCTCAACGACTTCTTCCGGACGCGGTCGGGCGTTCTCGAGGCCGCGGGCGAAGCCATCGCCCGGAGCGTCCGGGCCGGGGGCAAGGTTCTCCTCTTCGGGAACGGGGGGAGCGCCGCCGAGGCCCAGCACTTCGCCGCCGAGCTCGTCAATGGGATGCAGCACCGGGATAGGCCGCCCATCCCCGCCATTGCCCTGACGACGGACACGTCCTCGCTGACGGCCATCAGCAACGACAGGGGGTTCGTCCTAGTCTTCAGCCGCCAGGTCGAGGCCCTGGGCCGCCCTGGGGACGTGGCCGTTGCCCTGACCACGAGCGGGACTTCCCCGAACGTCGTCGAGGCCCTAAAAACGGCGCGGGCGAAGGGCCTCTTGACGGTCGCCTTGACGGGCGAGGGGGGTGGCGAGGTCGCCCCGCTCGCGGATCATCTCCTCGACGTGCCCTCCCGCTCGACGCCGCGCGTCCAAGAAGCCCATCTCTTCATCCTCCACCTTTTGGCGGAGCGGCTGGAAGAAATAATCGGCGTGAAAGATCCGCTCAGAGGATGAATCTGGGGTCTATCTTGAGGGCCGGGCTCTTTATTCCCATCTTCGCCCGGATCCTGGACTGCCGGGCCTGGGCCCGGACGAGCCGCTGATTGGTCTCTTCGATCTGCTGCTGGATGACGGAGCCGGGGACCATGGTGTTCTGGGCCTCATACTGCTGGAGGAGAGCGTTCATTTCGGTCGTCAGCTGGTCGACGAGTTCGTCGGCCGCCTTGAGCTGATCCTCGAGCGGCCCGCCGCCCTCGGTCGGGTCGTCAGTGGCGTTGTCTCCCATGCGAGTGGGTCTCGAGGCCGCCTTGGAGCCGGACGGCGGCGCAGCCAGCCCAGCATCGTCCGAGACATCCGTTGCCGCGGCGCCCTGCAAGTCATCGCCGGGCACGGCGTCAGGGTTAGTGACCTCGACGGCGGCGACTTTCTTGACCTGGAGGAGGTCCCGGTTCGTAACGACGACGGCGTGACGGCCACGGAAGCTCTCGCGACGCTCTTTCTCGCGCTTGGCCAGTTCCACGAGGCTCTGGGCCCCCAAGGAAGCCGTTAATCCGATAACTGCGACGAATATCAAGGCTCTCTTCATGGGCTTTCTTTTCATTATCTTCGGTCCGTCTCCGCTTGTCAAACCCCGGCCCCGGTCCTGTCACAGCCCTTGCCGGTCTCCAGCACCGGCACTGCCAAGCCGGTGGCAGTGCCGGCGAAGCCGGCAGGACCGGGACTGCCGGTTTCCAGCACCGGCACTGCAAAGCCGGTGGGAAGCCCGGCCCGTCCGTCCGGTCGCCATCGATCAACGCTTCGCGGAATGAGCCGTCATCGCGGCGGCCTTACCAGATGATCTGATATACTTCCCGCCACGATTTGATGAGCAGTTTGGTCGTCTGGACGGCGATGGCCAGGACCTCGCTCGGGGGTTCGGGACCCTCGCCGGCGGGCGCCGAATAATCCTGAATGAAGACCTTCTGCTTATTGATGGCCGGCTGGCCTCCCTGCGCAACCTTCTGGATTTCTCCTATGACGACCGCCGAGCGGACCTTTTGCCTTGTGAACATGGACTGGATCACTTCGCCAGCTTGCCCGAGCAGGGCCGAGCCGCCGACCTGGTCCCCGATCGTGAACCTGGCATAGATCTTCCCGCTGCCTTCAAGGGTCAGGCAGGGGTTGAGGTTTTCGATGCTGTAGAACAGGGTGGCGATATAGACGATATGGTTGGACACGACAGGGTCGGCCCAGACCTTTTCGCCCTGCCCCAACTCGCCCTTCTTCAGGGCCGCGGAGATCCCGAGCTGGACGGCCAGGTCGTCTGGACCGAGGTACCAGTTAACGACCGCCGAGCCCGTGGCGGAACTCTTCAGAGCGATGAAGGAATAGTATCCGGTGTTGGACGCCGCCTCGTCGCCCCCCGTTCCGAAGTAGAGATCGGCGTACTGGCCGGAGGAACTGACTTCCACGGCGGGCTTGGTAATGATGGGGTTCATGTAGGGATCGCGGTAGATGACCTCAGGGTTCCAGCCGTTGGGATTTCCGGAGACGTCGATCCGCCACATCCGGCCGAGGAGGTCGCCGATGAAGACGACGTCGACGTAGCCGTCGTTCGTGAGATCCACGGCCGCCGGCGAGCCGGGCAGGGTGTTCTGGATGCCGAAGGGGCTTGATTCGTGATGTTCGCTGAGCTCCATCGTCGCCAGGGCTTCGCCCGTCTCGATGTCCACCGCATAGAGCCTGTTGCCCACGACCTCGGTCGTGTTATTGTCGTAGCCGGAACCGAAGAAAGCGACCCATTTGCCGGAGCCGGCCAGGCGGCCGATGGCCGGCGTGGACCAGGTCTGGCCGGTGGTATCGGGATCCGTGAACTCCCAGAGAGGCTGGGGATTCATGGGGTCGGTGATGTCGAGGCAGAAGTAATAGCAGAGGTTGTCGCGGCCCCAGCCGGCGCCCTGGCCGCAAACCAGGACCGTGTGCCATCCGCCGTTGAAGTAGACGTCGCCGATGGCCGGCGTCCCGTCGACGAAGTACTCGTGGTTGACGTATTGGCCGCAATCGGGATCGATGATGTGCATCCGCTTGAGCTTGGGAAGGAGGTTGTTGGGGATGAAGCCCCAGAGCTCCTCCAACGTGACGGGGTCAAAGCAGTGGAGCATGCCGTCGTTGGCGCCCACGAGGATGACCTTGGGCCGGTCGGCGTTGAAGGTCTTGAAGGCTTCGTAGCCGCCGCCCATGAGCACGGAATCCTCGTTCGGGGGCAAGAGGGATTGCGGTGAGGAATGGTTGATGTCGCCGAGCTTCCACGGCCGTTCCCGGGCGCTCATCTCGTCATACCCCAGGACGAACTTGATGAGCGGGGCGACCTCGGGGCTGGCCTGGCCCAAGCCGAGGTAGTCGTCGAGGATCGTGCTCTCCGAGACCGCGAACGGGATCCGGTCGTTGTACTTCTCGTCGCCGGCGGCATCGTAGGCCGTGTAGATCGTCCGGGCGGACCAGGACTTGCCGCTCAACACCTCGCCGGCGTCCCGGAGGCGGACGGCGTCGGCGTTCTTGATGTCCTGGAGCTCCGAGTTGCGGGTATAGGACAGGTCAAGGTGTGTGACGTCCCAGGACCTGAGGTGACCCCGCCACTTGGGGAATTCGAAAGAGGCCGAATAAAGCACCTCTTTCTTGCTGCCCCCGATGTCGACGAGGGCCATGGCCTGGGAGGTGCGCGAATACTCACGCTTGGTGAGGTATTTGTAATCCAGATCGATCCTGCGGACGGCGGGGGTCACGCGATTGTTCGTCGAGGCCAGGACGGCTTTCCAACGGAGGAAGCTGCCGGGGGCCGCAAAATTCCACTCGACACCGTCCGTAACGGGCCCCTCCCATTTCGGGAAGCCGGCCTCGTCGTTGGAGTTCGAGAGGTAATAGGTGATCGTCGTTTGGGCGGGCTTGGTTTCGTTGATCAAGGCGGTCGCCGAGACGATGGCGTTGTCCGAGTCCAGGAAGTCGCAGTCCAGCCGGTTTTTTGACCAGGCGGAGCCCGTCGGGACATAGATCGGGAAGGTGTCGTTCATGAAGAAATAGCAGCTGCGCGAGTCGTTGCCGTCGGCGACGAAGAAGTCGGGGTCGCCGTCGCCGTCGAAGTCGCCCACGGCGCCGGAGTCGGTGTCGCCCGAGGTCGACACGCGGGCGCAGGAGGTCGGGACGCAGATCTTGGTGAACGTGCCGTCCCCCTCGTTCCGATACCAGTTGACATACCCGCCTCTCCAGAGCGGCGAGGACAGGTAGCCGTCCGTGGCCATGACGAAATCGCGGTCGCCGTCGCCGTCCAGGTCGGCTTCTCGCAGCATGTTGGGATACCCATAGGAGTTGGTGTACTCGAACGGAATGGTTTTCCCGTTCTGTTTGGTAAAATTGCCCAGCCCATCCCCGCTGTAATAATACAGGCGGCTGTCGGGATGTCCGCCCGTTTTATCGCTGACCGAGCAGACGATGAAATCCAGCATGTGGTCGCTGTTGAAATCTCCGGTGGCAATTCCGCAGGCTCCGTATATGCCGTTGGGAAGACCCGCGTTCGGGTAGGGATTGATGGCTGTGACCAGGCGGGAGAAATGACCCGTCCCGTCGTTGACGAAGATGACAACCTCGCCGTAGCGGCTGATAGCTCTATAGGTCGGCACGGCGACGAAGACATCGAGATCTCCGTCATTGTCGAAATCGGCGACGGCAATATTGGTTTCCCAACGCCAATACCTCGAATCGCCGCCATACTCTCCGTACCCATCATTGATGACGTCTGAAGCCGCCACCGTGCCAAGGATAGGAGTCGGAACGCTGTCGATATGGGGCATGTCCCCGTGAGCTTGGTGGTCCTCGATGAACCTGTTCCAGAAGATCCAGACGACGCCGCGCCAGTCGATGGCGATGATATCCGGGTCTCCGTCCTTGTCGACATCCCCCGCTCCGATGCCCATCATCTCGTAGGTTCCGCCGGAGATGGTCGGGAAGTAGTTGATGTAAACCGCGGGCTTGAATTTGAACCTGCTGGGGTCGCCGGGATCGAGGCCTTCGCTGATGTGGATCGACAGATTCGTGTCACCCGGGTCGCCGTTGTTGTCGCAGCCCCTGCCCCCCTGGACGAGGTCATCCATGCCGTCGAGGTTGAAATCTGCCGCGGCGGCGGTCATCCTGTAGTTCGAGGTGACGGGGTAATTGGTCGTGCCGTTGAAGTTCGCCCCCAGCCCCCTCAGGCGGAGGACCCCCAGTCCGATGTTGTTCTCGATATTGTCCTTCCCTGCGAGAAAGGAATCCGAATCCGAGCCGCCCTGGAAGCCGAGTATCCTTGGGCCCGCGACGATGTCGCAGGTCGGGGTCGGCGTTTGGGCCAAAGCCGGGAAGAACGCCGCCACTCCGACGGCGATGAAGACCGCGGCCGTAAGGTATGCAACTTTTTTCATGGTATCTCCTTATTGTTGGGGGCACTCGATGAGGATTTCCAGGCGCTTATAAGTGTTCCTCGGCCCCCGGCCGATGCAGACCAGGATACAGTCGTTGTTGTTGGGGGTGATCGTATTCGGCGCCTCGTTGTTGATGAGGAAGACCGTGTATGTGCAGCGCGGGTCGGTGGCCAGGACCTGGGAGTTGAAGATGGCGTCGGTCGGGTCGGCGGCGACGTCGGCGACGATCTGCTCGTCCGTGAGCCCGCGGAAATAAGACGGGCTCGACGGATCGTCCAGACCCGGCGACCCGCCGAAGTTCGACCGGTATTGGCCGGCGAAGGACGTAAAGACCTTGTTGCTGAAAGCGTCGTTGAGGGCGAACCAGGCCTGGTTGAAGCCCGCTTCGGCGGCGTCGAAGGCCATCCCTTGGAGACGCATGCTGTCGGAGACCTTGGGGCTGGTGCCCGTGACGGTCAGCAGAAGCATGCCGACGGCCAGCATGAAGGCGACGATCATGATGATGACGATGAGGCCGGAGCCCCGTTGCCGCCGGTTGATTTTGTCTCGTCTGTTCATGGCGCGCTCCTCATCGCTGGCCGAGATTGTAGAGGTTGAGGCTCATGTTCCGGACGTTGGACGTCGAATCCAGGAGGAACCTCCGGTGCATGTCGTCGGTGATGGCGGCCGGGCTGTTGGACAGGGCCGGTCGGCGATAGACCTGGATTCCTCCCGGAGGCGTGTGCCCGACCGACGTGAAGGCCTGGGCGGTCCGGCCCAGGACCCAGGTCCTGACTTGCTGGATCCGGGCGACCTGCTCCAGGGTCCAGGCGTTCTGCCAGGGCGTCCAGCCGTCGAGGAGGAGGTCGCTGTTCATGTCGCCGTTGTACTCGATCTGGAAGTTCTCGATATTCCGGGCCAGCGGGAAATGGACGCCGTTGTGGGTGAGGTAGAGGACCCCGCCCTCGCCGCCGCCGATGTAACCGTCGATGCCCGCCGTCAGGCCGGGGTAATTCCCGGTGACGTCGAGCCAGTATTCCTTGACGTTGATGAAGGCGATGATCCCCCCGTCGTAGTCGTTGGAGCTGCCGCAACTCCCGGACAGGCCTCCCGGCGGGTCGACGCCCGGGGCCAAGCCCGGGGAGAAGTTGAACTTCTCGTTAGACCCTCCGGCGTTATGGGTGACGTGGGTGATAACGCGGATCTCCAGCGCGCGGCAGGCCGATGCGGGATTGGGCAGGACGATGACGAACTTGTTGGTGTAAAACACATCGGGGTAAGCATACTGCTCGAAGCTGAAGTCCTCGATATCGAGGGTGACCGAGGAGCCCTGGTAGTTCCGGATGGGCAGGATGAGCGGGTCGTCGATATTGCCCATCAGCCGGACGCGGTCGGGCGCGACCTCGCCGCCGCCCTGGTCTTCGTTGTCCTGTCCCTCGAGGAAATAGCCGGCGAATTCTTCGGGCAGTCCGGCCCCGGCCATGCGCAGGTCGCGGGTGATGAAGAACATCGAGGCCCGGACGTCGTTCTGGACCTCGGTGACCATCTGCTGTTCGACGGAGACCTTGTTGCTGCGGGCATAGATGAACAAGGCCCCGAGGACGGCGACGAGCATGATGGCGCTGCCGACGAGGAGCTCGATCATCGTGAATCCCGCGGCCCTTTTCGAAGAGACTGTCGCTCGTGTTTTCACGGAGTTCGCTCCTTTATCGGGTGATGATCGTCGTGATCAGGGCGCGCGGCGGGTACAGGTCCGGGTTGGCCAAGAGCACGCCGGGGTCGATGCCGAACTTTTCGGGGGAATAGACGGAGATACGGACCTGGAACGTCCCTTGGTCCATGCGGAAGTCCGTGATCCGCCGGTAGTCGTTCGTCCCGTCCACGTTGAGATCGATGACCTCGTCCCGCGATTCTATGGCCGTCCCGGCGTAGGCCGTCAGTTCGTCGGCGGTGAAGCCGCGCAGCCAGTCGATCTGCTGCTGGGCCAGGAAGGTCGCGTTGGCCACGCGGTCCGCCTTGAGGTTGTTGGCGACGGCGGCCAGAAAAAGTTCGGCCAGCCCGAGGACGGCCACGGCGACCAGGAAAAGTCCGACCAGGACCTCGATGAGGCTAAAACCGCGGGCATGCTTCTTTTTGTTCATCTTAGGTGCTCTACCTCTTGACATATTGGATCGAACCGCCCATGAAGATGCTGAGGACCCTCTCGTCCATCTGCCCCGGACGGTCGAGCTTCGGATTCTGTAAAGTTATGGAATTCTGGTTGATGGCGAATTGCGGGAAAGTCCCCAAGGGGGAGAAGATGGCAATGTGGTCGTCGCCCGCAGCGGGGAAGGTGATGGTGACGTTAAGCAGGTTGGAGATGGTCTTGCGGGGAGCGTCATCCGCCTTGATCCAGGTGCCGTCGACCTGGAGGCGCTCCATATCGTAAGCCCAGTAGGAATCGTCGACCCGGAAAAAACGGACGCGGTGGACGATCCGGGTGCTGACCGCCTGGAGCTTGGTCTGCTGGAGGTAGGTCTGGATCTGGCGGGTCGTGTTCTCCAGGTTCCGGGTTTCCATGATATTGAGGATGCTCGGATACGACACGATCATGAAGATGCCCATGATGCCGATGACGACAAGGATCTCGATCAGGGTGAACCCGCCGGCGGCCGGCCGGTTCTGACAATGCTTCTTCATGGCTTACCCCTCTGTCAACTCTCGTTTGCCCTCTTTATATAGCAAAATCAACACCTTTTCAAGGCGGGCCCTGGGGCTTCTCCGCCGTATCGCATTATCGGACGCCCCCGGGACTCCGGCAATCACCGCGGCCGATGATAAGAAGGGTGATTTAATGAGGAGGGACCTCCCCCCGGATGGCTAGCCGCGTTGGGGGGCCTTCAGCGGCCGGCCGAGACGATCTCTTTGAGCTTGTCGGCGCCGGCGACACCGCTGTTGAAGAGGACGCATTCGACCGAATCGAGGAGGCGGCTGAAGAAAGCCCGCTCGGCCTCGAGCTTTTCCGGCGAGGACCCGAGGAGATGGGGGTTGTAGTAGGACTGGGCCTTGCTCCCGGTCAGGGCCTTTTTGGCCCCGGCCGCTTCTCCGGCCTCGAGGGTCCGCAGGGCTTCGTCCCTGGTGAGCTCGACCACAGCCGGCGACGTCGCGTCGTTCCTCAGGAGGATGAGCCACTTCAGGTTCGTCCGCTTGACCGCGGCGGCCGGACCGCCGAGCCAGTTCGGGTCGAGCAGGGCGTGGGCCTCCTTGGCGGCCTTGTAGCAGTAGGGCGAGCCCTTGTCGAGCCGGCAGTCGTCGGCCCTCTGGCAGTCCATGTCGGAGCAACCCTCCTTTTGGAGGGCGACGTTCTCGCACTTGCTCCGGTCGAACAGCGGGGCCAGCCTCCGGTCGAGCTCGACGGCCGTCGTGGGCATGTACAGCTTCCTCTCGACGCAGTCGGCCACGGCCCGTCCCCCGGCGAGCCGGACGAAAACGACGTCGTTCGCCTGGAGCTTGAAGCGCGGGTCGGCCAGGAGCTCGAAGAAAAGTTCGGTCTTCTTCGTTCCCGGGGGCCCGACCAGGACGAGGCCATTGCCGTCGATGTCGGCAGACATGCCCCGCACAGCGCCGGCAGCCCCTGCGCCCGCCGTCCTCGCGGCGATGTCCATGGCCATGCCGATGGCCAGGCTCCGGAGGGAACCGTAGTTGTCCGTGTTGACCAGGATCCCCGTCTGCGTTTCCGCGTGATAAAACCCGCGCGGTTCCCGGCCGGCGATCCCGTCGACGGCGTAGATCGCGCCGTGGGGCTTGAAATCGGCCTCGGCCGGAGCGGGCGCGAAATTCTCGACCCAAAAATCGTTGAGGTGGGCGACGTTCGTCCGGAGCTGGATGACGGCCCCGTTGATCGAGGCGTTCCACTCGTAGCGGCCTTCGTAGCCCAGATGGCCCTCCATTTCGGCGGCCAGGGCGTCGCGCATCCGGATGTCGGTCCCCGTTTCGACGGGGACCGATTTTTTGACCCGGGTCACGGCGTTGCTCAAGGCGACGCGCCTGATCTTCTTGGCCGTCTTGAGCTTGCCCAGGGCCTCGACGATGCGGTCCATGCTCTTCTCGAGGTTAGTCATGGAGGTGGAGTAGGACAGCCGGATGTATTCGTCCGCGCCGAAGGCGTCGCCCGGGACGATGGCCACCCGCGCTTCCTTGAGGAGGTAGTAGGCCAGGCCGTAGGAATTCCGGATCTTGGCCCCGTTCGCTTCCTTGTCGTAGAAGGACTTCACGTTCGGAAAAAGGTAGAACGCCCCCTGCGGCTTGAAGCAGGAAAGCCCCTGGACCACGGCCAGGCGCATCAGGCAGTAGTTGCGGCGCCT
Organism: Candidatus Aminicenantia bacterium; assembly: GCA_041479905.1. Lineage (GTDB taxonomy): Bacteria > Acidobacteriota > Aminicenantia > Aminicenantales > Saccharicenantaceae > RBG-16-66-30. Next base: position 12,373 of record JBGOYY010000023.1, read on the forward strand.
CTGGAATTCGGCCACCATCTTCGGAACGTCGTACTGGGGCCCATCGTAGGCCTCGAGTCCGGCCTTCTGGGCGATGGAGCAGGCGTTGGACGTCGTGTGGCTCTGGATCTTGGACATGCCGTCGATGACCTCGGCCGGACCGGCGGCGAACCCGATCCGCCAGCCGGTCATGGAGTAGGACTTGGACACGCCGTTGATGATGATCGTCTTCTTCTTGATGTCTTCGCCGAGGGCGGCGAAGCTTGTGAACTTGAAATTATCGTAAACGAGGCTGGCGTAGATCTCGTCGGCGATGACGTAGACGTCCTCGCCCCGCACGACCTCGGCCAGGGCCTGGAGCTGGTCCTTTGTGTAGGCGCCGCCGGTCGGGTTGGAAGGGTTGTTGAGGATGATCGCCTTCGTCGCCGGCGAGATCGCCGCCTTGAGCGCCTCGGGCGTCAGCAGGAAACCGTCCTCTTCCCGCGTCGGGACGATGACGGACTTGCCCTTGGCCAGGGCGACGCATTCGGGGTAGGTGACCCAGTAGGGCGCCGGGATGATGACCTCCTCGCCCTCGTCGACCAGGGCCTGGACGAGGTGAAAGAGGGAGCTCTTGGCGCCGGCGGAGACGATGATCTGCTTGGGGCCGTACTCGAGGCCGAAATCCTCCTTGAGCCGCTTGGCGATGGCCTTCCGCAGGGGCAGGATGCCGTCGCTGTCCGTGTATTTCGTGAAATTGTCCCGGATGGCCTTGATCCCCGCTTCCTTGACGTTCTCCGGCGTGGGGAAATCCGGCTCGCCGACGCTGAGGTCGATGACGTCGATGCCCTCGGCCTTCATGGCCTTGGCCTTGGCCGAGATCTTCAGGGTGGGGGAGGCGCCGATGCGCTGGACTTTTTCAGAGATCATGGTTCACCTGCCTCGACACCCGGCGCGCCGCTCACTTCTTCGCGTCTTTGGCGTCCGGAGAGAGCTTGGCCTTGAGGAACTCGTGGATGTCCGCTCCCGTCAGGGACTTGACGACCTCGGGCAGCTGGGCCAGGACCTGGGCGACCTGGGCCGTGATCCTGGTCGTGCCCAGCTCCTTGTCGCCGCCGACGATGACGATCTTGTCGACCTTGGAGAGCGGCTCGGAGACGGCTCTGGCCAGCTCGGGCAGGACCTTGATGTACATCTCGAGGATGGCCGCCTGGTTGTACTTCTCCCAGGCCTGGGCCTTCTTCGTCATGGCTTCGGCCTCGGCGCCGCCCTTGGCCCTGATCTGATCGGCTTCGGCCAGACCCTCGAGTTTGAGGGCTTCGGACTTGCCCTTGGCTTCGGCGGCGATCCGGTACTCTTCGGCATCGGCCTCGGCCTTGATCTGGTATTTCCGGGCGTCGGCGGGCTTGACGACGGTGGCTTCGAGCTCCTTCTCCTTGCGGACGATCTCGAGCTGTTCGATCTTGATGGCCTCTTCCTTCTCGATCTGCTTGACCTTGGACTCTTCCTTCTTCAGGTCCTGGTTGAGGCGATGGCGCTCGAGCTCATAGGAGAAATCGGCCTGGGCCTTTTTGGTGTTGACGAAGACCTGGGACTCGGCCTTCTTGGCCTCGTTCTCCCACTGGGCCTTGGCGATCTGGGCCTCGGACTGGAGACGGACGACCTCGGCCTCCTTGCGGGCCTGGGACGATTTGATGATGGACTCTTTTTCGGTCTCGGCCTGGGCGATGGCCGCGTCGCGCTTGGCGGCCGCGATCTGAGGCTTGCTCAGAGAGTCGATGTAGCCCTGAGTGTCGCTGATGTCCTTGAGGGCGAAAGAAAGCATGACCAGGCCCATCCGCGAGAAGTCCGCCTGGACGGCCTGGACGACGCGATTCGCAAACTCCTGGCGGCCGCGGTAGATCTCCTCGACGGACATGCCGCCGATGACCTCGCGGACCTTGCCTTCGAGGACGTTGACGGCCACGTCGCGGATGCCGTCCCGGCCGATGCCCAGGAACTGCTCGGCGGCCAGATGGATGGTTTCGTCGGAGGAGTCGATCTTGACCTGGGCGGAGGCCTCGGCCATGATCGGGACGCCGCCGTGGGTCAGGACCTCGGGCGTGCGGATCGTGATGGGGATGACGTCCATGGGGAGGACGTAGACCTTTTCCATCCCGGGCCAGACGAAGATGCCGCCGCCGAGGCGGTAGCGGTAGCCGACCTTGCGCTTGGTCCCGTCGGCCAGAGTCAAGGTCCGCTTGCCGCCGCCGGCGATGATCAGGGCTTCGTTCGGTCCGACCTTCCGATACTGCAAGGCCAGGACGAGGATGACGAGGGCGATGAAGACGACGACGGCGCCGGCGTAGATGAGCCCGGATGTCAGGTTCATGACGACCTCCTTGGGTTTGATCCCCGAGCGACGGGGGAAGATTCGTTGTAGCCGTAGGCCATGAAGAGGATGCTGTTCTTCTTGAGGGTCTCTTTCTGGATCTGGATGATCTTGGAGATGCCCCGGTCGGCCAGCTTGAGGAGGCCGAGGAGGTCTTTGCGGGAGAAGGGGTTTTTCTCCGCCCCGGCCTGGACCTCGACGAGCTCGCCCCGGTCGGTCTCGATGACGTTCATGTCGAGCTCCGCCTGGGAGTCCTCGGAGTAGTCGAGGTCGAGGAGGGGGCGGCCCCCGACGATGCCGACGCTGACGCCGGCGACGAGGTGGCGGAGGGGCATATGGTCGATAAGACCCTGGTCGAGCATCTTCTTAAGGGCCAGACCGAGGGCGACGCAGCCGGCCGTGACCGATGCCGACCGGGTCCCGCCGTCGGCCTGGATGACGTCGCAGTCGATGATGATCTGCCTTTCGCCGATGGCCCGGAGGTCGGTTACGGCCCGCAAGGCGCGGCCGACGAGACGCTGGATCTCCTGCGTCCGTCCGGAGACGCGGCCGGCGGTCCGCTCGCGCGGTGTCCGCTCCGTGGTCGCGCGGGGGAGCATGGCGTATTCGGCGGTGATCCAGCCCCGCCCTGTCCCCCTGAGGAAGGGCGGGACCCGCTCTTCGATCGTGGCCGCGGCCAGGACGCGCGTCCGCCCGACTTCGATCAGGGCGGAGCCGTCGGCGAAGTCGATGTAGTCGACGCTGATCTTGTGCGGCCGGAGCTCGGTCGGCCTGCGCTTGTCCGCGCGGAGCGATTCCACTACTTGATCCAGATGTCGGGGATGTTTTCCCTTTTCGTTTTGGCGGAGAAATCCTCGAGGTCCTTATTCGCCTTGTTGGCCTCCGCTTCGGCCTTGAGGAGTTTGTCGTAGGTGTCGCTGATTTGGATCTGGAGGATTTCGCGGGATTTCACGTTGTCGAGCCCGAAGAACTCCTGATAGAGGGAGTTGAGCTTGAGGGTCAGGAGGTCGACCATCTCCTGCTTCTGCTTGGAGGTCTCGCCGAGTTCCGCCTGTTTCGCCAGGAATTCTTTTTCGGACATGGCCGGTGTCTCGCCCGGCGGGGTTTCTTCGGCGGGCTTTTCGGCGGCTGCTACGGCCGGCTGGCCGGCGGCCGGCGGCTTCGCTCCCGGCTGGGCCTTGACGGCGGCCTGCCCGGCCTGGGCCGTCTGTTCCTGCCCCGCCGACTCGACGGCCGGCCTTCTCTTCACCTTGGCCAGGTCCGCGCTCGTGGTCACCGGGCCCCCCTTGCCTTTCAGGGCCGCCCGGCGTACCTTCTCCTTCTTGGCCAGGTCGGCCAGGCTTTGGGACTGGAGAAAGGAAGCCAGAAGCAGGGGGAGAAAAAGAGAAACCAGGATTCTTTTCTTTCCCATGGCCGTGATGCTCCTCTAATCTAAACCGATTATCATAGATTTAGTCGTGCGTGTCAAACGGAAGTCCGCGTCCCTCTTGGCCGCGGATCCGGCCGCCTTCCGGACTAGGAGCCTGCGCCCGTCGGCGCTTATCTCGACGGCGCCGTCGATGTCCGTCCGGAAGACCTCGGCCTCCGCGCTCCGGCATCTCCCAAGGACTTCGGGGCTGGGGAAACCATAGGTGTTGCCTTCGCCGGCGGAGACGAGGACCGCCTTCGGCTGGACGGCCGTCAGGAAGGCCGTGGATGTCGACGAGGCGCTGCCGTGGTGGCCGGCCTTGAGGACCGCGCTCCCGAGGTCGAGGCCCGCCTCGAGGAGCTCCTGTTCCGCGCCGGCGCCGACGTCCCCGGTCAAGAGGAACGCCGTCCGGCCCAGAGCTATCTTGATCACGAGCGAGTCGTCATTCCCGGCGGCGACCGGGCCCGGGCCGGCCGCCGCCGCCCTCCATCCCGAGATGCCGGCGACAGCCGGCATCTCGGGATGGAGGACGACGATCGACACCTCGCCCTCCCGACGGCGGAAGCCCCGGCCGCAGCGACGCCTGATGACCCCGGACGGCAGGGCCCTTAAAAGGTCCGCGTAAAGCCCATCGACCCGGGTCGGCCAACCCTCCCAGAATTCCCCGACCCGGAAGTTCCTGGCCACGGCCACGAGCCCGTCGAGGTGGTCGGGGTGGGGATGGGTGAGGACCAGGTAATCGACCTTCTTGATCCCTTTCCTCCAGAGGACCGGGGAAACGACCCTTTCCCCGACGTCGAAGGAGCTCGCGGCCAGGCCGCCGCCGTCGATGAGCATAGTCCGGCGTCCCGGGAATTCGACGAGCAGCGATTCGCCCTGGCCGACGTCGATCATGGTCACCCTCAGCTCGGGCGACCCCGGACGGAACGGGGAGACGACGAGGACGAAAAAGAACAGGGAGAAGCCGGCGCCGACAAAAACACGCTGTCCCCTGAAACGAGGCCGGACGAGGCTCGTCCCGAGGAACAGGAAATAGCCGAAGACGATCCCGGCCCGGGGCGTCGGGACCCGGAAAGACAGAAAAGGGAAGGGGTCGAGGGCGTGGGAAACCCTGCCGAAGACGGTGACGAGAAACCCGAGGACCGCGGCCGGGGGCCCCGCCGCAGCGGGGAATGCCGCCGCGAACGGCAGGAAGGCGTAGCCGACACCCATGATCAGGCCGACGAGAGGGATGGCGACCAAATTCAGAAGAAGGGACGAGAGCGTGACGCGGTTGAAGCTCCTGGCGATGAGAGGGGCGACGCCCAGCGCGGCGGCGACGGAAAGGCAGGCGAGCTCGGTCGCCTTGAGCGGCAGCCGCGGCAGCTTTTTGAGCAACGGCGGCGTGAAGAGGATGATGGACAGGGTCGCGACGTAGGTCAGCTGGAAGCCGGCATCGAAGAGGCTCGAGGGGTTGACGAGAAGAAGGAAGAGGGCGCTCGCGGAGATGGTGTTCAAGACGTGGACGTCCTTCCAGAGGAGCCGCCCGGTGAGATAGGCCAGGGTCATGAACGTCGCCCGGAGGACGGAGGGACTGCCCTCGACGAGGATCGTATAAAAGACGAGGAAAGCGGCCAGGGCCAGGCGGGAGGCCCGCGGGGACATCCGGACCAGCCGGAAGAGGGAGAAGAGGAGGACGTTGAGAATGGCGATGTGCCCGCCGGAGATGGCGAACAGGTGGTAGAGGCCCGTCTTCTGGAGGTTCTCGACGGTCGCCTCGTCCAAACGGCCGTCTTCACCGAGGAGAAGGGCCTCGAGGACGGCCCCCGTGGGCGAGATATCGTTCCCGTCGGGCGCGGGGAACCGCCGTTCGAGCTCTGCCTGGATGCCGCACCGGATGCGGGATATCCGGGCGCGGACCGAGCCGGCCGGGGCGGTCCCGGTCCGCTTGACGAGGAGGGACGTTTTCGTCGAGGCCCTCCGGTGGATGTTCACTCCCCGGAGATATCTTTCGTACGAGAAGGCGCCGAAATTCCGGAAAGCGCCTCCCGAGCTCAGCCGGACGGAGGCCCGGATCTCGTCCCCGACCAGAAAATCGAGCCGGCGGCGGGCCCCCCGCGCGAACGGCACGCTCAACCGGAGATGGCCGCGGATGGGCCGTTCGGCGCCTCCCGTTCCGACCGTCCGGACGTCGATGAATAGGACGTCCCGGTCCGGTTCGCGGCCGGGTGAACGGTACAGCCGGCCCGCGACGTCGACGTAGTCGCCGGCTTCATGAGCATGGAGAGGATTGCGTTCGTATTCCCGGTCATGGAGGGCCAGGCGCGCGGCGCCCGAGGCGGCGACGGCGGCCAGGAGAAAAAAGACGGCCGTCCGGTCGTAACGGAGGGCGAACGCGAGCCATCCGGCGGCAAGTAGAATAAGCGACAGACCGCACGCCGGGCCGGGCGGAATGGGGAAAGCCGAGGCCGCGGAGATCCCCAGGCCGAGGGCGGCCGCCAGGAACAGAAAAGGGAAGGGGCTGGTTCTTAGCGGCCGGGCCCGCCGGAAGCGAGGGCGCTCTGGCCGTCCAGGGCGTCGAGCAGGAGGTGGCTGAGGATCCTGATCCCCAGGGGGATGCTCCTCTCGTCCGGGTTGAAGTTGGAGCTGTGGAGGGGCGCCGCCGTCGCCTGGGCCGGGCTCTTGACGCCCAGGAAGAAGTAGAGGCCGGGGGCCTTCCGGGCCAGGTAGGCGAAGTCCTCGGCGATCATCTGCGGCTTCCATTCGAGCGTCTTGTCCTTCCCCAGGAGCTTGATCAGGGTCGGGGCCATGGCGGCGGCAAGCTCTGGATTATTAAAGACGGACGGGAGGGCCTCTTTATACTCAAACTGAAAGTCGGCGCCGTACATTCCGGTGATGTTCCTGACAATGCTCTCCATGAGCAGAGGGATCTTTTTCCGGTTGGTTTCGCTGAGCGTCCGGACCGTCCCTTCGAGGACGACGCGCTCGGCGATGATGTTCCGCCGGGCGCCGCCGTTGATGGTGCCGATGGTCAGCACGGCGGGATCGGTCGGGTCCGAGGCCCGGCTGACGACCGTTTGGAGCGCTGTGACGATCTCGGCGGCGATGACCACGGCGTCGATGCCCTCGTGGGGCCGCGCGGCGTGGGCGCTTTTCCCCTTGACCGTGATGGTGAACGTGTCCGCCGCGGCGGTCACGTTGCCCGCCGCGACGAGCACCGTGCCGACGTTCTCGGGCCAGACGTGAAACCCGAAAACGGCGCCGACGGAAGGATTATCCAGGGCCCCTTCCTTGACCATGAGGTCCGCCCCGCCCTCCTCGCCCTCGGGCGCGCCTTCCTCGGCCGGCTGGAAGAGGAACGTCACGGTCCCCTTGAGCTTGTCCTTGAGGGCGTTGAGGACGAGGGCCGTCCCAAGGACGATCGAGGAATGGACGTCGTGACCGCAGGCGTGCATGACGCCCGGGTTCAGGGACTTGAAGGGGAGATTCGTCGTCTCCTGGACGGGGAGGGCGTCCATGTCGGCCCGGACGGCGACGGCCGGCCCGGGCTGGCTTCCCCTGAGCACGGCCACGACGCCTGTCTTGGCGACGCCGGTCCGGACCTCGAAGCCGAGGGGCTCGAGCTTGGCGCTGATGAGGCGGGCCGTTTCGAACTCGCGGTTGCCGAGTTCGGGGTTCATGTGGATGAACCGCCGGATCTTGACGATCTCGGCCTTGTTTTTTTCGATCTCAGCGTCGATCCGCTGGCTCGTTTTCAGGTCGACGCTCCGGACGGCCGGCGGCAGGCCGGCCAGGACGGCCGCGAGCAGGATGACAACGCGCTGTTTCTTCATCAACCACCTCGGTCCTTTTTTAAGACACCTCATTATAGTGCGCGCGGAGGGAAAAATACAGACCCCTGGCGCGGAAGGCAAATCGAATAAACGGGAAAAAGGGGAACGGCGCGTCGGGACCGGGCTACTTGTCCTCTTCGGCCCCGGCCTTATGCTGGAATTCCTCCCTCTTCTTCTCGATGAAATCGCGGATGGCATCGACGCCTTCGCCCGTTTTTTCCTTGACCATCCGCATGCCCTTCTCGGCTTCCTTGGCGATCTTCTCGTAGCTTTCCTTGGCCGCCTCGCCGGTCTTGGCGGCCTGGTCCTTGATCTTCTTCCTCGTCTCCTTGCCGCTTGCGGGGGCGAACAGGATGCCGACGATGAAGCCCGTGGCCGCGCCGGCCATGAACGTCAGAAGCGAATCCCAGAAATGATTGTCTTTGCTATCACCCATCCTTCTTCTCCTTTCTTTTTTTCATCTGCTGCAGGCCGAGGCGGAGCAGCGGAAAGAGGAACGGCCAGTATCTCGCCGAGGGACGGATGACCTTGGACGTGAGGAAGAACATGACCTCCGAGAGTCCGGTCATCGCCTTCTTCGAAGTGGCCAGGACTTCCCCGACGTTGTCCAGGCTCGCGTTGATCTTGGCCTCGATCTCCTTCATCCCGTCCATCATCTCCTGGGCCTTGGCCAGGGTTTTCTCGCCTTCCCGGGCGGTGCGGCGGAGCTGGTTGAGGAAGAGCGCCAGGAAGGTCACGGCGACGACGGCCGCCATGGTCAAGATGATCCCCAAGACCTGGTTCAGGGTCAGCGTCATGGTACCTATACCCTAAGCCAATTGACGGAGTTTGTCAATTCCAAAGGATCTTGCGGGCGGCCGGGAGGCCGTGGGCCCTCTCGAGGCGGGCGAGGAGCTCCGGGAATCGGGTCTCGGCGCGGGCGTCGACCGCGGTTTCCCACTCGGCGAGCAGGGGGTCGGGGGCGAATTCGGTATCTTTATGGATCAAACGGGTGATGCCGCGGAGGGCCTGCCATTGGATGACCATCAGGACGGCCAAGAAGTAGAAGAAGATATTCGGCCCGGGCAGGATGGCGGCCAGGCCGCTCACGGGCAGGAAGAGGGCTTCGACCGCCAGGACGAGGATATGGCGCGTCCGCTGGCGCTGGAGGAAAAGGAAAAATTGCGTCCGGATCGCCTTGTCTTCGGAATGGCCCGAGTGGAGGATTCGGAGAGGCCTGTCTCCGCCTCGGCCGCCGTGCTCGAAGGCCTGCTCTTGGAGGAGCATGCGGGGGTTGAGGCCGGTGACTTTCTTCTTGGCCGTCTCCCAGATCGCGCGCGACCGCGAGAACTTGGCCGGCAGGGGGCCGAGCGGCTCGGCCGAGAAGAAGCGGTGGCGATGGCGGTGGTCGCGGACAAAGAAAAAATTCATGGGGCCTCATTTTATCAATACGGCAACCGAGGCGCCAGAGTTCAAATGGGCCTCGGGACGCGCCGCTCCGTCGGCCGCGGTGGGGCCTCGGGGATCATCTTCGTTCGCTGCGGTGATTTTTACGCCTTCCCGGGCCGGATTCGATGGGAGGAGTCCGCGTATCCGTCCCGGGAATGCTAAATCACCGCTTATGCTCACTCCGATGACCCCCTCAGCCCCTGTGCCTGCGGCCTCCTCCGCTACGGGGCCTATGTACGGCCCCCAACACTGCCCGGGCGGCTTCTGAAGAAGCGGTACGCGTCTCGCTTCTTCCACCCGTTCCCGCTCAGCCCTCAGCGGCCTCCTCCGGGCATCTCCCCGACGCCGACGGAGAGAGGAGACGGAGAGGGGACATGTCCTAAAGGGCCCGGTAAAGGCCCTTTAGGGCGTGTCCCCCTTCTTGGTTTTGCGCGGGAAAAAGGGACTGTCCTCATTCGGGGGCCATCTCTCTTTTTCTTTGCCCTGAATGAGGGCTGTCCCTCTTTTCTAACGTTTTTTGTGAAGCAGATAGAGGAAGAACGGGGCGCCGACGGCCGCCGTGATGACGCCGATCGGGAGCTCGCCGGCGAGGAGGTTGCGGGCCAGGAGGTCGCAATAGAGGAGGAACGTTCCGCCCGCCAGGGCGGACGATGCGAAAAGGGCGCGGTGGCCGGGCCCGATCAGGATGCGGACCCAATGGGGGACGACCAGGCCGACGAATCCGATGACCCCGCTCACCGCCACGGAGAGCGCCGCCAGGAGAGCCGACATCGCCAGGAAGGCCTTCCTGACGCGCCGTACGGGACAGCCCAGGGCTTGGGCGGCTTCGTCGCCCAGGGCGAGGAGGTCCATGTCCTTGGCCAGCCAGAGGGCCGCGACGAAGCAGAGGACAAACCAGGGAGCGATCGTGGCGGCCTGTCGCCATTCGGCGAGTTGGAAGCTCCCGAGGAGCCAGAAGACCGCCTGGTCGTAGGAGTCCGAACGCATGAAGAGGAAGAACGACGTCAGGGCCGAGGCCAGCGCGCCGGCGGCGATGCCGGTCAGGAGAATAGTCTCGATCTTGAATCCGCCCCGGCGCAAGGACAGGACATAGACCAGGGAAACGATCCCCAACCCGGAGATGAAGGCCAGGAGGCCGGGGCCCGAGAAACCGAAGGCAACGGCCTCGAATCCGAGCGAAACCGCGATGACGGCGCCGAGGGAGGCCCCCGACGAGACGCCGACAACGAACGGATCGGCCATCGGGTTCCTGAAATAGCCCTGGAGGATGGCCCCGGAAAGGGCCAGGGCGGCCCCGACGAGGAAGGCGAGCACGGCCCGCGACAGGCGGAGGTCGATGAAGATCGCGGCCTGGACGCGGTCGTGGCTCTGGATGAAGCGCAGCAGATCTCCAGGTGTTGTCTTGACGGGGCCGGTCAGGACGGAGATGAGAAAGCCGGCGAGGCAGGCGGCCAGGCAGACGACCCAGAACAGCCGGCGTCCGGTTTTCCGGCTCATGGCCATTCTCCGAAAAGCTCCGGGTGGAGAAGGCGGGCCATCCGGTCGAGGACGTCTACCAACCGGGGACCGAAGCGGCTGGCCGCGTTCTCGTCGAGTTCGAAGATCCTCCCGGATCTCACGGCCGCGACGCTCTCCACGTGCGCCTTCTTCTGCAGCCAGTCCCTGCCTGTCGCGAAATCCTCCCGGGAGCGGGCCAGGATGAAAATGACGTCCGCGTCGTCCTCGAGGATCTGCTCGCGCTTGTAGAGGACCCATTTCTTGGGCATGGACGAAGCGACGTTCGTCCCGCCGGCCCGGCGGATGAGGTCGTCGACATAGCTCTCGCCACCGCACGTCCAGAGGCCCTGGCCGTAAAGGAGGACGAAGACCTTCGGCCGGGCCCGGACCCGGCTCATCGCCGCGTCCACGGCCTCGAGCCTTTGCCGCAGGCCGGCGGCCAGCGCGGCGGCCCGCTCTTCGCTTCGGGTGACCCGGCCGATTTTGGCTATGAGGGGGAACAGGGCCTCGAGGCCCTGGCCGATGTCGAGGACGAAGACGGGGAGACCGAGCTTCCGGATCCGGTCGACGAGCCGAAGGGGATTCCCGCGGAAGGCGATAACGAGGCCGGGGTCGAGGGACTGGATGACTTCGATATTGGGGTCGACGAGGCCGCCGATCCTGCGGATGGACCGGGCTTCCGGCGGATAGTCGCAGAAGCGGGTCACCCCGGCGACACGGTCTCCGAGGCCGAGTGCGAAGAGGATCTCGGTGATGTTCGGGGCCATGGACACGATCCGATCCGGGGTCCGTTCGGGCAGGGGAAACGGCCGGCCGAGATCGTCCTTGAGGTCTTGGGGGCCGGACTGAGCGCCGAGGGGGGAGGGAGCGGCCGCCATGAGCATGAGAGCCGTCACGACAAGCACTAACAAGGGGACACGTCCCCATGTGGGGGGACTCGTCGGGCTGGGCGCCCGAGCGGGGACATGTACCTTTGGTACGTGTCCCCTTTCTTTGTTCTTGGGGGACACGTACCAAAGGTACATGTCCCCAGATGTGTTCGCCGCGTTCATTCGCGCCTTTCTCCCGCGGCCAGCGAGATCTCCGGAAGTCCCGTTCGGATGTTTGCGCGGATGTCGACCTCCGCGCCGAAGATCTCCCGGATGTTCGCGGCCGAGATCGTTTCCCCGGGCGCGCCTTCGGCCGCGACGGCGCCGTTTTTCAGGAATATCAACCGTTCGGCGTAGGCCGCGGCCAGGGTGATGTTGTGCTCGGCGGCCACGATGGTTTTGCCCTTGTCTTTCTGGAGGCCCTTGAGGATGCCGTAGACCTCGACCTGGTAGCTGATGTCGAGATGGAGACTGGGCTCGTCGAGCAGGAGTACGGGAGCGTCCTGGGCCAGGGCCCGGGCGATGAAAGCCCTCTGCCGCTCGCCGCCGCTCAACTGGGAAAGCCTTTTCGCCTTCAGGCTCCCGACATCGGTCAGACGCATGGCCTCGTCGACGGCCGCGATGTCGGCGGGGGAGGCCTTCTCGAGCCGCCCCTGCCTCGCGAAGCGGCCCATGAGGACGATCTCTTCCACGGCGTATTCGAAGATAGGCTCGGCCAGCTGGGGGACGTAGGCGATCTTGGCCGCGAGCCGCCGCGGGCTCATCCGGAAAACATCGTCGCCGTCGCAAACGACCCGCCCTCGGACGTTCCCGAGGAGGCTCTGGACGGCCTTGATCAGGGTGCTTTTGCCCGAGCCGTTCCGGCCGAGTATGGCCACGAATTCCCCGGGCTCGATCGCGAGGGAGATGTCGTGGATGACGAATCCGTCGTCGTATCCCGCCGAGAGGTCGTGAACTTCGAGTATCGGCATGGTTCGGTCCGTGTTCCCCTCAGTATAGCCATTCGCTTAGATTTATTCCACGACCTCTAATAGCCAAGGGCCGAGGGGGCAGATCGGGCGGAGCGGCTGCCCGTTGAGATCCAAGACTCACTCATGGCTCTATTAAGATATTTACCAGAAATGCGGCTCTGAGTCGCTCCGCCGCATTTCTGCCGGTCGCTCCCAAGAGTCCGCTCCCTGCCGGTGCAGGCGTGGTTTTGGCGCCACCCGGGCTGTGATGGGGACCATCCAGAGCCCCCGTGCTAAAACGGAGAATAAAAGGGGAACATCCGTTTAAGCCCAGGGCCGAGGGGATCGTCGGAGTGAGCATAAGCGGTGATTTAGCCGGGACGCGTGCCGGCCGAGGAAAGTTTCAGGGGAAACCGCCAAAATGTGTTTGAACTTGGCGTAGCGCACGCCAAGTGAGTTGTTTTGGCGCCGAGGTCGGCGCACGGACCGGGGTGAAAAATCACCGCAGCGAACGAAGACGGCCGCTGAGCTGAGGCCGAGGGGTATCGTCGACGGGAGCATAAAGCGGGGATTTAGCTTTTACGGGACGGATACGCGGACTCCTCCCATCGGATCCGGACCGGAAAAGCGTTAAGAATCACCGCGCGGACGGAGACGATATCCTGAGGCCTTCTTGACTTTAGGGGGGGATGAATCTAAGATGAAAACCCGCTTCTGAGAGGATTGAAAGGACCATGACAGACGCCTACGATTTCGCGCATATCGAGGCCAAGTGGCAGCGCGTTTGGGAGGAAAAACGAGCCTTCGAAGCCGTCGAGGACCCCTCCAAGCCGAAGTTCTATTGCCTGGAGATGTACCCCTACCCGTCCGGCCGCATTCACATGGGCCACGTCCGTAATTACTCGATCGGCGATGTCATCGCCCGCCAGAAAACCATGGCCGGCTACTCGGTTCTCCACCCCATCGGCTGGGACGCCCTGGGCATGCCGGCCGAGAACGCGGCCATCAAGAACGGCACCCATCCCCGGACGTGGACCCTCGACAACGTTGCCCACATGCGGGCCCAGCTCAAGAGGATGGGCTTCAGCTACGACTGGAGCCGCGAGGTCAACACCTGCCTGCCCGATTATTACAGGTGGAACCAGTGGATCTTCCTGCGCATGCTCGAAAAGGGCCTGGCCTTCCGCAAGGAGAGCTGGGTCAACTGGTGCTCCCAGTGCCGGACCGTCCTGGCCAACGAGCAGGTCGTCGGCGGCGGCTGCTGGCGTTGTGACACCCCGGTCACCCAGAAGAAGATGGAGCAGTGGTTCCTCAAGATCACCGCCTACGCCGACGAGCTTCTCACCGGGCACGCCCAGCTCGGCAAGTGGCCCGAGCACGTCCTGGAGATGCAGAAGAACTGGATCGGCCGGAGCACGGGCGCGCACGTCCGTTTCGGCCTCGACGGGACCGAAAAGACGATCGAGGTCTTCACGACCCGCCTCGACACGATCTGCGGCGCCACGTTCCTCGTCGTCTCGGCGGAGCACCCCATCGTGCCCGACCTCGTCGCCGGCCCGAAGGAAAAGGAGATCGGCGCCTGGGTCGTCCGGACGGTCGCCGAGATGCGAAAGAGACGGGACATCGGCGAGACCGAAAAAGACGGCGTCGACACCGGGAAGAAAGCCGTCAATCCGTTCACCGGGGAGCTCGTCCCGGTCTGGATCGCCAACTACGTCCTGATGGATTACGGGACGGGCGCGATTATGGCCGTCCCGGCCCACGACGCCCGCGACTTCGAGTTCGCCAGGTCCTACGGCATCCCCATCCGCACGGTCATCGTGCCCGAAGACAAGGCCGGCGGCTCCTTCGACGCCGAGCCCGCCGAGGTCTTCGAGGACGTCGGTATCCTGGTCAACTCGGGTCCCTTCTCGGGCCTTCCCTCAGAAAAGGCCATGGACGAGATGGGGAAATACGCCGAAGAAAAGGGCCTCGGCCGCCGGAGCACGGTCTTCCGGCTCCGCGACTGGGGCATCTCCCGGCAGCGCTACTGGGGCACGCCCATCCCCGTCATCTACTGCGCAACGTGCGGCATCGTCGGCGTCCCCGACCGCGACCTGCCCGTCGAGCTTCCTTTCGACGTCAAGCTCACGGGAGAAGAGGGCTCGCCCCTCGAGCGCCAGGAAAGCTTCGTCAAGACGACCTGCCCGAAGTGCCAAGGCCCGGCCCGCCGCGAGACCGACACGATGGACACCTTCGTCGATTCCTCGTGGTACTTTTTCCGTTACTGTTCGCCCAAAGATGAGGACTTGCCCTTCCGGCCCGAGGCCGCGAAGGCGTGGCTTCCCGTCGACCTCTACATCGGCGGTGTCGAGCACGCCATCCTCCACCTGATCTATGCCCGGTTCTTCACCAAGGTCCTCCGGGATTTCGGTCTCGCCGGGATCTCCGAGCCGTTCCCCCACTACCTGGCCCAGGGCATGGTGACCAAGGACGGGTCGGCCATGTCCAAGTCCAAGGGCAATATCGTCGACCCGGACGACATCCTGAAAAATTACGGGGCCGACACTCTCCGCCTGTTCATCCTCTTCGCCTCGCCGCCCGACAGGGAGTTCGCCTGGGCCGAGGAGGGCCTCGAAGGCTGTTATCGGTTTCTCCTCCGCGTTTGGACGATCGTCCATGAGAACATCGACCTCTTCGCCGCCAGTCCCAGCACCGCGCCGGCGACAGCCGGTGCGGGGGCCGTCCCGGCCTCCGCCGGGGGCGCCGTGTCCCGGGTGGTCAAGAAAACGCACCAGACGATCCGCAAGATGACCGAGGACATCGGCGTCCGTTTCCACCTCAACACGGCCATCAGCTCGATCATGGAGCTCTACAACCTGGTCAAGAAGGAGCGGGACGGGCTGAGGGAGACTCCGGCCGGCCGGGCCGCCCTGCGCCTGACCCTCGAATCCATCGTCCGGCTGCTTTCGCCCCTCACCCCGCACCTGGCCGAGGAGCTCTGGGAGAGGACCGGTCACCAGGGGCTCCTCATGCGCTCGGCCTGGCCCGTCTACGACCCCGAGCTGGCCCGCGAAGAGATGGCCACCGTCATCGTCCAGGTCAACGGCAAGCTCCGGGACAAGTTCGAGGTGATCCCCGACCTGCCGGAGCCCGAGCTCGAAGCGGCGGCCCTGGCCCTGCCGAAGATCCGGGCGGTCCTCGGCGGCAAGCCTCCCCGCAAGGTCATCTCGGTCAAGAACAAGCTCGTCAACATCGTGAGCTGAGCCGTGGCCGGACCCCGTTTTCGACCGCAGGCGACTTGGAAGACGAAGAGCTCCTGGCATCGGCAGGTCGTGACGGCCGTCGTTCTGGCCGCCGTCCTCCTCTACGCCGCGGGCTGCGGCTACCGGCTGCGCGGCACCGGCTCCTCTCTGCCGCCGCAGATCAAGACGATGAGCATCCCCATGTTCAAGAACTTGACGACGCGCTTCGAGCTCGACGTCAAGCTGACCCGCGCCGTGATCAACGAGTTCGTCGTCCGGGGCAAGGTCGCCGTCGCGGCGGACGCGGCCCGGTCGGACGCCGTCCTCGAGGGGGAGATCACGTCCTTCAGCGCGACGCCCATCGGCTTCAGCGGTGGGAACCAGGCCGACAAGTACAACATCACCGTGACGGCCAAGGTCACGCTGAAGGACCGGGCCTCGGCGAAGCCCCTTTTCTCGAACCCCTCCTTCGTCTTCCAGCAGGAGTACGACGTCCCGCCGGGCGCGAACTTCGAATCCGTCGAGACCGAGGCCATCGACAAGATCGCCGGGAAATTCGCCCGGAGCCTCGTCGTCAGCATCCTGGAGGGGTTCTAGAATGGCCGGGCCGTCCCGCGCCGGCGGGCTCCGCGAGGAATCGCTCCTCGCCGGGTATCTGTTCTTCGGCGAGGAGACATTCCTGGCCGAGGAATTCATCGAGGAACTCAAGCGGACGCTGGCGTCTTCGGCGGACGACGAGTTCCACCTCACCCGCATGGACCTCGACGAAACGAAATGGCGGGAGGTCATCGACACGGCCCGGACCGCCCCTTTCCTTTTCGCGTCCTGGCGGGCCATCGTCGTCCGCATCCCGGAGCGCCGGGCGGGCTCGGACAGGGGCCAGGACAAGAAGGGCGACGCGGACGGGGAAGAGGGGAAAGGGGCGAAGTTCCTGTCCGTCCTCGACCAGAAGATCCTCCGGGACTATTTCGCCTCGCCTCCGTCCCGGACGGTCCTCGTCGTCCTCAGGGCCGGCCGGGTCAGGAAGGACGACGCGATCGTCCGCTTTTTCCAGTCCCTGCCCAAGGGCGTCTTCGCAGTGGTCGAAATGAAGCCGCTCCCTCCCGCCGCGCTCATGAGGCGAGCCGAGGAAAAGGCCAACGCCCTCGGCAAAACGCTGACCGAGAGGGCCAAGAGGCGGCTCTTCGAGATCATCGGCCAGGACCTCCGCCTGACGCTGAACGAGGTCGAGAAACTGGCCGTCTATGTCGGCGAAAAAAAGGGGATCGAAGAGGACGACGTCGACCAGGCCACGGCCTGGCAGCGCAGTTACCAAACCTACGAGCTCGACGACGCCCTGGCCGCCGCCGATTTCGCCAAGGGGGCGGCTGTCCTGAACGACCTCTTGGCCGAGGGCGAAAGGCCGGAGCAGATCGTCGGCCGGCTGACCGGCTTCTTCCGCAACGTTCTCGCCGCTCAAACCCGGCTCAGGGAGAGAAGCCGGACGAAGGAGGAGATCTTCCGGGATCTTTTCCCCTATATCTCCAGGAATTTCGGAGACCTCTACAGGCGGAAATTCGACGAGTTCTTCGGCGTCGCGGAGGGGCTTTCGGCCGCCGAGATGAACGCCCTCCTCGGCAAGCTCCGCAAGGTGGACGTCCGCCTCAAGACGACCGAAGCCGTCCCGAAGATGGTCCTGGAAATATTCCTGAGGGAGTACTGCCTGGCGAGAAAAGAGAAGACGATTATTTCGCCGGAGCGGGAGTGAGGAACCCGACCTGCCGGCTGAGCCGGGATTTGTAGCGGCTTCCGGTGTTCTTCTTGATGGCGCCCTTCTTGACCGACTTGTCGATCGCCTGGAAGACCCCGGGGAGCATTTGGACGGACCCTTCACGGTCGTTATCCGCGATGGCTTCCCGGATCTTGCGCATCTTGGTCCGGAGAGCGGACTTCGTCTGCGAGTTGACGGATTTCCTGCGGAGGCTGCGGCGGTGCTGCCGTAACGCCGATTTGTGACGGGCCATTTTTTTCTCCTCTTAAAGGGTCCTATGTTAGAATATCCCGACCCTAAAGTCAAACGGCCCCGGGGCCGGGATGGCGCAGACCCCTATGGAATCCGACGACCATAAAAGCCGGCTGATCCGCTCCACGGCCTCCGTGGCCGTTCCGACCCTCGTCAGCCGCGTCCTCGGCTACATCCGCGACCTCCTTCAGGCCTACTACCTCGGCACAGGCAATAGTGCCGATGCCTTCACCATCGCCTTCACCATCCCCAACCTCTTCCGCCGGCTGACGGGCGAGGGGGCCATGACGCCGGCCTTCGTCCCGACCTTCACGGAGCTCAAGCATAACCGGGGCCGGACCGAGCTGTGGGCCTTCGGGAACGTTTTTTTCTGGGACCTCGCTTTGTTGATGGCGGTCACGACCGGCCTGGGCGTCCTTTTCGCACCCGGCCTGGTCAAGGTCATCGCCTACGGGTTCGGGGCCGTCGCCGGGAAATGGGGTCTGACGATCTTTATGACCCGGGTCATGTTCCCGTACCTCTTTTTCATCTGCCTGGCGGCCCTGGCCTCGGGCATCCTGAACTCCTTCGGCCGGTTCTTCGTTCCGGCCTCGACGCCCATCCTGTTCAATCTCGCCGTCATCGCCGCCGTCACCGGCTGGGCCGGGAGCTCCCGCGAGCCCGCGCTCGTCTTCGCCGTCGGGGTCGTCGTCGGCGGCGTGCTGCAGCTCGCCCTCCAGGTCCCGTTCCTTTGGCGGGAGGGGATGCGCTTCACCTTCGGCATCTCCTTCCGTCACCCGGTCGTCCGCCGCGTGGGAAAGCTCATGGTCCCGGGCATCTTCGGGGCGAGCGTCTACCAGGTCAACTTCGCCCTCAGCCGGATGATCGCCTCCGGCCTCGAAAAGGGCAGCGCCTCCGCGCTTTATTACGCATCGCGGATCGAGGAACTGACCCTCGGCCTTTTTTCGATCGCCCTCGCCGCGGCCCTCCTGCCGGTCTTCTCCGAACAGGTCGCCGCCCGGGACATCGGCGAGATGAAAAAAACCGTCGGCTTTTCCCTCAGGCTGACGGCCATCGTCGCTTTCCCCGCCGCGGCCGGTCTCATGGCCCTCAACGGGCCGATCATCCGCACGCTCTTCGAACGGGGGATGTTCGACCGGGGGTCGACGACCCTGAGCGCGTCCTGCCTCCTGTTCTTCGCCCTCGGCCTGCCCTTCGTTTCCGGGGTCAAGGTCGTCGCTCCGGCCTTCTTCTCTCTCAAGGACACCCGGACGCCCGTCGCCATCGGGATCGCCGTCATGCTGGTGAACACGGCCGTTTCGCTCCTGCTCATGGGTCCGCTCCGGGTCGGCGGCCTGGCCCTGTCGCTCTCGCTGTCGCAGGTCCTCAATTTCGTCCTTCTCTTCATCTGGCTCGAACGCAAGGTCGGGCCGCTCCGCAAGGGCCCGTGGGTCCTTTCGGCGGCGAAGTCGGCGGCGGCGGCCGCGGTCATGGGGACGGCCCTGCGCCTTCTCTGGCCGGCCGCGGCGCTCGAGCGGGCGGCCTTCGTCGTCCGGGCGGGCGCGCTGGCCGCGGCGATCGTAACGGGCATCGTCATTTATGTGGCCCTCCTCCGGGTTCTCAACCCGGCCGACCTGAAAAACGTGGTCGGGATCCTCAAGAGGACGGCGGGCAAGGAGAGGTCATGAAGATCGTGCTCCAGCGGGTGAAAGAGGCGCGCGTCGACGTCGACGGGCGGACGGTTGGCCGGATCGGCCGCGGGGTCTGCCTGCTTGTCGGGGTCGAAAAAGGCGACACCGAGAGCGATGCCGAGTTCCTGGCGAAAAAGACGGTCGAACTGCGCATTTTCCCGGACGCCGAGGGCAAGATGAACCTCTCTCTTTCCGCGGTCGGCGGCGAGGTCCTGGCCGTCTCCCAATTCACGCTTGCCGCTTCGGTCCGCAAGGGCCGGCGGCCGAGTTTCGACGGAGCCGAGGAACCGCGCCGGGCGGCCGAGCTCTTCGATCATTTGGTCGGCGCCGTCGAGGCCCTCGGGGTGACCGTGGAGACCGGGGCGTTCCAAGCCCTCATGGACGTCCACATCCTCAACGACGGCCCGGTGACCTTCATCCTCGAGTCCGGAAAAACTCCCGGGCCCCGGGCCGAGGGGTGAGACGGCCTCTCTTTTATCACCCTTTGGGGGGAGGGGAGAAGGACAAAAATCACCCCCCGATTCCCCGGCCCCGGCCATGTCCGGCGCCGCCCGTCGCGCTAGAATGCCGGGCGGACGGTTTTATCAGGAGGAGTCCGTTCACGCGTCGGGAAGATCGCCCATGAGTCGATACGTCAACCGGAAAGAGGTCGTCCATCTGCCCCGGATCCCCCTGCGCGGGACCCTCGACCTGACCTACAGGTGCAATAACGACTGCCGCCACTGCTGGCTTCGGCTTGCCCCGGATTCGGACGACGCGGCCGGCGAGCTCGCGGCCGACGAGATCCGCCGTCTCGTCGATGACGCCCGGGCGATGGGCTGCCGGGAGTGGTTCGTTTCCGGCGGCGAGCCGATGCTGCGGCCCGATTTCTCCGAGATCTTCGCCGAGATCACGGCCAAATCGGCCTGGTACACGCTGAACACCAACGGGACCCTGATCACCCCGGAGATCGCCCGCCTCCTGCGGCGGAAAGGCACGAAACTCGTCGCCCTCTATGGGGCCACGGCCGAGGTCCACGACGCCGTCACCCGGAACCCCGGCTCCTTCGAAGCCTTGCGAAGGGGGGTCGCCTACCTTCGCGAGGCGGGAGCAGGGTTCAGCGTCCAGGTCGTCCCCATGAAAACGAACATTTCCCAATACGACGCGATGATCCGGCTGGCCGAGTTCTGGAGTCCGAGTTGGAGGCTCGGCGCGACCTGGCTCTACCTCTCCGCGTCCGGCGACCCGGCCAAGAACGCGGAGATCAGGGCCGAGAGATTGGACCCGGCCCGGGTCGTCGAGCTCGACGGCGCGGGTTCGGGCGCCTTGGAGGATGACGCGGCTTCGTCCTGCGGCTCCCCGGCCGCGGCCGGCGGCCTCTACGGGAACTGCCTCGCCGGGCGGCGCGATTTCCACGTCGACCCCTGCGGCGGGATGAGCTTCTGCGGCTTCGTCAAGGATCCCGCCCTCCGCCTGGACCTGAGGACGATGAGTTTCGCCGAGGCCTGGGACAAGAGACTTCCCCTCCTCGCCTCGGCCGCGGTCCCGGCGAATGCCCGGGCCGGGGACTGCGGGGCGTGCGACCTGCGGCCGGACTGCAAATGGTGTCCCGTTTACGCCTATCTCGAATGCCGCGACCATGCGGCGAAGGTCGACGACCTCTGCGCGATCGCCCGGGAGACGCGCCGGTCCCGGGAGGACTGGCTGCGGACGAACCGCCGCCGTTTCCGGATCGCCGGCCTCACGGTCGACGTCGAAGCCGACCTGCCCATCACGGACGCGACCTTCGAGCCCAAGTTCGAGCTTTTCCGGACGGACGTCCAGGGTCCGGCCGACGTCGTTCTGCGCCATCATTTTTCCCTGCCCGACCTCGCCGGCGCGGCCCTCGGCCGGGAGGTTTTCCGGCAGCCGCCCTGGGCCATCTACCGCAAGGGCTCTTCCTGGATCTACCTGATGATCTCCCCCGACCCGGCGGACACGACCATTCACCGGGTCATGGTTTTCAACGATGGCCACACGCGGGGACGCATCTACAGTCCGACGGACGAGCTCTTCCGGCGGGGCGGCCTGGAATCGCTGGCCCTCCTCCCATCGGACCAGCTCATCCTAGCCCGGCTCCTGCCCGCCTTCGGCGGCGCCTTCGTCCATGCCGCGGCGGTCAGTTTGAAGGGCCGGGGCCTTCTCTTCGCCGGACCGTCGGAAGCGGGGAAATCGACCATTGTCAAGCTCATCGGCGAGCGGGGCGAGGTCCTCTGCGACGACCGCGTGATCGTCCGCAAAGACCCCGGCGGCTTCCGCGTCCACGGCACCTGGAACCACGGCGAGGTCCGCCGCGTCTCGCCCGGTTCGGCGCCCCTGCGGGCCGTACTCTTTCTCCGCCAGGCCCGGGTCAACCGCCTGGAGCGCGTCGACGACCCGAAGGCCATCCTTCGCGATTTTCTGCCCCGGCTCGTCCGACCTCTCGTCTCGGCCGACTGGTGGGAGCGGGCCCTCGCCCTGGCCGAGGACGTGGTCCGCGAAGTTCCCTTCTACAACCTCTCGTTCGACAAGAGCGGGGCCGTCGTCGAGATCCTGGAAGAGTTCGTGGAGCGGCCATGAGCGCGAAGGCCTACGTCAAAAAGATCCGCTCCGGCGAGGCCCGACTGTGGCCGTCCCGAAAGCCCGCGCTGACACGGCTCGACATCGAGCTCACGGAACGCTGCAACAACGATTGCGTCCATTGCTCGGTCAACCGGCCGGCCGGGGACCGCGAAGCCCGGGGGCGGGAGTGGGGCGCCGAGTCCTGGAAGAAGCTCCTCGACGAAGCGGCGGCCCTCGGCTGTCTCGTCGTCCGGCTGACCGGCGGGGAGCCCCTCCTGAGAGACGACTTCGAGGAGATCTACATCCATGCCCGGCGGCTCGGGCTGAGGGTGATGATCTTCACCAACGCCACGCTCGTGACGCCCCGCCTGGCCCGACTGCTCAAGGACGTGCCGCCGCTCGAAGCCGTCGAGGTTTCCGTTTACGGGATGAAAAAAGAAACCTACGAAGCGGTGACCCGGGCGCCCGGCTCGTTCGATGCCTTCCGCCGCGGCCTCGGACTCCTCCGGGAGAACGGCGTGCCGTTCATCGTCAAGGGCGCTGTGCTTCCGGCCAGCCGCGGCGAGATGGACGAATTCGAGGCCTGGGCGGCCGGCCTCGCCGGCTCGGCCGGGCTTCCGTCCTACGCCCTGCTCTTCGACCTGCGTTCCCGTCGGCCGGGCCGGAAGAACGATCAGATCTCGAGCCTGCGGACGGACGCCGATGAGTTCGTCCGGATCTCGCGGCGTCACGGCGAGGAAGCCGTCACGGAGTGGCGGGACCTCTGCGCCCGGTCCGAAGGCGGCCGCGGCGGCCGGCTTTTCTCGTGCCTGCCGTCAGGCGGGTCGGCCGCGGTCGACCCGTACGGCCAGCTCCAGTACTGCCTGGGGCTGCGGCATCCGGCCACGGTTTACGACCTCGCCGCCGGCTCGCTCCGCGAGGCGGTGACGGAGTTCTTGCCGGCCGTCCGGGACCTGCGTTCCGCCGGCCGGGCCTACCTCGAGCGCTGCGGCCGGTGTTTCCTCAAGGGCCTTTGCGAGCAGTGCCCGGCCAAGTCCTGGGCCGAGCATGGGACGCTGGACACGCCGGTCGAGTATTTCTGCGGCATCGCCCACGCCCAGGCCGTGGCGGCCGGTCTTCTCGAGCCGGGGGAGAAGGCCTGGACCGTCGCCGACGGGCCGGCGAGAACGAAACGAAGGAGATGACCCATGAGCGACAAGATCGACCTCGACAAGGTTTACGCGCCGTCCGAGGACGTCGTCGTCCGGGAGATCGAAGGGGAGGTTGTCATTGTCCCCCTCGTCTCCGGGATCGGGGACATTGAGGACGAGCTCTTCACGCTCAACGAGACCGGGCGCGATATCTGGCAAAGAGTCGACGGATCGAAGCCCCTGGCCGTGGTCGTCCGGGAGCTGGCCGAGGAATACAATGCCCCTCCCGGACTCATCGAGGGCGATGTCGTCGGCCTCCTCGAAGAGCTCCTCGTGAGGAAGATGGTCGTCGAGAAAGAGTGAACGGGATGAACGAAAAGCCCTCTCCGCGCATCTCGTCCGGAGGCGAACTCCCGCTTTCGGGAGAGTCGCTCGCCGGGCTGATGCGGGCGGTCCTCGACAAGGGAAAGCCCTTCCGCTTCGAGGCCAGAGGGACGAGCATGTATCCCTTCATCCGGGACGGGGACGTGGTCACCGTCGCCCCGCTCGCCGGTCGGGACCCGAGGCCGGGGGACGTGGCCGCTTTCGTCCAGCCGGGGACGAGCGGCGTCCGGGTCCACCGCATCGTCAAGGTCGAAGCCGGCCGGTATTTCCTCAAGGGGGACAACGCCGTCGATGCCGACGGCGCGCTCGCCCGGGACATGATCCTGGGCCTGGTTGTCCGCCTCGAGCGCGGCGGCCGGGCCCGTCCCGTCGGGCCGGCGTTCCGGACCGCGGCGATCGCCCGGCTGTCCCGGACCCTCTGGTTCACCCGCGCCCTTCGGCGCGCCCGGCGCCTCTTCTCCCGTCGCGAGGGGAGGGCCTGAGATGTCCCGCCGATTCGTCGTCCGCCGGCCGCTCCCCGAATTCACCCTTTGGGAGAAGATGGCGAGTGGGCGGGCGGTCTTCAGCTTCGACTTCGAAATGACGGCCCGCTGCAATCTCGACTGCCGGCACTGCTACATCAACCTCCCGGCCGGGGACAGGGCGGCAAAAAAGCGCGAGCTCGGCGCCGACGAGATCGGACGCCTAGGCGGCGAGGCAGCGGCCCTCGGCGCGGTCTGGTGCCTGATAACCGGCGGCGAGCCTCTCCTGAGGAAGGATTTCTTCGACGTCTACCGGGCCCTGCACCGTCGGGGGCTTCTCCTCTCTCTTTTCACCAACGCGACCCTCGTCGACGAGGAACACGTCCGGTTCTTCAAGAAATACCCGCCGCGGGATATCGAGGTGACGGTCTACGGCGTCACGAAGGAGACCTACGAGCGGGTGACCCGCACGCCGGGGTCCTTCGACGCCTTCCTGAAGGGCCTCGACCGCCTGCTCGCAAGCGGCGTCAGCGTGCGGCTCAAGGCCATGGCCCTGCGCTCGAACATGCACGAAGTCGCCGCGATCGGGGATTTTTGCCGGGCCCGGACGAAGGATTATTACCGTTTCGACCCCCACCTCCACCTGAGATTCGACCGGAACGAGGCCCGGAACAGCGGCATCCTGGCGGAACGGCTCAGCCCCGAGGAGGTCGCCCGGCTGGAGCGGCTGGACCCCGAGCGCTTCGGCGCCCTGACGGCGGCCTGCGACGAGCTCATCGCCCCGGAGGCGCCGGCTTCGGACTGCCGGCACCTCTTCCGCTGCGGCGTGGGGCAGAGGAGTTTCGTCATCGGGCCCGAGGGGCTCCTGCGGCCTTGCCTGTCCCTCCACCACCCCGATTTTCTCTACGACCTGAAGAAAGGGAGCCTGGCCGACGCCTGGACCCGGTTCGTCCCCGAGGTCCTGAAAAGGGAGACGAACAGACGGGAATACCTGGAAAAGTGCGGAACATGCCCCGTCGTCAACCTCTGCCTCTGGTGCCCGGCCCACGCCTACCTCGAAACGGGGGAGCTCGACCTGCCCGTCGAGGCCTTTTGTCGCATCGCCCACGCCCGGGCGGAGGGGCTAAAATGTGGTTGACCCGTTCGCCGACGCGAATCCCCGCCTTTCAAGGCGGGGATGAAAAGCGCGGCTCAGGGTTAACCCCGAACAAGCCCCGGCCTTGCCACCGTCCTTGCCGGTCTCCAGCACCGGCACTGCCAAGCCGGTGGCAGTGCTGCCGGTTGCCAGCACCGGCACTGCAAAGCCGGTGGCGAAGCCGGCAGGACCGGGGAGTCCAGGGGTTGACAGGGTCTTGAAAACGGCCTAGGATGATAATAAGGAAGCGTATTTGGAGGATTTGATCCCATGAAAAAACAATGGCAGACGCCTGAGCTGGTGGTTCTTTTCAAGGGGCGTCCGGAAGAAACCCTCTTGTGTCATTGCAAATACAAGACGACCCCGCCCGTGGCCCCCTATAATCACAAGGACAACTGCACGTCGAACCCGATGTGCTGCCAGGCTTGCGCCGACGTCCGCTACGCGAGTTAGCTGAAACGGACTCCGCTCGTCTTCCGGATGGCCTCCTCGGCCGCCGCCCTGACGAAAGGATTGGCGTCCTTCTTCAGCGCGACGAGAAGCCTCAGCGCCTCGTCGCCGCCCATTTCCCCCAGGGCTTCGGCCGCCGCCCGGCGGACCTCGACGTTCGCGTCGCCGACAGCCCGCACTATTTCCGGGACGGCCTCCCGGATATGCCGGCAACCGATGATCCTCAGGGTGGAGCTCCGCGCATACCAGGGCGGGAGCCGGAGCCGTTTCAAAACGAACTCGAGATGCAGGGGCTCGCGGCAGCGGAGATCCTTCACCACGAGGTCCCTCACGCTTTCGTTGGGGTCGGCGAGCGCTTCCCACATCAGCTCCTCGACCCAGGGGAGGCGGACCTTAGCGCAGGCCGCGAGGACCGCCTGCCTCTTCGCTTTGTCGGGGGTTCGGGCGAGCTTGTTGAGGAAGGCGCGGCAGATGCGGGAGGGACCGTTCTCTTCGGGCGGGTGACGTTCGTCCATCCTCAGACCAGGTCCAGGATGTGCCCCATTTTCTCTTTTTTCGTCTTCAGGTAGCGGAGGTTGCAGGCGTTCGGCGGGACCTCGAGGGGCACGCGGTCGACGATCTCCAGGCCGTAGCCTGTCAACCCGACGAACTTGCGGGGATTGTTCGTGAGGAGCCGGATCCTGTGAATGCCGAGGGCCACCAGGATCTGGGCGCCGATGCCGTAGTCGCGTTGGTCGGGCTTGAAACCCAGCCGGCGGTTGGCCTCGACGGTGTCCGCGCCCTCGTCCTGCATGGCGTAGGCTTTGATCTTGTTGGCCAGGCCGATCCCCCGGCCTTCGTGGTTCAGGATGTAGAGCACGACGCCCCGGCCCTCTTTTTCGATCAGCTCCATGGACAAGCGGAGCTGTTCGCCGCAGTCGCAGCGGGCCGAGCCGAACGTGTCGCCCGTCAGGCACTGCGAATGGGCCCTGACCAGGATGGGATCGCCCCCGCCGACATCGCCCTTGACCAGGGCGACGTGGTGCTCGCCGCGGATCGTATCCTCGTAGACGTGGAGCCGGAAATGCCCGCGCGACGTCGGCAGGTCCGTCTCGTCGAGCTTGCGGACGAGGGTTTCGTGCTTCATGCGGTAGCGGATGAGCTCGGCGATGGTCAGGACGGGAATGCCGTAGCGGCGGCTGACCTCTTCGAGCTGGGGCATGCGGGCCATCGAGCCGTCCTCGTTCATGATCTCGCAGATGACGCCGGCCGGGGTCAGGCCCGCCATGCGGGCCAGGTCCACTGCGGCCTCGGTCTGCCCGGCCCGGAACAGGACGCCGCCTTCCTTGGCCTGGAGCGGGAAGACGTGGCCCGGCCGGGCCAGGTCTTCGGGCTTCGTTCCGGGGGCGACGGCGGCGAGGACGGTCCTGGCCCGGTCGTTGGCCGAGATGCCGGTCGCGACGCCTTCCTTGGCGTCGATCGACACCGTGAAGGCCGTTTGGAAGCGGGCCGTGTTCTCGCTGACCATGAGGGGAAGCTGGAGCTCCTCCAGCCGCTCCCGGGTCAGGGGCAGGCAGATGAGGCCGCGGCCGTGGCGGGCCATGAAGTTGATGATCTCGGGCGTGACCTTCTCGGCGGCGACCATGAGGTCGCCC
>JBGOYY010000024.1:0-38422 GCA_041479905.1 Candidatus Aminicenantia bacterium
GTAATGGAATAGTATGTCTTCATCTGAAGCTTGATTGGTCTCACGTCCATTTTCTTGAAGGTCAACCAGAAGGCTATGCCAAAGGGAACGAGAAGGACTGCTGCGGAAACCAACTGTGCGACCAACGGGCCATGGCGACCTGTAAAATTGACCCCGAGCTTTAGAAGGAGGGAGGCGCAGACAATCTCTCCTTGGAAAAAGATAAGATACATGAGCCCGACGCCAAATAGGCTGATTACGATAGAGAAAACCCCGATGCTCAGGAATAATGAGCTGAAGAAAAGAACGAGTAAAGCGATCCAGGCTTCTTTCTGAAGACCGCGGCCAATAACAATAGTCGCTACTCCACCCAGAAATAAAAGTAATCCGAGACGAGGCAAAACCTTTGCCAGGATGATTTTCCTGCGGGTCAGCGGAAGAGAGAACAGGTACTCGAACGCCCGGTCTTTTCTCTCGGATTGAAAGATTGTCGCTCCGGCATAGACGGCATAGATAACGAGCGTGATAAAGAACCCCGTCTGAATAAGGCTGGCGTAGTCGAGACCTATCTTCCTAACTAGTTTGTCTCCTATGTAGATGAAAGGAATGATAAGAAGGGCTACTAGGGACTCGATGAATCTTTTCAGGGCGTCCCTGGCTTCTTTTCTAAGCATATTCGCCTCCTATAAAGGCCGAGACGATTTCGGTCAAATTGAGATCGAATACGTCGCCTTCGATTGTTTCTCGGAGACGATCATTAAAAGGGTAAACGAAAAACTCGGAGTGGTCCGAATAGTCGATTCGGGAAAGAACGTTCAGAGAGGTTGGCTGGCTTTGCCCAACAATCTTTTTTACCTTGGCCTTGAGGTCGTCAATATTCTCATCGACGGTGATTTCGCCGGATTTCAAGAGGATGACTCGTTCGACCAGGCGCTCGATGTCATGGAAATTCACATTGACCATAACGACCGTCATACGACGAGTAGAGAGGAGTTGAACGATCCGCTCGAGGAAGATCCTTCGCAGGTACGCGTCAATTGAGTGGATGATCTCGTCAACCAGCAGGACCTCGGGATCGAGGGAAAGGATGAGGCTTAGATGGAAAATGGTTCTCTGGCCAATCGAAAGCTCGCGGACCTTTTGGCCGTAGCCAATTTTCGTGTGCTGGACGAGTGAGTCGTCAAATGAGGAAAGACCATAGACAGACTTGTGAAGTCCGATGGCCTCAGCAACATTCAAACTCTCATAAAGGCTCAACGCGTCAGAGATGAAACCGAGCTTTCGCCGCGGATCGACACCCAATCCGGCATCGTATCGGATTTCGCCTTTATCCGGTCTCAGGACGCCGGCCATGAGCCGCAAGAGCGTGCTCTTGCCAACGCCGTTAATACCGGTGACAAGACAGACTTGACCTTCGGGAATGCTGAGGTCGAAGTCCTTGAAAACCTTCGTCTTTCCATAGCTAAAGGACAGCCCCCGAATTTCGATCATTTTTCTGATCCCTTCTCCTTGCAGTGGGGATGCCGACATTCGTCAACACAGTGACCTCCCGGAGTATTTGTTCGGCTGAGTAACCAAGCTGCAAGGCTTTAGAAATATAGCCCCGGGTAACCTCCCTAAAAAGTGCGCGTCTGCTTTGACTAACTTTCGCCGGGTCGACCCTGATGTAATATCCGGCTCCGGGCCGCGAATAAATGAAACCCTCGTTTTCCAGCTGTCCATAGACTTTGATGATCGTGTTGGGATTGACCATGAGCTTAAGGGCCATTTCTCTGAGAGTCATGAGCTGCTCTCCGTCTTTCAAGCGCCCGGATAGGATGGCCAGCTTGACGGCCTGCTTGATCTGCTCATAAGCCGGGACAGCGGACTTAGCGTCGATCCTGATTTGGAAAGGTCCTTCTGATTCGCTCATTGCTATACTAATATAGTACAGTAGAGCAATATTTGTCAAGCGATAGTTGACCTCACAGATTTGCCGATAGGGAAAAAGCTTATCGAGATATGGCCGCGCGGACATATGGCCCACCCGTATTAGCCCTTTTAATCGGGGGCACGCCCGGAAAGGTCCGCTCTTCTAGAACGAAGCCTTGACCTTCCCTTCGGCGTATTGGTGGAGGATCGAGCCGATAAGAGTCTGATACGGCAGGCCCAGCTCGAGGGCCTTGGCCCGGAGCCGCATCAGGTCCTTCTCCGACAGGCGGATGCTGATGTGTCGGTTCTTGGCGATGGTCACCCGCGCTGCCCGGACGAGCATCTCTTTCGATTCTTCCTCATTAGGGATCGGCACAAGTTCATCCTTTTCTAAGGCGGCACGGATATCTCGTTCTTGTTCGTCCAGCGGTTCGAAAAAATTCTTGCGACGGAATTCAACCTTCATTTTTCCCTCGCGATTTTCTGTGCGCCCGGGTCGCCCTACGGCTAGGATAGATCGTTTTGAAGATGATCTTTTCATCTGTTTCCTCGATGGGGACGATAAAAACATAGCTCTCGATCGAAACCGCGAACAGCTTCTGTCCTGGGTACTTCTCGGGCCTTGGATGTTCTTTGATCCATAACGGGCCTTCCTTGGCGAGGGTCTCGACGATCTCCTCAAAGGAGATCCCGCGCAAACGCTTCAGAAGCGCATTCTTGGCCTCATCCCATTCGATCGTTTTCGATGAGAGCTTATTACATAATATATACAATGTCAATACTCCCGAGAATGCCAACGCCCAGACGCAGGACACCGGTCATAACATATGGACGCTCTAGAAACCGTCCTTTTCTCGTAGTCAAGGGGTCGCTCCTGGCTCGCCCCGAGCCTAGAAGTCCAAAGAGTACGAAAAGAAACTCCGCTTGTGATAAAATAGATCGGTTATGCTCGCCGAAATACGCATCAAGAGGGCGGCCCAACACAATTTGAAGCACATTGACGTGTCGCTGCCCCGGAACAAGCTGATCGTCGTCACCGGCCCATCCGGCTCGGGCAAGTCCTCTCTCGCCTTCGACACCATCTTCGCCGAGGGCCAGCGCCGCTACATCGAATGCCTCTCGGCCTACGCCCGGCAGTTCATCGACCAGATGGAAAAGCCCGATGTCGAGTCCGTCGAGGGCATCTCGCCGGCCATCTCGATCGACCAGAAGACGATCTCGGCCAATCCGCGCTCGACCGTGGGCACCATCACCGAGGTTTACGACCTCTTCCGTCTCCTCTTCGCCCGCGTCGGGACGCCCCACTGCCCGAGCTGCGGCCGGGTCGTCAGCTCCCAAACCCCCGAGGAGATCCTGAAGAGGATCGCCGAGAGCGCCTCCGGCGAGAAGGTCCGCATCCTGGCCCCGGTGATCAAGGGGCGCAAGGGCGAATACCAGCGCCTCTTCGAGCGCCTCCGGAAAAAGGGCTTCCTCAGGGCCCGCGTCAACGGCACTCTCCGCGACCTCGAGGACGACATCCCGCTCGAGAAGAACCGCAAGCACACGATCGAGGTCCTCGTCGACACGATCAAGGTCGGCCCCGACTCCGAGCGGCGCCTCCGCGAGGCCGTCGCAAAAGCCCTCGAGGTGTCGGAGGGGGAGGTCCTCGTCGTCGGCGACGCCGGCCGGGAGCGCTTTTTTTCCCTGACGCTCCTCTGCCCCTACTGCGAAGTCAGCCTGGCGGAACTCGAGCCCCGCAATTTCTCCTTCAACAGCCCGTACGGCGCCTGCCCGAAATGCCACGGGCTCGGCCACGAGACGACGCGCAACGAATGGGGAGAGGTCGAGCTGACCGACTCCGTCTGCCCCGATTGCGGCGGCGCCCGGCTGAAAAAGGAGAGCCTGTCGGTCCGGGTCGGCGGCCGGAACGTCCACGAGATCGGCGAGCTCCCGATCCGCGACCTCCTCGCCGCGTGCGCCAAGCTCGAGTTCCCGGCTGCGGAGACCCTCATCGCCGGGAAGATCCTCAAGGAGATCTCCTCCCGCTTGGCCATCATGGAGGAGCTGGGGATGTCCTACCTCCAGCTCAACCGGACGACCTCCTCGCTCTCCGGCGGCGAGGCCCAGCGCGTCCGCCTCGCGGCCCAGGTCGGAGCCCGCCTCCGCGGCGTCCTCTACGTCCTCGACGAGCCCACGATCGGGCTCCACCAACGGGACAACGGGCGCCTCATCAGCCTCCTCCGGAGCCTCCGCGACGATGGCAACTCGATCATCGTCGTCGAGCACGACGAGCAGACCATCCGGGCCGCCGACTTCATCCTCGACCTGGGGCCCGGGGCCGGCGAGGCCGGCGGTTTCAAGGTCGCCGAAGGCCCGCTCGCCGCCATCCTCGACTCCCCCGATTCCCTGACGGCCCAGTATCTCCGCGGCGAGAAGACCGTGCCCGTCCCGGCCGCCCGGCGCCGGCCCGCCGGCTGGCTCGTCGTCCACAAGGCCCGCGAGCACAACCTCAAGGGGATCGACGTCCGCATCCCCCTCGGCGTGATGACGGCCGTGACGGGCGTCTCCGGCTCCGGCAAGAGCACCCTCGTCTACGACATCCTCTACAAGGCGCTCGAAAACCGGCTCTACAAGGCCCGTCAGCGCGTCGGAGCCCACGAGAAGATGGAAGGCATCGACGGCATCGACAAGGTCGTCGCCGTCAACCAGAAGCCGATCGGGCGCACCCCCCGCTCGAACCCGGCGACCTACACGGGGCTCTTCACCGCCCTCCGCGACCTCCTGGCCAGGACCCCGGAGGCCCGGGCGCGCGGCTACGCGTCCGGCCGGTTCAGCTTCAACGTCGCCGGCGGACGGTGCGAGGACTGCGAGGGCGCCGGCGTCAAGAAGATCGAGATGCACTTCCTCCCCGACGTCTTCGTCACCTGCGATCGCTGCGGCGGGAAACGCTACAACAAGGAGACCCTGGCCGTCACCTACAAGGGCAAGACGATCGCCGACTACCTGGCCATGACGGTCGACGACGCCTACGAGCTCCTCAAGGCCTACCCCCAGCTCAAGCGGAAGCTGGCCACCCTGAAAAGGGTCGGCCTGGGCTACATCCGCCTGGGCCAGCCCGCCCCGACGCTCTCGGGCGGCGAAGCCCAGCGCATCAAGCTGACGAAAGAGCTCGGGCGGCGGGCGACCGGCCGGACCCTCTATCTCCTCGACGAGCCCACGACCGGCCTCCACTTCGACGACGTCCGCAAGCTCCTCGAGGTCCTCTCCGAGCTCGCGTCGCTCGGAAACACGGTCATCATCATCGAGCACAACCTTGAAGTCATAAAATATTGCGACTATATTATTGACCTGGGCCCGGAAGGGGGAGAAGATGGGGGCCGGATCGTGGCCCAGGGAACGCCGGAAGAGGTCGCCGCGGCGGCCGGCTCCTACACGGGACGGTACCTGGAAAAGGTCCTCGGCGGCAAGCCGCCGAGGAGGAAGGACGGTTGAGGACATGGCCTTCAAGGATGTCGTGGGCAACGAGCGGATCAAGAGGATCCTCAAGCTGGCCCTCGAGCGCACTCGCGTCCCGAACTCGCTCCTTTTCTGCGGCCCCGAAGGCGTCGGCAAGAAGGCCATGGCCCTGACCCTGGCCAAGACGCTCAACTGCCAGAACCTGACCACAGATTCCTGCGATGAGTGCCCCTCCTGCGAGGCGATCGACAAGGGGGTCCATCCCGACGTCATGGTCATCGCCGCGGAGAAGCAGGAGATCAAGATCGAGCAGACGCGCTTCCTCAAGCAGATGGCCTACCTCAGGCCCATGACGGGGAAAAAAAGAGTTTTCATCGTCGTTGACGCCGCCGAGATGAGCGACCCCGCCGCCAACTCCCTGCTCAAGGTCCTCGAGGAGCCGCCCCCCTATTCGCATCTCGTCCTGGTGACGGCGAGCCCCTTCCTCCTCTTCCCGACCATCCTCTCCCGCTGTCAGACACTGGCCTTTTCGGCGATCGGCCGCGAAGAGATCGAGAAGATCCTCCTCGAGCGGAATTTCGGCAAGGAGCAGGCCCGGATCCTCGCCCTCCTCGTCGACGGGAACCTCGACTGGGCCCTGGACCTCGAATGGGAGGAAGTCCAGAGCCTCAAGGAGGAGTCCTGGGCCCTCTTCGAAGCCCTCGCTTCGGGCGACCGCTCGGCCTTGTTCCTGGAGAGGTTCGGGGCCCTCGCCAAGGCCGTCCAGGAGGAGTTCGGCCGGACGCTCGAAATCTTCTCGTCTTTCGTGAGAGACATCCTGCTCCTCAGGCTCGGCGGCGACCCGCAGTTCCTGCTCAACCCGGATTTCGAACCGCGGCTCCGCGAGGCCTCGGCGGCCTGGACCGTCCGCCGTGTCCTCGGCGTCCTCGAAGAGCTCGATTTCGTGCTGGCCGAGCTCCCAAAGAACCTGAATAAGGGCCTTCTGGCGACGACCTTCTTTTCCAATTTCGGAGAACTGAGACATGTCTGACATCATCTGCGTTAAATCGGAAACATCGGGCCGGCTCGTCCGCGTCCGCGTCGGGGAGCTGGCCCTCCACGTGGGGGACCGCTGCATCATCGAATCCGAGCTCGGCGGGGACCTGGCCGTCGTCGTCGACGAGACGAGCACGCGCTGTCACAACCCCAAGGCGGCCAAGATGGCCGTTTCGGTCATCTGCAAGGCCACCCCGGACGATATCCGCAAGTTCGAGTGGCTGCGGGAGAAGGAGGCCGGGGCCTACGACCTCTGCCTCCAGCGGATCACCGCCCACAACCTGCCCATGAAGCTCGTCGCGGTGCGCTATTTCTTCAACGAGAAAAAAGGGATCTTCTATTATACCGCCGACGGCCGGATCGATTTCCGCGAGCTGGTCAAGGAGTTGGCCAAGGAGCTCCGGATGCGGATCGAGATGCGCCAGGTCGGCGTCCGGGACGAGGCCAAGATGATCGGCGGGCTCGGCGTCTGCGGCCGCTGTCTCTGCTGTTCGAGCTTCATGACGACCTTCGCGCCGGTGACCATCCAGAAGGCCCGCAAACAGCAGATCGTCATCAACCCGACCAAGATCTCAGGGCAGTGCGGCCGGCTGATGTGCTGTCTGGGGTTCGAAGAGCAGACGGAGGGGCGGATGTATTCCCAGTCCGACGATCGCCTGATCGAGGACTAGCGGCGCCGCATCAGCCGGGCCAGGAGCCGGCGCCACCAGGGCGCGGGCCTGTGGTGGGGGTGTTCACAGCCCTCCTCGGGCGTCGCGAGAACCCCCTCCTTCCGCAGGATCTGGACGATCTCGCTCTGCTGGTCGAGCTTCTCGAAGCAGTGCGGGCAAATGAAATAATGCTCCTCGAACTCGGTCTGGTCCTCGGGCTTGAGCTTATCGAGGAGGTATTCGTCGATGTAATGCTCGTACTTGCACTTTTTCATGGCCGCAGCCTTCGGGGACTTCATGGTTTTAGTCGTTCAACGCGGCGAGAAACGGACATCCTTATTTCCTGACGGCCTTCTGGATGAGCTTGAGGGCGTAGTTGACCCGTTCGCTGACCCGGCGCGGCGAGATGCCCAGGGTCCGGGCCACTTCGTCCCGGGACAGCTCCCGGTAATAATAGAGGTAGAGGACGTCCCGGAACTTGGGCTTGAGGCCGGCCACGACCTGCTCGACCTGCTTGGCCCTCTCCCGGCGCTCCATCTCGTCGTGGGGGTCAGGGTAGGGGGCGGGCTCGGGAGCGTGCCTGAGGACGCGCGTCTTCTGGCGGATGTAGTCGATGATGCGCCGGCTGGTGATGGTGTAGAGGAAGGTCCCGATCGAGGAATCCCCCCGGAACTCCCCGCTCTTGATCTTGGCCACCGTCTGAGTCAGGATCTCGTTGACCACGTCCTCCCAGTCGGGGTTGGAGCCGCCGAGCGCTTTCCTGACCCGGAAGGAGATGACCGCCCGATATTTGAGGACGGAATCCTCGGGCGGCGGTGTCTTGTCCCGGGTGACCATTCGCGCCATTATACCGGCAGGCGCCGGGATTCCGCAAGCCGCCGGGCTCAGCCGTCCTCGTCCCGGTCCTGCTTCCGGGATTTTTCGCGCGCCTGCTCCTTGAAGAACTCCTTGCGGTCGACGAGGATCTCGCGGGGCTTGCTCCCCTCCGAAGGCCCGATGATGCCCTCGCCCTCCATCTGGTCGACGATCCGGGCCGCCCGGGCGTAGCCGAGCTTCAGCCGCCGCTGGAGGTAGGAGGCCGAGGCCTGGCCGCTGTTGAGGATGGTCTCGACGGCCTTCTGGTAGAGCTCGTCCTTCTCGCCCAAGCCCTCGAGCAGATGGTCGGGGTCGCCGCGCACGACCTGGAGGATGCGCGTGTCGTAGGTCGGCGTGCCCTGGCTCTTGACGTGCTTGACCAGGCGCCGCACCTCCGGGATGGAGATGAAGGCGCAGTGGAG
Source organism: Candidatus Aminicenantia bacterium (assembly GCA_041479905.1). Lineage (GTDB taxonomy): Bacteria > Acidobacteriota > Aminicenantia > Aminicenantales > Saccharicenantaceae > RBG-16-66-30. The sequence continues at coordinate 8,288 of JBGOYY010000024.1, forward strand.
GCGGACGAGCCTCGGGAAGTTGGGCGGCAGGAAGAGCATGTCGCCCATGCCCAGGAGTTTGTCGGCGCCCATGGTGTCGATGATGATGCGCGAGTCGACCTTGGACGGGACGCGGAAGGCGATGCGGCAGGAGAAGTTGTTCTTGATCGTCCCGGTGATGACGTCGATCGACGGCCGTTGGGTGGCCATGACCAGATGGATGCCGACGGCCCGGGCCAGCTGGGCCAGCCGGCCGATGAAAAACTCGACTTCCTGGGCCCCGACCATCATCAGCTCGGCCAGCTCGTCGATGATGATGACGATGTAGGGGAGGGGCTGGATGTTCTCCTTCTCCTCGTCCGTGAGCTGGCCCTTGCGCTCGGCGATGAGTTGTTTCATCTGCGTGTTGTACTGGTCGATGTTACGGACCTTGATGCTCTGCAGCTTCTTGTAGCGCTCCTCCATCTTGCGGACGATGTCCATGAGGACGACGTGGGCCTTCTTCGGGTCGTTGATGATCGGGCAGAGGAGGTGCGGGATGTCCTCGTAGAGGGAGAACTCGAGCCGCTTGGGATCGATGAGGACGAGCTTGACCTCTTCCGGCGTGGCCTTGTACAGGAGGCTGGCGATCAGGGCGTTGAGGGCGACGCTTTTTCCCGTCCCCGTCGACCCGGCGATGAGGAGGTGGGGCATGACGGCGAGGTCGGTGATGGTCACGCCGCCGTGGACGTCCTTGCCCAGGGCGAAGGTCAGCTTGGACGGCGCGCTCTGGAACTTCTCCGACTCGATGATGTCCCGGAGCTTGATGATCTCGCGCTTGTAGTTCGGGATCTCGATGCCCAGGGAGGACTTGCCCGGGATGCGCTGGATGCGGACGGACTCGGCCTCCAGGGCGAGCGACAGATCTTCGCCCAGGTTGGCGACCTGGGCGACCTTGATCCCCGGGGCGGGGAAATATTCGAAGGTCGTGATGATCGGGCCCGGATGGTATTCGCGGACCTCGCCCTCGATGCCGAATTCCCTGAGCTTCTCCTCGATCCGCCGCTTCTTGTCGAAAAGCTCGTTCTTGTCGATCTTCTCGGCGGGCTTGCCCGGTTCGAGAAGCGTGAACGGCGGATAGTGGTACTCGCCCTTCTTGCCGAGGTCGGGGAAGAGGAGCCTCTCCGGCGCCGGCGCGGCGGGCTTGGCGGCCGGCGGCTCGCTCTTGAACGGCTTGCGGACTTCCTTCTCGCGGCGCCGGCGTTCCCGCTCGGCCTCCCGCTCGGCCTTGCGGTCGGGCTTCGCCCCGGCCGGTCCGGAGTCGGCGGGATCGGCCGGGGGGGCGTATTTCTGGCGGACCTGCTCCCGCATCTTGTCCTTGGCCTTCGATTTCTGATAGTCCGTGACCTTGATCCGGACTTCCTTGGCCGTCGAGTCGAAGGCCCCCTTGGCGAAGCGGAGTGTTTTGGCCAGGGACCAGCGCGTGGAGAAGAGGAGAAAGAGGGCGGCGGCGGCGAGGAGGAAGATGAACGAGCCGACCGTGTTGAGGTAGCGCTCGAGGAAATTCAGGAGGAGGTCGCCGGTGATCCCGCCGGCCGGGATGACGTCGCCCCGATAGGGAAACCTCTGGAAGACGAGGGCGAAGAACGGGCAGACGATGAGGAGGGCCAGGGTGATGGAGCCCAGCCGGCGGAGGAGATGCGACGACGTCCCCCGCAGCACGGCCCGGACGGCGGCGTAGCCGAGCACCCACGGGAAAAAGAACGCGGCCAGGCCCAGGCACCACAGGAGCGCCTGGGAGAAATAGGCGCCCACGCTGCCGGCGAAGTTGCGGACCCCGTGGCCGGGAGGCGGGATGTTGGCGAAGGACGGGTCCTTGGCGTTGTAGCTGACGACGCTGATGAGGGCGAACAGGGCCAGGAAGATGAGGACGACCCCCGTGATCTCGACGGCCAGGCCGTGCTTTTTCGGCTGGGCCTTGCCGTCCTTGCCGTTCGCGCCCTTCGATTTCCGCTTTTTCACGGCCGGATTATAACACATTCGCCCGGGGTTTTTCCTTTTGAATAGGGGACGCGATGTTGACATTCAGCCCATGTCTGGAGTAGCATCCTCTCCGACTTCAATGGTAAAGGAAACAGTTTCTCAGAGATCCAGCCTCAGGGCTCCGTGGCGGTACTATTATTATGGCCACGGGGTAACGGCCTCTGAGGTTTCCTAACCAACCCCCCAATACGAAAACCCCAAGGGCCGGTGTTCACCAGGAGGGGGGAGTTGTGTGTTTAGGAGGACCGTCGATGATGAAACAATTGAAGCTGGCCGCGAAAGGAGAGAAAACGAAGACCATCATCCCGGTGAGGGAGAGCCACATCGGGGCTGGATTCGTCATCATCGCCGGGCCCTGCAGCGTCGAGAGCGAAGTGCAGTTGATCGAGACCGCCCGGATCGTCAAGGAGGCCGGCGGCGACTTCCTCCGGGGCGGCGTCTTCAAACCCCGGACCTCACCCTACGCTTTTCAGGGGCTCGGCCTCAAGGGCCTGAAGATCATGGAAAAGGCACGGACGGCGACAGGGCTTCCCATCATCATCGAAGTTCTGGACACCCGGGACGTTTCTTGGGTCTCCGAGTACGCCGATATCCTTCAGATCGGAGCCAGGAACATGCAGAATTTTTCTCTCCTCAAAGAAGTCGGAAAGACCCGGCGGCCCGTGATGCTGAAGAGAGGGATGAACTCGACCTTAGAAGAGTGGCTCAACTGCGCCGAGTATATCCTCAACGAAGGGAATCCCCACGTCGTCCTCTGTGAGCGGGGCATCCGGTCTTTCGAGACATACACCCGCAACACTCTCGACCTGAGCGCGGTCCCGGCGATCAGAGAACTCACCCATCTCCCGGTCATCGTCGACCCGTCGCATGGGACGGGACGGGTGAGCCTCGTCCAACCCATGAGCCTGGCCGCGGTCGCTGCGGGAGCCGACGGCCTGATGGTCGAAGTGCACCCGAATCCGCCTGAGGCTCTGAGCGATAAAGACCAGGCGCTGGCGCCCGCCCAGTTTGCCTCGCTCGTGAAGAAAGTCCGCTCGCTGGTCCTGTTCATGGAGGAAATTCGGTGAACCCGCTCGTGCTCCGGGGACACACGGGAACGTGCCGGGTTTACGCCGGTGAGACAATAAAGAACCTGGCGTCCTATATCGGCGACAGACGGGCCGCGATCCTGCTTGTGGACCGGAAGATATTCGATCTTTACAGGGCGCTCTTCCCCGATTTCCCGGCTATCCCGGCGGCCGTGGCCGCCCTGGGGTCGGAGCGGGGCGTGGAGATCATGCGGCCGGGCCACGCCGACTGGGCGGCGCACGATAAGTTCTTCGGGTTCAATGATTATCGCGGCGGAGGCCATTTCTCGGGCCGGCTGACACTGGGATTGGTCGCGGCCAGCATCGCCAAGCCTCAACAAACGATAGATCTTCGGACAGGGAAGCCGGTCTCTTTGACGGTGGGCGGGCGCCATGACGCTTGCATCGCCTTGCGCGTTCCCGTAGTCCGGGAAGCGGTGACGGCCGTAGTTCTCGCGGACCTTTGGCTTCGGAGCCGGAGCTTACGGGCAGACCGCCCAGCCGTCCGGCGTCCCGCCGTTCGGGCTCCCGAGCAGCAGGAGGAATAATGGACCTGGAAAATATCCGAAACAAGATCGACTTGATCGACGCGGAGATCCTCTCCGGCCTCCGCAACCGGTTCGAGCTCGTTCTTTTAGCGGGGAGGGTGAAGGGATTCGTTCGTGATCCGGAGAGAGAGCGGGAGATCCTGCAGAACATGAAAGCCCGAGCCGACGGTTTCGTGGACCCGGGTTTTGTCGGATCTCTCTTCGAGACCATTATCGCCGAAAGCCGCCGCCTCCAGGAACAAAGGCTCCGGCTGGCAGGATTTCAGGGAGAGCATGGAGCCTTCAGCGAGCAGGCTTTGAGATCATATGATCCCGATATCATTCCTATTCCCTGTCCGGATTTCAGAGGGGTCTTCGACGGGGTTAAAAAAGGGATTTTCGACCTGGGTATCGTACCCGTTGAAAACTCCCTGGCCGGAGCGGTCGCCGACGTAAGCCACATCCTCATGAGGACCGACCTGCGGATTGTCGGCGAAACGACCCTCCCGGTCCATCATTGCCTGATGACCCTGCCTGAGACGGATCACCGTGAGGTCAAGATTGTCTATTCTCACCCTCAGGCGTTGGAGCAGTGCCGGTCTTTCATCCAGAGGAATATGTTGGAACCGCGGCCCTTTTACGACACGGCCGGCGCCGCCAGGTGGCTTGTCCGGGAACGTCCGAGGGCGGCGGCCGTCATTGCCGGCCGTCTTACGGCCCAGCTCTACCCTCTCGAAATTCTCAAGGAGAATATCGAAGATTTCCCCCCTAACTTCACCCGATTCGTCGTGATCAAAGGCGGACCAAACGGGATAAAAGGAGACAAGTATTCGGTCGCCTTTTCATTACCGCACCGGACCGCCTCGCTCCAAAAAGTCCTCGGACTGTTCGCGGCCGCGGGCCTGAACATGACCCGAATCGCTTCGGTCCCCCTCCCCGAACAGCCGGGAGAATATGGTTTTCTACTGGATTTTCAGGGCTCGGACGATGATGCCGGGGTCCGAGACCTGCTGGAAAAGGTGGAGAAGGAAACGACGCAGTACCGGTGCCTCGGCTGCTACAAGGGGGCGGAAATATGAAAATCGCGATTGTAGGACTTGGAAGGATGGGAACCTGGTTTGCCAGGAACCTCGTCGACGATCATTCCCTCGCCGTCCATGACCTGGACGAAACCCGGATGGCACGTTTTCCGGGCGCTGTGCGCTTAGACTCGTTCAGGGATCTCTCTTTGTTTAGGCCTCATCTGCTCGTCAATGCCGTGCCTCTCGGCTTGACCATCGAGGTTTTCCGGACCGTTGTTCCTTTCTTGGGTCCGGAGTGTCTCCTCTGCGACATGGCCTCGGTCAAAGGAGAGATCCCGCGCTACTACGCTGAATCCGGCTTCCGCTTTGTTTCCATCCATCCCATGTTCGGCCCGACGTTTTCCGATATGGAGCGGGTGCGGCAGGAAAACGGCATAATCATCGAAGAGTCCGATCCAGATGGCGCTGATTTTTTCCGCCGCTTCTTCCTCCGGTTTGAAATCGCCCTCCATGAATACTCGTTTGCAGAACATGACCGGCTGATGGCCTATTCTCTTTCCCTGCCATTTATTTCCTCCATGGTTTTTGCTTCCCGCGTGGATGTCCGGACCGTACCGGGGACGACGTTCCGGAAGCACTTGGAGGTGGCAAGAGGGGTCTTATCGGAAGACGACAATTTGCTGTCAGAAATCCTGTTCAATCCGCACACGCTGGGCGAGCTTGAAAAAACCGCCCGGCGTCTCGACTACCTGACGCATATTATCAGAGACCGAGATTCGGAAGAAATACGGAAGGTCTTCCGGGCGCTGAGAGAAAACCTCGTCCATTCATCCTCTTCCCCTCCGAAAGACCGGGATGCTCCCGGCGGTTGAAGTCTGGAGCTGAAGTCGCGGCTTCATAAGCCATTGGCCTCGCTCGAACAGGCGACACACCGCCTTCGGCAGTGCTGCCGGTTGCCAGCACCGGCACTGCAAAGCCGGTGGCAAAGCCGGCATGGATCAGGAGTCCAGGGATCGGAAGAGAGCAAAGAGCGAGTCGGCCGGGAGTTCCTCGGCGCGGACGTTCCGGGCGATGCCAAAGGCGGCGTAGGCCGCGGCGAGGGCGGCCGGCGTCGACCGGTGGGCCAGATTATTCCAGAGCATTTTGCGCCGTTCGGCGAAAGCGGACCTGAGAAACATGCGGAAGGGCTCGTCGGCGGCGCCGGGGTGGAGCGGTGCCGGCCGTCGGCGGAGCGTGAGGAGCGCGGACTGGACCTTGGGCGGGGGCGAGAAGGACCCCGGCGCCACGCTAAACGCAACTCGGGCTTCGAACTCGTTCTGAAGAAGAATGCCGAGGGGAGCGTAGTTTTTCGAGCCCGGCCCGGCCGTGATGCGCTCGGCGACCTCTTTTTGGAGAAGAAGAACACAGTCGGAAAACAGCTCCCGGTCGTCGAGGAGGCGGAAGAGGAGCGGCGAGGAGATCGAGTAGGGGATGTTGCCCACGATCCTCAGCGTGGGGACGCCGGCTTTGCGGAGCATCCCGCGGAAATCCACGGTCAGGACGTCGGCATGGATGACTTCGACGTTGGCCGGCCTGCCGCTTTCGAGTGCGGGAATGAGCCGTTCGTCCTTCTCGATGGCGATGACCCGGCCGGCGGTCTCGGCCAGCGCGGCCGTCAGCACGCCGCGGCCGGCGCCGATCTCGACCAGGACGTCACCAGGCTTAGGGTCGATGACGCCGACGATCTTGCGCAGAACGGCCGGGCTGGCCAGAAAATGCTGGCCGAGGGCGTGGCGCCGCGATTTCTTCATGGGCACGGGCTCATCATAGCGTTTTTCGGCCGGGCAATAAAGCGGAGCGGCCCGGCTCGCCGGAAAGGGCTATGGCATGTTGACGGCCCGGGGGCCGAAAAGCTATAATCTCCTCCGGATTTATATATAGGAATAAGGACGATGCGTTTCAAAAAAATTCTCCTTTTCGTGTTGGGAGCCGCCGGCATCTTGGCGGCCTTCCTGGCCCTGAAAAACCGGCATAAATAGCCGGGCGCGGGCCCTCCACCCGCGCGCCCCTGGGGAAGACCCCGATTCCAGGGTTTGACCCGTTCGCCGACGCTAAGCCCCGCCTTTCAAGGCGGGGAAGAGAAGCGAGGCCCCGGTCCAGCCAGGACCGGGACTGGTAAGCCCTGCTCAGGGTTAACCCCGAACAAGCGGGGAGCTTAGGGTTTGACAAGGGAGGGGTATTCTCGTACAATTTCGGGGCATCCGAGCCATGGCCGAAAAGAAAATCCTCATTGTCGACTACGATGCGGAGAGCCTCGAAAAGCTCTCCAAGTTGTTGAAATCCCATAAATTCCATGTCGTCAAGGCCTCCGACGGTCAAGCCGCCTACGACAAATACCGCGCGGAAAAGCCCGACCTCGTCGTCCTCGAGGCGATCCTGCCGAAAATGCACGGCTTCGACCTGACCAAGAGGATCACCCAGGAGTCCGAGGGCCGGGTCCCCGTGGTCATGATCACGGGCCTTTACAAGGGGCCCCAGTTCCGGCGGGAGGCGCTCGGCCCGCTCGGCGCGGCGGAGTTCTTCGAGAAACCCGTGGACCCCGAGGTATTCGTCGGCGCCATCAAGCGGCTCCTCCACGAAGAGGACGACTTCGACGAGGCGCTCCCGGACTCCAACACGGTCATCGAAGCCTTGAGCCGCCGCGGCCTGGGACATCCTTCCCCGCGCGGGGAAGGAAAATCGGTGCACAAAGGAAAACGCCCATGACAAGCCTCTGGACCCGTTGTAACAACTGCCAGCGGATCCTATACAAGCAGGACATCCTGGACAACCTCGCCGTTTGTCCCTCCTGCGCCTTCCATTTCCGGATCTCGGCCGAAGAACGGCTGCGGATGCTGTTCGACGACGGCGCCTACGAGGTCCTCGACGACAACCTCCACGCCGTCGACGCCCTGCACTTCGTCGACACGAAGCCCTACGTCGACCGGATCGCCGAGAACGAAAAGCGGACCGGCCTCGCCGAGGCCATCGTCACGGCCCGGGGGACGATCGGCGGCGTTCCCGCCTACATCCTGGCCATGGAATTCGGGTTCCTCGGCGGCAGCGTGGCCTCCGTCGTCGGCGAGAAGATCGCCCGGGCCTGCGAGCGGGCCCTCGAAGACGGCCTGCCGGTGATCATCGTTTCCTGCTCCGGCGGCATGCGCATGCAGGAAGGCATGCTCTCGCTCATGCAGATGGCCAAGTCGAGCGCGGCCATCGCCCGCCTCGGGGAAGCCAAGATCCCCTTCATCTCCGTCCTGGCCGACCCGACGACGGGGGGCACGACGGCCAGCTTCGCCATGCTCGGCGACATCAACGTCGCCGAGCCCCAGGCGCTCATCGGCTTCGCCGGTCCCCGCGTCATCGAGCAGACGATCAAGGAGAAGCTGCCCAAGGGCTTCCAGCGGTCCGAGTTCCTGCTCAGTCACGGCATGATCGACGACATCGTCGAGCGGAAGAACCTGAAGCCCTATCTCGTCAAGGCTCTCCGCCTCTTCCTCAACCGGCCTCAATGACCTCGTCCGAGTGCCGGGACTACCTCGGCCGCCTCCAGCACTTCGGCATCAAGCTCGGACTCGAGAACATCGCGACGCTCTGCCGGGCCCTTGGGAACCCCCATGCCCGTTTCCCGTCCGTCCACGTCGCCGGAACGAACGGCAAGGGCTCGGTTTCGGCCATGCTCGCCGAGGTCCTGAGGGCGCAGGGGTTCAGAACGGGCCTCTACACCTCGCCGCACCTCGCCCGGGTCGAGGAGCGGGTCCGCGTCGACGGCGCGGCCATCCCGCCGCGGCGGTTCCGCGAACGGCTGGCGCGGCTCCGGGCGGCGATCGACGGTTTGATGGCCGAGGGCCGCCTCGCTTACCATCCGACTTACTTCGAGGTCCTAACGGCCCTCGCTTTTCTCGAGTTCGCCAAAACGAAGGTGGACGTCGCCGTGCTGGAGGTGGGGATGGGCGGCCGATTCGACGCGACCAACGTCGTCCGCCCCCTCGTCTCGGTCATAACGACGATCGCCAAGGACCACGAGAAGCACCTCGGCTCGAGCCTCGAGAAGATCGCCTTCGAGAAGGCCGGGATCATCAAGCCCGGCGTCCCGGTCGTCTGCGGCGTTCGGGGAGGGGCGGCCCTGCGGAAGATCCGCCGGGTCGCCCGGGAGCGCGAAGCGCCCTTGATCGAGGTTTTCGGCCCGGGAAGGACGCTCGAGACCCGGCCCGTCGCCGGGGGCTACCGGTTTCTCTACGTGGGAGAGCGCGGCCGCTACGCTTTTTCCCCCGCCCTCGCCGGCCGGCATCAGGGACACAATGCCGCCGTGGCCATCGCGACCGCGGAGGTCCTTTCCCGGACCTGGAAGCCCGTCGACAAGGGCAAGATCGTCAAGGCCGTCCGCGAGACGCGCTGGGAAGGCCGCCTCGAAACCGTCTGCCGGCGCCCGCTCGTCCTTCTCGACGGGGCCCACAACGTCGAGGGGGCCGAGGCCCTCGCCGCTTACGTCCGGGAAACCGTCGGCCGTTCCGTCGTCCTCGTCTTCGCGGCCATGCAGGACAAGGACATCCGCTCCATGACCCGGCTCCTCTTCCCCCTCTGCGAGACGGTCATTCTGACCCGCGTCCCCTACAAGCGGTCGGCCGCGCCGGAAGAGCTTGCCGCCGCCGCCCCGCCCTTCAAAGGCCGCGTTCTCCTGGAACCGGACACGCGCAAGGCCGTCCGCCTGGCCCTGGCCGAATCGCGCGGCCAAACCCCCGTCGTTATCGCCGGCTCGCTTTTCCTCATCGGCGAAGTCAAGCGCCTGCGACTTTTTGACTAGAAAGACAGGGGACGCGTACCCGGTATATGTCCCCTATTTGCGACCTTTTTTCTTCAGATATCTACCAAAAGCGTGGCTCTGAGCTACTCCGCGGCGCTTCAACTGCCAAGACTCTATTATGATATTTACCAGAGTTGTGGCTTCGAGCCGCTCTGCCACAATTCTGCTGGTCACTTCCAAGAGTTCGCTCCCTGCCGCTCCCTGCCGACGCAGGGGCGATGCCCGGGCAGTGATGGGAGCCATGCATAGCCCCCGTAGCGGAGGGGGACCCGCCGCTTCCGCGGCGGGGGAACCGCCGGGACTGGTGCCCGGGGGGCCGGGGGAGATGCATGGCTCCCATCACTGCCAAAACGGGCAGCGCCCGGCGATTGAAATTTCGCGGCGGACGTGTTACAGTTTCCTTTGCTTTTCCGCCTGGGAAAGACGCCTGATGCAGTTTCCTAACGCCACGGCCATCGTCATCTTCCTCATCGTCTGGGTCCTCGTCCTCGTCCTGACCCGCGTCTTCTTCAAGCCCATCCTGCGCATCCTCGACGAGCGCTCCGGACGGATCGCCAGGGACAAGGCCGCGGCCGCCGCGGCCCTGGGTTCCTACGAGAACGACCTCCGCCGGGTCGAGGCAGGCCTGAAAGAAGCCCGGGCGGCCGCCGAGGCCATCCGAAGCACGGCGGAAACCGAAGCCTTCAAGGAAAAGAGCCGGCTCGTCCGCGAGGTCCAGGCGGAAGGCCGGGCCGAGGTCGAGAAGGCCAAGCAGGAGCTTCTCCGCGAGATGGAGGTGCTCAAGAAGGAGCTCGACGCTCGGACCGCGGAGATCGCCGAGACCATCGAGAAAAGGATCCTTGGGGAATGAGCGGCCAAGTGTCGGCGACCATGGACTTCCTCGGCAAACTGGTCAATTTCCTGATCCTCTTCGGGGGCCTGGCCTTCGTCGTCCGCAAGCCGCTCAAGGCCATGCTCGCCAAAAGGTCGGCTGACATCGGTGGGGCCATCCGCCAGGCTGAGGAGGACAGGGCCGGGGCCGAGGCCAAGGCCGGAGAATCCCAGGCCAAGATGTCGGGCCTCGAAGGGGAAGTCCGGCGGCTCAAGATCGCCGCGCAGGAGGAAGGCCGGCGCGAGACCGAGCGCATCGCCCGGACGGCCGCCGAGGAAGCCGAGCGGCTCAAGAAGTTCACCCGGCAGGAGCTCGAGGAGCAGGTCAGACGGGGCGTCCAGGAGCTCAGGACCTACGCCGCGGCCCGCGCCACCGACCTCGCCCGGGAGAGGATCAGGAAACGCATCACTCCCGAGGTCCAGGCCGACCTTATCGACAAATCCATCGACAGGCTGTCCCGTCTCAATGAAAAATCAGGCCCTCGTTAGAAAATATGCCGACGGCCTCGCCCAGGCCCTCAAGGACGAGCGGGAGTTCGAGTCCGTCGAGGCCGAGATCCGGATCTTTCTCGACCTCTTCGTTTCACGCGATGACCTGCGCCGGGCCCTGGTCACCCCGTTCGTCAACGCCCGTAAAAAGGCCGCCGTTCTCGACGAGATTCTGGCCCGCTCCGGAACCGGCCCGAAGGCGTCCCGTTTTCTGTCCCTCCTCCTCAGACACAAGCGCCTGTCCCTCCTCCCAGCCATAGCGGATCTTCTCCCCGAGGCCTGGAGCGACAAGCAGGGCGTCTTGACCCTCGAGGTCACCTCGGCCGTCCCGCTGACGGCTGGGCAGAAAGAGAGGCTCGAAAAGGCCCTCGTGGCCTCGGAGAAAAAACCCGTCCGGCTCGTCTGCAAGACGGACCCCGACGTTATCGGAGGCCTCGCCCTGAGGAAGGGCCACGTCGTCTACGACGCGTCCGTCGAGGGCCGTCTCGCCGCGCTCAAAGAGCGACTCGGACAAGGATAGAGGTTGTCATGAGCATCAAAGCCGATGAAATCACGAAAATCATCCAGCAGCAGATCGAAGGCTACGACAAGGACATCGACATCCGCGAGGTCGGGACCGTCCTTTCGGTCGGGGACGGCATCGCCCGCGTCTACGGGCTCGACCGGGTCATGTCCAACGAGCTCCTGGAGTTTCCCCAGGGCCTTTTCGGTTTGGCCCTGAACCTCGAGGAAGAGGACGTCGGGGTCGTCCTTCTCGGCGAGAGCCACCGCGTCCGCGAAGGGGACGTCGTCAAGAGAACCCGCCGGATCATGCAGGTCCCGGCCGGCCCGGCCATGATCGGCCGCGTTATCAACCCTCTCGGCCAGCCCCTCGACGACAAAGGTCCTGTGGTGACGGACATCAACATGTTCGTCGAGCGCCTGGCCCCCGGCGTCGTCGACCGCCAGCCCGTCCGCGAGCCTCTCCAAACGGGGATCAAGGCCATCGACACCATGATCCCCATCGGCCGCGGCCAGCGCGAGCTCATCATCGGCGATCGCCAGACCGGCAAGACCGCCATCGTCATCGACACGATCCTCAACCTGAAGGGATCCGACGTCGTCTGCATCTACGTCGCCATCGGCCAGAAGAACTCCACGGTCGCCCAGATCATCAAGACCCTTGAGGACTTCGGGGCCATGGACTACACCATTGTCGTCGCCTCGTCGGCCAGCGACCCTTCGCCGCTCCAGTTCCTCGCGCCGTACGCCGGTTGCGCCATCGGCGAATACTTTCGTGACAACCGCGGCCACGTTCTGGTCATCTACGACGACCTGTCCAAGCACGCCGCGGCCTACCGCGAGATCTCGCTCCTCCTCCGCCGTCCGCCCGGCCGCGAGGCTTACCCGGGCGATGTCTTCTACCTCCACGCCCGGCTCCTCGAGCGGGCGGCCAAGCTCAACGACGAGCTCGGCGGCGGGTCGCTTACGGCCCTGCCCATCATCGAGACGCAGGCGGGGGACGTCTCGGGGTACATCCCGACCAACGTCATCTCCATCACCGACGGCCAGATCTACCTCCAGCCCGAGCTCTTCAACGCCGGCGTCCGGCCGGCCATCAACGTCGGGATCTCCGTGTCCCGCGTCGGCGGCAACGCCCAGATCAAGGCCATGAAGCAGGTCGCCGGCAAGCTCAAACTCGACCTGGCCCAGTACCGCGAGCTCGTCACCTTCGCCCAGTTCGGGACCGAGCTCGACAAGACGAGCCAGGCCCAGCTCGACCGCGGCGAGCGGTTGACCGAGATCCTCAAGCAGGACCAGCATTCGCCGCTCCCGGTCGAGAAGCAGGTCCTCATCATCTACGCCGGGAACCGCGGCTACCTCGACGAGTTCCCGGTCGGCGAGATCCGGAACTACGAGAAAAAACTTTACGAGTACTTCGACAAGGACCACACCGACATCCTGACGAAGATCCGCGAGAAGAAGCACATCGACACGGCCCTCGACGGCGAGATCAGCGCCGCCATCAAGGCCTTCAACGGTGTCTTCCGGGAGGGGCTGAAGTAGCATGCCGACCCTCATCGACCTTCGCCGGCGGATCCGCAGCGTCCAGAATAGCGAACAGATCACGCAGGCGATGAAGACCGTCTCGACGGCCAAGTTCCGCAAGGCCCAACGGACGGTCCAGGAGGCGCGCCCGTTCTGGCACCTCTTCCCGGAACTCATGAACCGGCTGGCCTACTGGGCCGCGGCCGGCTCGCACCCCCTGCTCCTCCGCAGGGACGAAAAGAAGGTCGAGGTCCTCGTCGTCACCTCGGACAAGGGCCTGGCCGGGGCCTACAACTCCAACCTTCTCGCGGCGGCGGACGCGTTCATCGTCGAGAAGGAGAAAACGGCCGGGGTCCGGCTCGTCCTCATCGGCAAGAAGGCCGTGAATCATTTCCGCAATCGCCCCTACGCCGCGGACCGGACGTTCGGCGTCAGGACCGACAAGCTGGGACGGGAGGAGCTCCGCGATCTGGCCGAGTTCCTCATGCGGCAGTACGCCTTCCAAAAGATCGACGCCGTCTATATCGTCACCAACGAGTTCAAGTCCATCCTGGCGCCCCGGATCATGATCCACCGGGTCCTGCCCCTCGAGCCTGCCCCGGGCGTGGAGGCGTCGGCCGCCCTGGCGCCCGACTGGGAGCCGGGGGAGCGGCGGCTGGCGGCCTTCCTCCTGCCGCTCTACGTCGAAAGCCAGATCCATCACGCCTTCCACGAGTCGCAGGCCGCCGAGCAGGCGGCCAGGATGATGGCCATGGACAACGCCACCAAGAACGCCAAGGAGCTCATCGAAGACCTCGTCCTCCAACTCAACAAGATCCGCCAGGCGGGGATCACCAAGGAGCTCCTGGAGATCATGACCGCCGTCGAAGCGCTCAGCCAGAAAGGCTAGGGAGAAGACTCATGGAGAAGAAAGACGCGAAATTCGGAACGGTGGTCCAAGTCATCGGACCCGTCGTCGACGTCAAGTTCGAGGGGGGCGCGCTCCCCGAGATTTACACCGCCCTTGAGATCACGAGCGAAGGCTTCGACAGCGCCGAGCCCCTGCGCATCGTCGTCGAGGTCGAACAGCACATCGGCGAGGACCGGGTCCGTTGCGTCTCCATGCACCCGACCGAAGGCCTGTCCCGGGGCATGAAGGCGGAGAACCTCGGCGGGCCGATCGAGGTGCCCGTGGGCGAGGGGACGCTGGGCCGGGTCATGAACGTCATCGGCGAGCCGGTCGACAAGCTGGGGCCGATCGTCACCGGCAAGAAATACCCCATCCACCGCGTCCCGCCGGCGCTCGACCAGCAGAGCACCAAGCGCGAGATGTTCGAGACGGGCATCAAGGTCATCGACCTCATCCAGCCCTTCCTCAAGGGCGGCAAGATCGGGCTCTTCGGCGGGGCCGGCGTCGGCAAGACGGTCATCATCCAGGAGCTCATCCATAACGTCGCCCTGAAGCACGGCGGCTACTCGGTCTTCGCCGGGGTGGGCGAACGGACACGCGAGGGCAACGACCTCTGGCTCGAGATGAAGGGGTCGGGGGTCATCGGCAAGACCGCCCTGATCTACGGCCAGATGACCGAGCCGCCGGGCGCGCGCCTGCGGGTCGGCCTTTCGGCGCTATCGGTCGCCGAGTACTTCCGCGACGAGATGGGCCAGGACATCCTCCTCTTCATCGACAACATCTTCCGGTTCACCCAGGCGGGGTCAGAGGTTTCGGCCCTGCTCGGCCGGATGCCTTCGGCCGTCGGCTACCAGCCGAACCTGGCCTCGGAGCTCGGCGAGCTCGAGGAGCGGATCACGTCGACCAAGAAGGGGTCGATCACGTCGGTGCAGGCGATCTACGTCCCGGCCGACGACTTCACCGACCCGGCCCCGGCGACGACCTTCTCCCACCTCGATGCGACGACCAACCTGTCCCGGGCCCTGACCGACATCGGTATCTACCCGGCCGTCGATCCGCTGGCCTCGTTCTCGCGCATCCTCGACCCGCGGATCGTCGGCGAGGAGCACTACAGGGTCGCCCGCAAGGTCAAGGAGATCCTCCAGAGGTACCGCGACCTCCAGGACATCATCGCCATCCTGGGCATCGAAGAGCTCTCGGACGAGGACAAGGTCGTCGTTTCGCGGGCCCGGAAGATCCAGCGCTTCCTGTCTCAGCCCTTCCACGTCGCCGAGGAGTTCACAGGCCGCCCCGGCAAGTACGTCTCCATCGAGGAGACCGTCCGCGGGTTCAAGGAGATCGCCGAAGGCCTCCACGACGATAAGCCGGAGCAGGCGTTCTACATGGTGGGCGCGATCGAGGATGTCGTCCAGAGGACCGAGGAGCTGAGGGCGGAATGAGCGACGGCATCCCGGCCACGATCCACCTGAGGGTGGTCACTCCCAAACGCCTGCTCGTCGAGGACGACGTCGACGCCGTGTCCCTGCCGAGCCTCGAGGGCGAGATCGGGGTGCTGCCCGGCCACCGGCCCCTTTTCGTCGGCATCGGCCGGGGGAAGCTGACCTACCGCGCGGCGGGCGACGAGGAATCGTTCGCGATCCATGGCGGCTACGCAGAGGTCCAGCCGGGAAAGGTCGTGGTCATGACGGAGGTCGGCGAGGATGACGACTCCGGAAATTCTCCGTCGTGACGGCGAGACGCTGGACACGTTCTTCCACGGGCGGATCCGCGTCCTCCAGAAAAAGAAGGGCTACCGGTTTTCCGTCGACGCGCCCCTGCTGGCGGATTTCATCCGGACGAGGGCGGACGACGAGGCCCTCGAATTGGGGACCGGAAGCGGCGTCATCTCGCTTCTCCTGAGCGTCAAGCCCTTCCGGCGTATCGTCGCGCTCGAGATCCAGGAGGGGCTGGCCGACATGGCCGGGCGTAACGTCGAGATCAACGGATTGGGGGAACGGATCGAGGTCGTTCGCGCGGACCTGCGAACATACGAGCCGGGACGCCGGTTCGACCTTATCTTTTCGAACCCGCCCTATATCCGGAAAGCGACGGGATTCCTGAGCCGGTCGGCCGAAAAATCGGCGGCCAAGCAAGAGCTCCACGGCGAGATCAGAGATGTCTTAAAGAAGACGGCGGAGTGGCTCGAGCCGGATGGCCGGGCCTGCTTCATCTACACCGAGAAAAGGCGGGCGGATTTTCTAGCGGCGGCGGGGGAGAGCGGCTTGAGCCTCCGGCGGACGAGGTTCGTCCACCCGCGCGCCGGCGAGCCGGCCAATCTCTTCCTGGCCGAGTTGGGGCGCCTATCGAGGACGCAGGCGGCGTCTGCCGCCACGGAGGGGACCGGGGGTGAGGGCGGTCCCGAAGTCATGCCTCCGCTCATCCTCTTCGGCCCGGACGGCAAGTACACCGACGAGGCCGAAGCGGTTTTTTCCGGATAGTAAGACCCGTCGAGCTTATTCCAAGAGCGCCCGGAGCTTTCCCAGGGCTTCCTCGACGACGGCGGGGGGAAGAGAACAGATGAGCTCGGCGCGATGGGCGCGCCAGTCGAGGCTCTCGGCCTGGTCAGACAGGATCGCGCCCTCGACAGGTAGGCCCGGGGGGATCAAGACCTCGAAAGGGTATCCCTTGACGTGCGAGGTGATGGGGCATAAAACGGCCAGACCGACCCGCGAATTGTAGGCCTGAGGCGACAGGGCGACCGCGGGGCGGCGTGCCGTCTGCTTCTGGCCCGGCTGAGGGGCGAGCGAGACCCAGACGACATCGCCGCGTTCGGGGGTGTAGAAAACCTGTTTCATCGGTATTCCTAATCCGCCTCAGCCGAGTATTTTTCCGACCCTTCCGCTTCCCATTCCGGGTGGATGTTCTCGTCGGTCACCTGGGCCAGGAGGCCGGCAAGGTCCCACGTCCGCTCCCTGTCCGGCTTTATGACCAGGCCGCCTTCTTCGAGCGACATCCCGACAGGGGCGTTGTTCCCGATTCCCATCTCTTCGGCGAAGGATTTAGGAATACGGACGGCCAAGCTGTTTCCCCATTTCTGGACGTGAGTTTTCATGATTTTATTAAAATGTATCTACAATGAAGATACATTTTCTTCAGGAGGATGTCAAGGGCTTATTTCTTCTCGAAAGCCTTCTCGATCTCCTCGAGGCCGACGCCGAGGACCTTCCGGGCGATCTGGTCGAGGGCCTTCTCCGGCCCCTGGAAATGCATCGTCGTGTGGACGTGGGTCAGCGTTCCGCCCGGTGCCAGGGCCGCGGCCGGCGACGATGACTCAAGCTCGTAGAACGGCCCGAGCGGCTTCGCTCCCGGCGCAGACGGACCGTCGTTGTAGCTGTTGACGACGTCTCCGGCGAACGGCTTCTCCTGGATCTCCCACATGGAGTTGACATAGTCCGTCGCTCCCTCGGGAATGGTCAGGTGGACGATGGTCAGGACTCCGTTAGCGGCGTCGTAGCTCCCGGCGAAGGGCTTGACCCGGGCCGGCGAGATACCGATCTTGCTCCGGTACTTGCCGTCGCCGCTGAAGAAGAGGATGCCGTCCTTATCCTTGACGACGAGGCGGTCGGCCGGGACCTTGCCGAAATAGGCGTCGTTGACGGCAAGTCCGAGCTCCGTCTCCGGCCCGCTCTTGAAGGGGATGACGATCGTCGTCGCCGGCGAAGGGTTGAACATGCCCAGGATCCAGATCGACAGCAGGCCCGTGTCCTTCGTCCAGGCGGCCGCCCCGGCGTTGGTGATCCTGTTGTCGGTGGCGTAGGCGACCATCTTGATGCCGGCCGGGACGGGGACGCCGAGCGCCGCGACCTCGGCCGCGCCGAGGACACGGACCTCCCGGTCGACCGCGACGTCGAACTCCGTCCCGGAATAATTCGCGAGGCGCATGGACTTACGGAACTGGATGCGGTCAGCGCCCTGTGAGGCGATGTCGAAAGACCCCTCGTTGACGGCCGGCGGCGTCCACCAATGTTCGAGGTCGAACGGATCGCTCTTCTTGAAAAATATGGAGAACTGGCCGCCCTCGGGCCCGAGCCAGAAACGGTCCTCGCCGCCAAAGGCGTTGATGTGCGGGTTGTTCACGCCCGAGGAGAGGAGTTCCCGGTTGATCCAGCCGAAGCTCAGGCCGTTCGGCCCCCCGGCCGTGCTGGTCATGACCCGGCCCTGGAGGTCGGGGTTGACGGCCACTTGGGCCAGCCCGTCCGGGCCGCTGAGGACGACGACTTTCGTGTGGGTCTTGAGGAAGGCCAGGTCGTCCTTGAACAGGATCCCTTCGGGCGCCTTGGCCGATTTCACGCAGCCCGCCGCGATGGCGATGATCACGAACGCCGCGCCGATGCCGATTCCGTATCTCATGGAGCCTCCTTCGGTCTTGTAGGTTCTAATTATTATTCTCCGAGCAATGGCCGAGAAACAAGCCGCCCCTAGCGGCCGTGGCTCTCGACGAGTTTCCCGGCGAACCAGCTCCAGATCCTCTGGTTGAACTCGAGGCTCGGCGGCGTCCCCTCGAGGATGGCCCGGAAGCTCGTCGGCGCGTCGCCGGGCTTCTGCCTGTGGCGGGGCTCGGCGTCGAAGAGCAGGGGGTGTTCCGGGTGGAACTGGACGCCGAGGACGTTGGGATACTTCTTATGCTCGACGGCCTCGACCACGTGCCCGTCGCGCGAGCTGGCCACGGCCACGAGTCCCTTGCCGAGCTTCTCGATGGCCTGGTGGTGCGAGCTGAGGATGCGCGGGTGGTCGGACGACTTGAAGCCCATGGCCGTCACGAACAGGCTTTTGTCCCCGAGCTGGAGCGAATGGAAATTGTAGCCGATGAGCTTGTCCAGGGGAAAAAGGAGCCGGTAGGGGTTGTTGTGCCACTGCTCGGGGCCGAGGGCGATGACGTCCTCGACGGTCGTCTTGGCGTAGACCTCCGACCAGATGTCCTGGACGAGCGTCCCTCCCGTCCCGACGTTCAGCGTCTGGTGGCCCAGGCAGATGCCCAGGACCGGAAACCCCGGCCGCGCCTCGAGCAGAGGGACGAATTTCTCGTCCTGGAATCCGCCGAGCAAATGGAAGACGGCCGAGGCCTCGAAGAAGTGGCGGTAGGGGTCCGAGATCTCGGTCAGGAGGTTCGTCTTCTCCCCGAAGACGGACGCCGGGATGTCAGGCCCGCCGAAAAAGATGACGCCGTCGGCTTTTTTCACGATCAGCTCGTATTCGGGCGTGCAGGCGTTCTTCCGGAAGAGGCCCGGCTCGCCGATCGCGGCCGAGACTTCGTGGAACTTGAACCAGTCGAGGCCGTTCTCCTGGACGTACTTGCGGCTCTCGGCGAAGTTGGCCGTCTGCTTGACGTGGTAGACGCCGATGACGATCAGTCCGGGGATGTCGAGCGTGCCGTTTTTCCGCAGGGTGGCCAGGGCCCGGATGTTAAAGGTCTCGGGATTGAAGACGACCAGGCGGACGGAGCCGTCCTGCGCGGGCGCCGTGTCGAGATATCGCTCGGGCGTCTGCGCGGCGAGGGGAAAGGCCACGGTCAAGGCCAGGACAACAGCGAGGGCAAGGATGGGAAAACGTCGGGATTTCGGGGCCGGGTTTCTTCTCAAGGACGCACCTCCGCGCGGTTCAAGATTTTTCCAGGCTATTATAAGCGCTTCCCGCGCGCTCCTGCAACTGCCGGACCGGCCCCCGACTTCCGGATGGTATAATGAATGCAGGAAATCGCCTTGAATCCGGTTTTTGAAAAGGTAAAAGTCGAGAGTTACGCGGGGTACAAGGGCGAAGAAACGCCCCGCGCCGTCGTCCTCGACGGGAAGCGGTTCGTGATTGTGAGCGTCATCTCCCGGGAAAGGGCCCTCGACCGGGACAGCGGTCGGATGCGGGATGTCTGGAGATGTTGCCTGGAAGACGGCCGGGCCGTGACCGTCGAGCGGCTCGAAACCGGTATCTGGCGGGTTTCCACCGCGATTTAGGCCATTTTTTCAGACGTTTTCCCCTAGAGGAAACTTTTTCCCTGTTTTTTTCGTCAATCTGGAGAGGAACAGGTGGAGGTGGCCTCCGGCTATTCTCCCTAAAGGAAAAGAGAGATGATTAGAAAAATCATAATAGCCGCATTGGCCCTGACCACGGCCACCGTAATCGCCGCCGGCGCCGCCGCCCTGGCCGTCTCGGCCCAGACGCCGGCCGCCAAAGAGCCCCTTCAGATCCCCCGGCTCACGACCGCGCCCAAGATCGATGGCGTCCTGGACGATCCCATCTGGGAGACCCAGGCCCTCAAGATCGACGCCTTCGTCCAGCTTTCGCCCAAGGAAAACGGCGTCCCAACCGAAAAAACGGTCGCCTACCTGGGCTACGACGAAAAGAACCTTTATGTCGCGTTCCGAGCGTACGACTCCCAGGTCTCGAAGCTCCGCTGTTCCGTCACCGGCCGCGACAAGTGCCTGGAAGACGACTGGGTGTTCATCATGCTCGACACGTTCAACGAGAAGAGGCGCGCCTTCTCCTTCCTCCTCAATCCCATCGGTATCCAGATGGACATGATGCGGATCGAGGAGGGCGGCAACGATAACATGGACGACAGCTGGGACACCGTCTTTCTGTCCGACGGGAAAGTGGACGCCGAAGGCTACACGGTCGAGGCGGCCATCCCTTTCAAAAGCCTGCGTTTCCCCAACGACGACATCAAAACCTGGAACATCGTCCTTGGCCGGAACCTCCCCCGGACCGGGGAGGTCATCATGCACCCCCAATACTCGCGCGACATCCCCGGGCTCCTCTCCAACGGCCGGACCTTCACCATCCAGGGCGCCGTCGAACGGAGCCGCAACGTCGAGATCATGCCCTTCATGACCGCCCTCAAGCGCCAGGGCGAAAAGGTCAGCCTCGGCCCCGGCGCCAACTTCAAGCTCGGCCTGAGTTCCAATATGACCCTCGATCTGACGGCCAACCCGGACTTCAGCCAGATCGAGGCCGACGAGCCCAAGATCGACAATAACCTCCGCTACGCTCTGCGATATGCCGAGAAACGGCCGTTCTTCCTCGAGGGTATGGAGATCTTCAACTCGCCCGAGATCGAAACGGTCTACACTCGCCAGATCACCGACCCGATCTGGGGAGGCAAGCTCTCGGGCAAGAGCGGGCGCTTCACCTACGGCCTGCTCTCCGCCTACGACATGCACCCCACGGAGAGCCTCTGGGAGATCCCCAACGGGACCGGGACGGCCGGGGTCAAGGCTTTTTCCAACATCTTCAGGACCAAGGCCGATGTCGGGTCGGGCTCCTACATCGGCTTCACCATGACCGATAAGGAGCTCGGGGGCGGCACCTGGAGCCGGCTCGGCGGCCTCGACGGCCAGCTCCGCTTCAAGGACAAGGTCTTCTTCAACTTCCAGGCCCTGGCCTCCAAGTCGAGCGCGGAGGGCGACAGCACGGCGCTCGCTCCGGGCCTCTACGGCGATCTCTATTACACGACCAAGCATTGGAGCCTGGGCGGCTACTACAAGGCCATGCATCCCGATTTCCAGGCCTCCCTGGGATTCGTCAACCGGACCGACTACCGCAGCGCCGGGGCCTATGCCTCGTTCCGTCTCTATACGGACAAGAAATATCTCAACCAGGTCCAGTTCAGGCTCCAGGGCGGCGTGCGCAACGGATATGCCGACAGCATCACCCAGGACACCTGGGTCCAGGGCCAGATCCAGTTCCGCCTGACCGAGTTCAATCAGGTCTTCGTCCAGTACGAGAACAGCATGGAGCGGTTCGCCTCGACCGAATTCAAGAAGCAGACCTTCTCGGTCGAATCCCAGATCACGTTCATCAGCTGGATGCCCTTCAATTTTTTCTTCGAGACCGGCGACAGCATCAACTATGATCCCGACGACGCCTTTCTCGGCTACAGCAACACCTATGGCCTCTCCGTCAAGTTCAAGCCGAGCTCGCGGCTTCAGCTGGGGGTCGATTTCAGCAAGCAGACCTTCTGGCGTTCGGCGGGCAGGGAGAGGCTATGGGACTACAACGTCGTCCGCCAGCGAACGACCTACCAGCTTTCCAAAACGCTCTCGTTCCGGGCCATCGTCGATTACAACTTCTTCTATAAAGAAGCGTTCGGAAGTCTTCTCGCCAGCTGGGTCCTCCGCCCCGGGACGGTCTTCTTCCTCGGCTTCGACAACAACTACCTCCGGGATGAATTCGGCCATCTCCTCCAGGACAATTACAACGTCTTCATCAAGTTCTCGTACTGGTGGCGGCTCTAGAGGGTAACGCCTCCTCCCTTGCGTTTTGACTCCTCCCGGGCGATGGGCTAAGATAGGCCGCACCCGAGACGATCATGGCCCGGTACCGCTGCCTCATCTGCCAGTACGTTTACAACGAAAAAACGGAAGGGATCCCCTTCGACGACCTGCCGCTGGACTGGACCTGCCCCGTTTGCGGGGCAGCCGAATCCGAGTTCGAAGAGATCGAGGAGGCGTCCCAGCCGTCCGCGGCCGCCCCGCCCGAGATCATCCGGGAAGGGAAGACCCTCGAAGATTTCCGCCGCGCCTCCGACGACGTTGAAACCCTCATGGCCGACATCCACCGGATAGCCGCGACCGGCGAGTCGGTCATCGAGCCCATGCGCTCCCGGAAACCCTCCGTTTCCTGGGGCGAAATCCTGATCAGGGGGGCCCAGCTCGCCCGGCTGCCGCTCAACCGCGACGAGCACGTTGATACGAAGACGGTTATCGGGCCGATGGCCAAAAAGCCCTTGGTCATCGGGACGCCCATCATCATCAGCCACATGTCGTTCGGGGCGCTGTCGAAAGAGGCCCAGTCCGCCCTGGCCCTGGGCAGCGGGGCGGTGGGTACGGCCATGTGCTCGGGGGAGGGGGGCATCCTGGCCGAGGCCCTCGGGATGGCCCACAGCTACATCCTCGAATACGTCCCCAACCGCTACAGCGTCACCGAGGAGAACCTCAAGCGCGTCGACGCCGTGGAGATCAAGTTCGGCCAGTCGGCGAAACCGGGGATGGGCGGCTACCTGCCGGGCGGCAAAGTGACGGCCGAGATCGCCGCCATCCGCGGCTTCCCGGAAGGGTCGGACATCATCAGCCCTTCGCGGTTTCCCGACATCGCGACGCGCGACGACCTCAAGTGGAAAGTCGCCGAGCTCCGCCGCCTTTCGGGCGGGCGGCCGGTCGGCGTCAAGTTCGCCGCGGGCCACGTCGAGGCCGACCTCGAGTTCGCCCTCCATGCCGGGCCGGACTTCATCACCATCGACGGCCGGGCCGGGGCGACGGGCGCCGCCGTCAAGTTCATCAAGGACGCGACCTCGATCCCCACGATCTACGCCCTCCACCGGGCCCGGAAATATCTCGACGCGAGGGGGATCAAGGGCGTGACGCTCATCATCACGGGGGGCCTGCGCGTCTCCTCGGACTTCGCCAAGGCCCTGGCGCTTGGGGCGGACGTCGTGGCCATCGGCACCGCGGCCCTCATGGCCATCGGGTGTCAACAGTACCGGATCTGCGACAGCGGCCGCTGTCCCGTGGGTATCGCCACCCAGGACCCGGGCCTTCGGGCCCGGCTCAACGTCGACGAATCGGCCCGCTGGCTGGCGAATTTCCTGCGGGTCTCGACCGAGGAGCTCCGGGACTTCGCCCGTCTCACCGGGAACGACAGCGTCCACAAGCTCTCGGTCCGCGACCTGGCCACGACGAGCTCTGAGATCTCCGGGCACACCTCGATCGAGCACGCCTGAGCGGCGCGGCGCCCCGCCTCAGCGCTTGAGGATCCAGGCGGCGATATCCTCGACGACATAGCCCGCGACGCTGCCGTGCTTCTGGACGTATTCGAGCGGCGTCAGGATGCCTTCCCCCTCATAGAAAAGGTGGTTGAGCTTGGGATAGAGGTGGAACTCGACGTCCTTCCGTCCGCCCAAGGCCTTTTTCCAGTTCTCGAAGTCCTCCGTCGTCACCTGGTAGTCGCGGCCGCCCTGGAGGATCAGCATGGGCGTCTTGACCGTCTTGGCCAGCTCGGGCGGATCGTAACCGCGGACATCGAGCCAATAGGCCGGCATGGCACCCAGGAGCTTCGTCGTTGAAGCTTTATCGGCGTTGGTGAGGGACTTGATCTTGGCGACGGCGGCCTTGATGTCTTCAAGCTTCTTCTTGTCTTCCTCTGAAACCGCGCCGCCGGCCAGGCCGTAGAGGTAGTTCATCTGGCGCAGGATCGTGTCATCGAGCGGCCGGGTCAGCCCGGCCATGCTGATGAAGCCCGCGACGTTCAGGGATTTGGCTGCCATCGCCATCCTGGGCATCAGGAATCCGCCCTGGCTGTGCCCCAGGATGAAGACTCTCGCTTTGTCGACCTTGCCCGTATTCTGGAGCAGGACCGCGGCGGCCAGAGAGTCGTCGATCGTTTCGTCCTTGACCGTCATCGTCGCTTCGAGCTTGAGATCGGCCAGGATCTTCGCCCCGTAGACCTTGCTGCGCTTGTCGTAGCGGAGGACGGCGATGCCCCGCGTCGCCAGTCCCCAGGCGAGGTCCTGGAACGGCTTGTTGGGGCCGAGTGATTCGTTTCTATCATTGGGGCCCGAGCCGTGGACGAGGACCAGGCCCGGGAATGGCCCGTCTCCCTTGGGCATGGTCAATGTCCCCGGGAGCTGCCATTCGCCGGAGCCCACGATGATCTCGCTCTCGACGAATTTCGTCGGGTCGGCGTAAGCGGGCGGCTCGTATTTCACCGGGGGCGCCGTCGGCACGAAACCGAACCCGGCGATCTTGCCGGCCTTGTCGAAAACGACCCGGGCGTCCAGAGCCGCCTTCTCGAACTCGCAGGTGACGAGGACGATCTCGTAGCCCTGGAGCTGGTCGCGCCGGGCGGCCGTCTGCTTCTTGAACGCTCCGAGCTGCGGTGGGAGCTGGGTCCTCCACATCGTCTCCAGCTTGTCGGGACCGGACACCTTGAGCATCGTCTCGTCGAAATCGCGGACGGCCAGCTTGAAGTCGCCTTTTTCGAGGGCCGTCAGGAACTCGCGGGCCTTGACCGTCAGCGCGTCGTCGGTCGGAGCCGAGGCCTGGGCCGGGAGGAAGGATGCCGTCGCGGTCATGAGGCAAGCGCTCAGGATAACGAATGAAATGATTTTCTTCATGGAGGGTTATTATATTCCGATCCCGGCCGCCCGGCCATCCCAAGGAGGGACAGCCCCCATGGGGACAGTCCCTCCATTTCCGCGCGGTTTGACCGCGTGCCGGTCCATCGTTAGAATAAGCCGGTGAGTCTCGATTTCCTGTTCCGCACGGACGAGTACGGCGCCCTCGTCCGCGCCGTTTCTTCGGGCGACCGGCCGCTCTCGGTCCACGGCGTCATCGAGCCGGCCAAGGCCTACGTCCTGGCCTGCCTGGCTCGGACGGCCGGGAGACCGGTCGTCTTCATCCGGGCCGAATCCGCCCCGCTGGCCCCGGTCGAACAGGAATGCCGTTTTTTCCTGTCCCGGCTGGCGCCCGACGCCGGGCTGGCCAGCCTCCCGCCGCTCGCCGATAATCCGTACTTCGAAGTCCCGCCGGCCCTCGACACGGCGTCCTCGAGGATGAAGCTTTTCCGCCGGCTCCTGGCCACGCCGCCGTCCGTCATCGTCACCAATCTCGGCGGCCTGCTCAAGCCCGTTCCCTCCCCGGAGGACCTGGCCGGACTTTTCCTGAGCCTCGAAGTCGGCGCCGAGGCCGACCACGACCTCCTCCTCGAAACCCTGGCCCGGTACGGCTACACCAAGGAGGACCTCATCGCCTCGCCCGGCGAATACGCCTGGCGCGGCGGCATCGTCGACATCTTCTCGCCCTGGGAGATCAATCCTTTTCGGGTAGAATTCGACGGCTCGCGGGTCGTCTCCCTCCGTGAGTTCGACATCTCCAGCCAGCGGTCCTTAAAAAAGATCGAGCGCTTGACGATCCCGGGACTCCGGGAATTTCCGGCGTCCCCCGAATTCCTGGACCGCTGGGCCGCGGCGGCCCGGAAGCGGGCCAAAGGCGCCGGCCGCGACCTCGAGGCGAAGATCGCCGCCGCCGAACGGGGCGATTTCGGGCCCAGCTTCGCCGCCCTGGCCTTGCTCCTCGGCGACCGCTTCGTCCCGGCGACCGATTATCTCCGCGACCCGGTCTTCGTCGTCGACGATCCCGAGGCCGTCGACTGCGAGTGGGGCGCGCTCGTCGAAGAGCTCCGCGGCCAGTACGCCGACCTCCTGGCCGACGGCGTCTTCGCCCTCCCGCCGGAGGAGATCTTCCCGCCGCGGCTCCTCCAGCGGGTCCGCAAGGAGGCCGTGCGCTTCGAGGAATTCGGCGCCCCGGCCCGGAAAAAGGTCTTTTCCTTCTCCTTTCAGCCCGTGCCTCGTTTCGACAACAAGATCCCGTTCTTTCTCCAATACCTGAAGAAGCTCCAAAGCGAGCGCGACCTCTGTTACATCTATCTTTCCAACACGGGCACGCGCCAGCGCCTGGCCACCCTGCTCCGGGAGAGCGAGATCCCCGTCCTCGAAACCGAGTCGCCGCTCGCCGTCCCGCCCCGCTCCGAGGTCGCTCTCCTCCTCGGCGCCCTGCCGGGAGGTTTCAGCTATCCGAAGGAGAAGCTGAATTTTTTCGCCGAGAAGGACATCTTCACCGAGGAAAAGGTCATCGTCAACCGCGCTTCCCGGCGCCCCTTCTTCTCCCAGTTCCAGGACCTCCAGGCCGGCGATTATGTCGTCCACACCGATTACGGCATCGGCGTCTTCCGCGGCCTGCAGAGGCTCGAGGTCGAGGGCAAGGGGCGGGAGTTCATCGAGCTCCATTTCCGGGACGGGGACAAGCTCCTCGTTCCGGTCGAGGACCTCAACCTCGTCCAGAAGTTCTCCAAGGCCGGCCCCGAACTGCCGCCGCTCGACAAGCTGGGCACCAACACCTGGGAGAAAACGCGGACCCGGGCCAAGAGAGCCGTCGAGGCCGTGGCCAAGGAACTCGTCGAGCTCTACGCCCGGCGCCGGGCCATGAAAGGGCACCCGTTCTCGCCGGCAGGGGATTGGGAGGAGGAGTTCGGCAAAACCTTCGAATACGAGGAGACCGAGGACCAGCGCCGCTCCATCCGCGAGATCCGCGACGACATGGAAGCGGAACGGTCGATGGACCGGCTTCTCTGCGGCGACGTCGGCTACGGGAAGACGGAGGTGGCCATGCGGGCGGCCTTCAAGGCGGTCATGGACGGCAAGCAGGCCGTCATCCTCTGCCCGACGACCGTCCTGGCCAGCCAGCACCTCAAGACCTTCCGCGACCGGATGGTCCTCTTCCCGGTCCGCGTCGAGGCCCTGACCCGCCTGCAGAGCGCCCGGGAGCAGAAGGCCGTCGTCGAGGACTGCCGGAAGGGCTTCGTCGACATCCTCATCGGCACGCACCGGCTCCTGTCGAAGGATGTCGGATTCAAGGACCTCGGCCTGCTCGTCATCGACGAGGAGCAGCGCTTCGGCGTTGGGCACAAGGAGAGGATCAAGCAGTTCAAGGCCACGATCGACGTCCTGACACTGACGGCGACGCCCATCCCCCGGACGCTGAACATGTCGCTTTCGGGCCTGCGCGACATCAGCCTGATCGAGACGCCGCCGCGCGACCGGCTGGCCGTCCACACCGTCGTGACGCCGTTCAACGCCAAGCTCATCGCCTCGGCCGTCCGGCAGGAGATCGGCCGTGGGGGCCAGGTCTATGTCATCCACAACCGGATCGAGGACATCGACAAGGTCGCCGAGCTCGTCACGAAGCTCGTCCCCCAGGCCCGGGTCGTCGCCATCCACGGCCGGATGGGCGGGGCGGCCCTCGAAAAACGGATGCTCGATTTCGTCGATCGGAAATACGACGTCCTCGTCTCGACGACGATCGTCGAGAACGGCATCGACATCCCGCTCGTCAACACCCTGATCGTCGACCGGGCCGACCTCTACGGCCTGGCCCAGCTCTACCAGCTCCGCGGCCGCGTCGGCCGGTCGTCACGCCAGGCCTACGCCTACTTCCTCGTCCCGCCCTACCTCGAGCTGACGCCCCTGGCCCGGGAGCGGCTCAAGGCCCTCAAAGAGTTCAGCGAACTCGGCTCGGGCTTCCGTCTCGCCGCCCGCGACCTGGAGATCCGCGGCGCCGGGAACCTCCTCGGCCACCGCCAGCACGGGACGATGGAATCCGTCGGCTTCGAGTACTACATGCAGCTGCTCGACCAGGCCGTCCGCGAGCTCAAGGGTGAACCGGTCGAGGAGGAAAACCCCGAGATCCACCTCAAGGTCGACATCCGGATTCCCGAGGATTACCTGCCCCAGGTCAACCTCCGGCTCAACCTCTACAAGCGCCTCGCTTCGATCGAGGACCTGGCCGATATCGAGCGCATCCGCGAGGAGGTCCGCGACCGCTTCGGGCCTCTGCCGGATCCGATCGAGAACCTCCTCCGTTACGGCGCCCTCAAGTACCTGGCCAAGCGGCTGCGGATCCGTTCCATCGACCGGAGCGAACACCGGGTCGTGTTCCGGTTCCGGCCGCAAACGCCCGTCGACTGGTCCCGGGTGACGTCCCTGCTCAGACGGTACTCCGGGTCGCTATCGCCCGAGGGGGTCATGTCGCTCGCCTTCCGCGGGACGACCGAGCGGGCCCTCCTCGATGAAACGGTCGGGGTCTTGATGGAGTTATCCAATTAGACTATAATGAGTTGTTATTAAATAAGATGTGCGGAAAAAAAAGAGTCTGCGGGAGAGGCAAAAGGCCGGCGGCGCTCTTGGCCGTCCTGCCGATCCTCGGCCTCCTTCTCGCCGCCGCCTGCGGGCACGGGGAGGGCCAGGGGCCGGTCTCCCGCGTCGCCGGTCTCGTCCAGGCCAAGCTCCGGGGCCGTCCGGTTCTCCGCGTCGAAAAGAGCGAATTCGTCAACTCCGACTTCCGCGCCTACCTCGACGCGACGGACGCGGACGCCAAGGGCTTGCCGGCCGAATCCCTGAGCAGGCTCTTCGACAGGTTCGTCGACGAGAAGATCCTGCTCGAAGCGGCGCGTGAGCGGGGGATCGTCCTGTCCGAGGAAGAGAAGAAGGAGTTCCTGGCCAGGCTCGCCGTGGACGCCATCTCGGCGAGCGAGTCCGGCCGTTCCGAGGCGGTGCCGCCCGAAGGGGCCTTCGATCGTCTCCTCGTCGAGAAATACATCTTCCTCGTCGTCCGCGACACCCGGGTCGACGGCGGCGAGGTTCTCGCATACTACGAGCAGCACAAGAAGGACTTCCTGCTTCAGGAGCGGGTCCAGGTCAGCCAGATCCTCGTGGACACCGAGGAGAAGGCCGTCTCCGTCCTCCGCAGGCTCGAACGGACCGGCGAGCCGGAATTCCGCACCATCGCCCTGGAGGAGTCGCTGGGCCCGGAGTCCTCCAAAAAAGGGGTCATGGGCGTCTTCCAGCCGGGGGACCTCCCCGCAGACATGGAAAGGGTCATCTTCGCCTTGGACGAGGGGAGGACCAGCCAGGTCGTCGAATCGGCCTACGGCTTCCACATCTTCCGGCTGGACCGGAAGTTCCCCCCCTCCCTCCAGACCGAGAGCGAGGCGGCCCCGGAGATCCAGAAACGGATCATGGCCCAGAAAATGAAGGACGTCCTGGCCGCCCACCTCGGGGGGCTCAAGGACACCCTGAGCTGGCGGGCTTTCACCGAGAACCTATTCTTCACCTATCAGAGGTTGGACGAATGAAAAGAATCATAACGGGTTTAGTTTTGGCCGGTATGCTCGGCTCGGCGGCGGTCTTCGGCGGCGGGCAGGAAGTCGTCGAGGAGATCGTGGCCGTCGTCAACGACGAGATCATCACCCTTTCGGACTACCGGGCGCAGTTCGACATGACCGTGGCCCAGCTCCGAGCCGCCCAGCTGCCCCAGGCGGACTACGACAAGCAGTATGCGATGCTCAAAAAGGAGCTCCTCAACGGCATGATCACCGAGCTCCTCCTCCTCCAGAAGGCCCGGGAGCTGAACCTGAACGTCGGCGACCAGGTCAAGGCGATGATCGAGAAGATCAAGACGGACAACAACATGACCTCCGACGCCGACCTCCGCCGGGCCATTGAACAGCAGGGCATGACCTACGAGACCTGGCTCAAGCAGTACGAGGAGGGCATAATGCGGTCCGGCGTCATCTACACCGAGGTGGAGAGGGCCATCGTCCTCGAGGACTCCGAGGTCGTCCAGTACTACAAGAAAAATCCGGCCGAGTTCACGACCCCCACGGAATACAAGCTCCATGCCGTTTATCTCGCGGCCGCGGGCCGCACGCCCGAGGAATGCGAGGCCCTCAAGGCCGCGGTCGACGCCAAGCTCAAGGCGGGCGCCGCCTTCGCCGACGTGGCCGGGGAGCTCTCCGACCCGCCGATGAAGGAGTCCAAGGGCGACCTGGGGACCTTCAA
>JBGOYY010000025.1:0-38351 GCA_041479905.1 Candidatus Aminicenantia bacterium
CCATCAAGGATGACCTCCCTCCGGTCGGCGACATGGACACGTTCCGGCCCAAGCTCATCACGACGATCTACGCGGCCGACGGCCAGCCGATCAAGGAGTTCGCCGAGGAGCGGCGCGTCGAGATCCCGTTCGGCCGGATCCCCCAGGTCCTCATCGATGCCATCGTGGCCACGGAGGACCCGAGCTTTTTCCGGCACCGGGGCGTGGATGTCCGGGGCGTCCTGAGGGCGGTCAAGGCGGACCTGTTCAAGGTCCTGAGCGGTCGGCGTCCCGAGGGCGGCAGCACGATCACCCAGCAGCTGGCCCGCTCGCTCTTCCTCCACCGGGAGGTCAGCCTGCGGCGCAAGCTCAAGGAGGCCTTCCTCTCCATCCAGATCGAAAAGCAGTACTCCAAGCAGGACATCCTGACGCTCTATTGCAACCATTTCTACCTCGGCCACGGGGTCTACGGCGTGGAATCGAGTTCCCGCCTCTTCTTCGGCAAGAGCGTCGGCGATCTCAGTCTGGAGGAGGCGGCCCTCATCGCCGGCATCTTCCGCGGCCCGTCCCTCTATTCCCCCTATACGAACCCGAAAGGGACCCTCGGCCGCCGCAACCACGTCCTGACCCGCATGGTCGAGGCGGGGTACATCGGCAAGGCCGCGGGGGAGACGGCGAAAGCCCGGCCGATGGAGGTCCTTCCGCTGCGGCGGGCGAGCTCGGAATTCGGGGCTTACTTCTTCGAAGAAGTGCGCAAGTACATCGAAAAGAACTACGGGAGCGACGCCCTGTACGGGGCCGGCCTCAAGGTCTATACGACCCTCGACCCGACGCTCCAGAAATATGCCGAGGGAGCGACCCGGAAGGGGCTCCGCGACACCGAGAACCGGAAAAACGGCTGGCGGGCCGACAAGCGGAACCTCGTCGCTGAGGGCGTCGCCTCGCTGGACGGCCCTTGGCTCGAGACGTGGGAAAACCAGTCCGTCGAGGCCGGGGAGGCCTACGATGCGATCGTCCTCTCCGTATCGCGGACCGAGGCCACGGTCCGGGTCAAGAACGTCCTCGGGACGATGACGAACAAGGACATCGGCTGGACCAAGGCCAGGTTCCTGGACGCCCTCGTCAAGCGCGGCGACGTCGTCCAGGTCAGTGTCAACGCCGTCGACGCGTCGGGGAAGGAAGCCCGGGTTTCCCTCGACCAGAAGCCCCTTCGGAACGGCGGCTTCGTGGCCATCGACCCCCAGACGGGTCAGGTCAAGGCCCTCGTCGGGGGATATTCCTTCAGGGACAGCCAGTTCAACCGGGCCGTCCAGGCGCCGCGGCAGACGGGCTCGGCCATCAAGCCGTTCCTCTACACCGCCGCCCTCGAGCACGGCTTCACCCCGGCCAGCCTGATCGCCGACGAGCCCGTGACCTTCGTCGACCGCTGGGACGGCGAACCCTGGTCGCCCAAGAACTACGACCGGAAGTACAAGGGCGCCGTCACGGTCCGGATCGGCCTCGAAGAATCACGGAACGTCGTCACGGCCAAGCTTCTCGATTTCATCTCGCCCCAGGTCGGCGTCGAATACTGCCGCCGCTTCGGGATCACGTCGCCTCTCAACCCGTATCTCTCGCTCAGCCTGGGCACGTTCGAAATCACCCTGCTCGAAATGGTCTCCGCGTTCTCGACGTTTCCCAACAAGGGCGTTCGGTTCCGGCCTTATTTCATCACCCGGATCGAAGACAAGGACGGCAACATCCTCGAAGAGACGCGGGTGGAATCGAATGAAGTCGTCTCCCCCCAAACCGCTTACATGATGACCCACCTGATGCGCGGCGTCATGGAGCAGGGAACGGGGGCGGCGGCCAGCGTCCTCGGCTGGCCGCTGGCGGGAAAGACCGGGACGACCGACAAGTACACGGACGCCTGGTTCATCGGGTTCTCGCCGACCCTTTGTGCGGGCGTCTGGGTCGGCCACGACAAGCAGGTGCCGCTCGGGGACAGACAAACCGGGGCCGCCGCGGCCCTGCCTATCTGGCAGGATTTCTTCAGCCGGGTCATCGACGACGTCCGAAAGAAGGCGGCGAGCGACGGCGTCGTGGATTTCCAGCCCGCGGATTTCGAGGTTCCGCCGAACCTCGTCTTCGTCGAGATCGACCGGAAAACGGGACTGCTGGCCACCCCCATCTGCCGTTATCCGTTCCGGGAGGTTTTTTTCCCGGGCACGGAACCCTCACGGTTCTGCACGCTCGCCGACCATCTCCGGATCCTGGATTATTACTCGAGCGAAAAGGCGAGCGAGGAACGCTGAGATAAAAAAAAGGGGGCGTCCCTCCCAAACCGGCCATGAGGAGAGAGACGCCCCTACTAATGGAAAGGGGTTGCTACTTTTTTCTCGCGCTGCCTCCGGAGGAGCTTCGGGAGCCCGAAGACG
Source organism: Candidatus Aminicenantia bacterium (assembly GCA_041479905.1). Taxonomy (GTDB): domain Bacteria; phylum Acidobacteriota; class Aminicenantia; order Aminicenantales; family Saccharicenantaceae; genus RBG-16-66-30. Next base: position 2,397 of record JBGOYY010000025.1, read on the forward strand.
AGCCCCGTGACGCCGACCCCGAGCCGCGGGAGGAGGAGCCGCGCGAGACGGAACCGCGCGACCCGCTGCTCGACCGGCCCGAAGACGAGGTTCCGACCCGGGCCGAACCGCGCCCCGACGAAGAACTTCCCGAACGGACGGACGGGCTTCCCGACGTTCCCCGGAACGAGGACGGCCGGGAATAGGGACCTGTAAAGATCCTGGCCCTGGCCGCGCCGCCGTCCCCGTAGGACCTGGGCCGTGTGATCGTGGGGGATGAGGGATAGCCGTTAGCCGTCTTCGGGCTGCCCAGTCCGGCCGCCGTCCTCGAAACGGACGGCGAGCTCTTGTATCCGTCCACGGCGCTCGATGCGCTCGGGGCCGTTTCGGCGCTCCCGTCCTTCTTCCGGGTCTTACCCGCCGCCGAGCCCGAGCCCTTGGACGGGTTGGATGCCTTGGCCGAGCCCTTATCCGGGCTCTTGACCGTCTGCGGTTTGGCCGATGTACCGGCCGTCCGGCCTTGGGATTTGCCCGTCGTGTCCGGTTTCCGGATCGTCCGGGGGCTCGTCGGCGACGTGCCGAGGGCGTCGCGCCCGATTCCCTTGTCCTGGGTGAGTCCGGTCGAACGGTCGTCCTTCCGGAGCATGACCCGGTTCCCGTCGAGCGGCTGGACGGAGATCTTCGTCCCCGCCGGCCTGAGGCTGAGGTTCCGGCTCGTCAGGCTCATCCTGGTCAGGCTCTTGAGAGAATCCCCTCTGAGGGCGTTTCGGGAAATGCCGGGGTCCTTGAGATGGTTCCTGCTGATGACGGTCAGGGCCCGCGACTCGTAAGGATAGTAAGGTCCGTAATAGTGACCGTAGTATTGGCCGCCCATGAGGATGCCGGGATAGCCCCAGTAGCTGAGCGGCGCCCAGCCGAAGTAAAAATCATCCGCCCACCAGTTGACCCAGGCCGGGCCCCACATGCTCATGGGGATCCAGTACCAGCCGAGGTCGAGTCCCCAATGCCAGCGTCCGTAGTGGGACGTCGACCAGCCCCAAGGTTCATACGGCCACCAGGTCCACCCAGACATGGGCAGCCAGGTCCAACGGCCGTTGTTGTAGGGGCGCCAGTCTTCGTCGACCCCGCCCGGCACCCAGACGTTGCCGTAGGGGGCGAGGTACGTCCATTGGCCGTTCTCATCGAGCTCGGCCTCGTAGTCGGAGAGTTCCTCGGGCATGTGACTCTTAGCGTATTGCCGGCCGGTCACGGAATTCCGGGACTCATTGAACTTGTCAAAACCGTCGTCGGCCACCGCGATGAACGATGATGGCTTCGAAGCGAAGCGGCCCTCGGAGACCTCGAGCCGCTGGGACGCCTTGAGAAGGGTCGAGCCCTCCTCGCCGGCGGCTTCGATGAGCCCCTGATAGACCTGGATCTCCGTGTCCCTGTTTTCCCGGACGTCCATCCGGTAGATGCCGCGGTCGAGGACGTAGAAAGAGGAATCGGCCGTGTGGAGCTCGATCCCCTTTTCCTTCTTCAGCGTGCCCACGACGAGGTAGATGTTCCCCGACCAGACCCGGAGCCGCGTGACGTCGTCTTCCTTCTTGGGCAGGTTCAGGACGTCGAGCTTGGTGTCGTTATCGAGCCGGACATAGTTGCCCTTGCCGAAGTGGATCTCGGCCCGGCCGTCCGCCGTGCCGATTCGGTCGCCCTCGCTGACGGGCATGTTGAGGGCCCCTTCCTCGTAGCCGAGGTCGGACGCCCTCTGAACGAACACCTTCCCCTCGACGAAGCTCAGGCGGGCAACGGATTCATTCGTGTACTTCGCATCTTTCGTATCCTGGGGCGGGGCGGTCTTGGGATCCTGGGCCCAAGCCCCGGCTGCGATCAAGAAAAGCGCGATAATGACAACCATTGTCCTTTTCATGGTCATTCTCCTATCCGATATCTTCTTTATGCAAGAACTATGCCAAAGGTCCCCCCTGAAAAGGGGCAGGAAACAGCGCCGGTTTGTCCTGTCTAGGTGACGGTTTTTCAGGGGGAGGACACTCAAGTGGTTGAGATGTCCCACTTCCTGCGGAAGGTGCGCAGAGGTCTCGGGACGCCACCCGTTTTGGCTGTGATGGGGACCACCCATATCCCCCGGACCCCCGGGAACCAGTCCCGGCGGTTCCCCCGCCGCATAAGCGGCGAGTCCCCCTCCGCTACGGGGGCTCTGGATGGTCCCCGTCACAGCCCGGGTGGCGTCAAGACCGTCCATTCTGGCAGGAGGGAGAGAGTGCTTTTTATTTAGCCTTTGGAAAAAACTTCTCGAGTTCCTCTGGTTTTGGTTTCGGCGTGAGCAGGCTGACGACGACGAGCGCGCCGAGCGAGGCGATGAGCGACGGGTAGATGATCGGGATGCCCCAGGGGTCGCCGTCGGGGGCCGGTATGCCCGGGATCTTGGACAGGGCGAAGAAGGCGAGACAGACGACCGTGCCCGATATGATCGAGGCCAGGCCGCCCGCCCTGGTCACCCGCTTCCAGGCCAGCGCGGCGATGAGGGCCGGGGTGATGGCGACGCCGTAGATCGTGTAGGCGAAGAAGCTCATCTCCAGGACGGACTTGAGCTGAGTGGCCAGCAGGAAAGCCAGCACGCCGATGGCGACGATGAGGACCTTCTGCAGGGCGACCATCTTCTTCGGGTCGGCGTTTTTCTTTATGAAGCGCTGATAGATGTCGCGCATGACCGTCGTCGAGGGGGAGAGGAGGTAGTTCATGCCCGTGGAGATGACCACGGCGCAGGCCGCGGCGAGGAGCAGAACGCCGACGGGGAAGGGCACGAGCTGTTTGGCCGCCATCAGGACGACCTTGCCGCCGGCCTTGGGCACGCTCAGGTCGATCTGGCCCTTGAGCTTGCTGAAGGCGAAGACGGCGATGACGACAACGATCGTCTCGACGAATATCGTCCCGACGGTCCACCAGGCGACGGCCTTTTTGGCGTCCTTGCCCGACTTGGCGCTGTAGAATTTCTGGTACATGCTCTGCACGCCCAGGAGGAGGAACATCGTCGACAGGAAGTAGCCGATGGCCTTGAGCCAGGGGTGGACGCCGAACTGGGTGTTGACGACGGCGAAATAGCCCGGCTCCAGGGCCGCCTTGGCCGCCGGCAGGCCGCCCGCGGCGGTGACGACGAAGGGCACGGCCAGGAGGCAGGCCAGGACGATGATGATGCCGTTCGGCAGGTCGGTGTAGGCGATGGCGACCATCCCGCCCAGGGCCGTGAAGAGGATGACGAAGGCGGCGGCGATGAACGTGCCCGTCGCCTCGGAGATCTTGCCGTCGGTGATGACGTTGAGGATGAACCCGCCGGCGACGAACTGGTAGGAGACGATGGAGACGAACGACAGGATCAGGGCGACGGCCCCGAAGAGTCGGGCCGCCGGCCCGTAGCGGACCTCGAGGACGTCGCCGACCGTGTATTGACCGAAGGTGTGGATCTTGGCGGCGAGGAAATAGATGAGGATGATCCCCACCCAGGCCCCGGCGGCCAGCCAGAGGGCCGAGAACCCGGCCTTCGAGGCGAACTCCGCGCCGCTGATGAACGTCCCCGAGCCGATCCAGGTGCAGATCAGGGTGAAGACCATGACCTGCCACTTGAGGCTCCGGCCGGCGACCATGAACTGCTCCTGGCTCTTGATCCGCCGGGAGCGGACGAAGTTCAGGACCGTCAAGGCGAGGAGATAGACGAGGATGATGATGAGATAGCTCGACATGCCGCCCTCCTACACGTCCGGTTTGACCGGCGCTATCATAACAAATTGTTCGGCTCTTCGCCGATTTTTTTCTCGAGCTTCACGGACAGGAGCTTGGTCATGTTGGGCTCGGACATGGTCGTGCCGTAGATGTAGTCGGCCACTTCCATCGTCTTGTAGTTGTGGGTGATGAGGATGAACTGGGTCTGGTGCTTGATCGTCTTCAGGAGGTCGAGGAAGCGGGCCAGGTTGACGTCGTCGAGGGCGGCGTCCACTTCGTCCAGGAAACAGAAGGGCGAGGGCCGGTAGCGGAAGAGGGCGAACAGGAACGACAGGCTGGTCAGGGATTTCTCCCCGCCGGAGAGCAGGTTGAGGTTCTGGACGCGCTTGCCCGGCGGCTGGGCGACGATCTCGACGCCGCTCTCCAGCGGGTTGTCCGGCTCGAGGAGCTTGACCTCGGCGTTGCCGCCCTTGAAGAGGGCCGCGAAGATCTCCTGGAAGTTCTTGTTGACCTCCTCCAGGGCCTTGAGGAACTGGGTCTTGCTCTCCTCGTCGATCTTGCGGATGGCCTCCTCGGTGGAGGCGATGGAGTCCCGGAGGTCGCGGCGCTGTTCGAAGAGGAAATCGAAGCGTTTCTTCTGTTCGAGGTGTTCCTCCTCGGCCATGAGGTTGACCGCCTTGAAGCGGCCGAGGGTCTCGCGCGATTCGTCGAGTTCTTTTTCGACCTCGTCGTCTGTCATCTCGGCGATGGGCCGCCATTTCTTCGAGGCCCGCCGGGGCTTGACGGCCTCGCCCGGAAGGCCGGTCTTATCCGCCAGCCCGGAAGCCTCGGCGTCGACATCCTCGGCGTCTTCTTCGGCCAGCTCCACAGCCTCCTGGTCGCCGGCGGGGACGGCAGCGGGAGCGGCCTCGCCGGCTGACTTGGCCTCCGCCCGGAGCTCGGCCAGGGTTTTCTTGAGCTCCTGCCAGCACATTTCGTCGAGGTTGACCAGGTCGCGCTCGACCTCGGCCTTGCGGATCTCGTGCCTGACCCGCTCGTTCTTGGCCGCCTCCTCCTCTTCCCGGCTTTTCTGGACGACGGTCTCGGACCCTTCGAGGGCCTTGCGGACCTGCTCGAGTTCGTCTTCCGTCGCTTCCAGCCCGACCTCGGCCCGGAGGCGCTCTTCGCCGAGCGTCTTGGCGCTTTCCCGGAGGGCCAGGATCTCGTCGCGGAGCCGGGCCTTGTCCTCCTCGCTGCACCGGGCGTCGGTCTCGAGCTGTTGGATCTTGGCCGTCGCGGCCTCCTTCCGTTTCTCGGTCGTCCGCATCTGGTCGCCGAGGCCGTTCATCTTTTCCTGGACGAGGTCGAGACCGGCCTTCGTTTCGAAGAAGCAGCGTTCGAGGCCGGCGGCTTCGGCCGCGAGGGCGGCCAGGGCCGTCTCCCTCGCTTCGATCCTTTCCTTGAGCGTCCGGGCTTCGGACTCGCGGAGGGACAGGCCTTCGCCCGCGCTACGGAGGGTCTCGCCGAGCCGCCCTTTCTCGTCGCGCAGGACGTCGAGCTCGCGGCCGAGGATCGTCTGCGTCGTCCGGATCCTTTCGATCTCGTTGAGCCCGTAGCGGTGTTCGCGCTCCCTGTCCTGGAGGACGCGCTCCGCCCGCTCGAGGTTTTCGCGGACGCCCGCCAGCTCGACCTCGAGCGCCCCGATGCCCTTCTGTTTTTCTTCGAGGTCGGCGGCGATGGGGGCGGATTCGGACTCGAGACGGGCGATCTCGGCCTCGAGCCGGCGTATCTCCGAGGCCAGGGCGATCGCGCCTTCGGCCTTCTCGCCGAGCCGGAGGAGCCCGGAGGACAGGAGTAGGTCGCCCGAGGGCGTCAGGAAGTTCAGCCCGGGATGCTCGACCCAGGCCCGGACCGCTTCGCCGGCGTCCCTGACGATGACGGCGTCCTCGAGGCCGGAAAGTCGGTCCTTGAGGCGGTCGTCGGGTTCGATGAGGCTCTTGAGCAGCCCGATGACTCCGGGGCGGCCCAGGACCTCCTTGGGGATGGCCGGCCTGGCCGTGGCCGGGATGAGCAGGTAGTTCCCGCGCAGGCCCTCGGGAAGGCCCTTCAGGAATTCCTCGGCCGGGACGACGCGGGACCTGGCTCCCTCCCGCCAGAACGTGTCGAAGAGGAGGGCGTTCTCCGGGTTCGTCCGGATGAGGTCGGCCAGGATGCCCAGCCCGCCGGGGACCTCGTCGGCCGGGGACTCGCTGCGCTCCTTTTCGTCGATCTTGCGGAGGGCCTGGAGATGGTAGGCGGATTCGTCCCGACGCGTTTTCAACGCTTCTAGCCGGCGCCGGGTTTCTTCCAGGGAAGAACGCAGGGAGCCGAGCGCCGTCTTGACGTCTTCCGCCCGGCTGACCAGGGCTTGCCGGAGTTCGCGGTGCTCCGCGATGTCCCGTTCGAGGACACCCGTCCGATCCGTGGTCTCGACGAGGAGTCCGGCCTGCTCGCCGAGCTGAGCCGCGAGCTTCTCCTCCTGCCGGCTGAGGAGTTCGATCTCCTTATCGGTCCTGGCGCTTTCGTTCTTGGCCTCCGTCAGGCCCTGCAGTGCCTGAAGGTATTCGCCGCGCAGGCGCTCGATGCCCTTCTCCTCGAGGAGCCGGGCTTCGCGCGCGGCCTCGAGGTTGGCCTCGGCGCGGACGACGTCGGATCGGTTCGTCCCGAGCGTTTCCTCGAAACCGCCGAGCCTCGCCCTGAGGTCTTCGAACTCCCGGGTCAGGCTGAGGACGTCTTCGAGGAGCTCGTCGCGGTCGCTTTCGGCGCGCTTTTTCTTCTCCTCGAAAAACTCGACCCTTTTCGATTCGCGCTCGATGTCGCTTTCGACCCGGGCGACGTGGGACTTCAGGCCGAAGAGCTTTTCCTGGCTCTCCTTGAGGCCCTTCTCCAGGTCCCAGAGCTCCTTCCGCCGCGCCGTCGAGTCCTTCTCCTCGCTCCGCAGGCGGGCCGTGACGTCCCGCTCGCGGAGGAGACCGTCCTCGTAAAGGGCGGTGGCCTCGCCCTGGGAATTCTCGAGCAGGACGAGTTTTCTCTGGTAGTGGTGGGAGGTCAGCTCCCGGATGCGCTCGCGCAGGCGCCGGTAGCGATTGGCGGCCTGGGCCTGGCGCTGGAGGGAGTTTTTCGCCTTCTCGACCTCGATGATGATGTCTTCGAGGCGGATGAGGTTCTGCCCGGTGCTGTCGAGCTTCGATTGGGCCTGGCGCCTCTTGTCCTTGTAGTAGGCCGTGCCGGCGGCCTCCTCGATGAACCCTCTCTTCTCGGTCGGCTTGGAGGTGACGAAGTTGCCGATTGAACCTTGTTCTATGACGAAGTATTCCTTCTCGCCGATGGCGTGTCTCCAGAGCTCGTCCTGGATGTCCTTGAGGCGGACGGACTTGCCGTTCATCCGGTATTCGCTTTCCCCGGAGCGGAAGGCCCGGTGCGATACAACGAGCTCTTCCTCTTCGCTGGCCAGGGTCAGGACCGCGTCGGCCATGCTCAGGGCGGGCTTCTTGGCGTTGCCGTTGAAGATGACGTCCTCGGTCCGGTCGCCGCGCACGATTTTCTGGCGGTGCCCGCCGAGGACCCAAAGCATGGCGTCGACGAGATTGCTCTTGCCCGTGCCGTTGGGGCCGACGATGGCCGTGATGCCGGGGTGGAAAACGATCTTCGTCCTGTCGGCGAAGGACTTGAATCCCTGCAACTCAAGCTTCTTGATGATCATGTTCATGGTTGTCGCGGCGCTTTCGGTCGAATGGGTCCAACCTCGAGGTCGAACAAGAAAGGTATTGTATGCGAATCGCCCCGATTTTAAAAGGGGATTCTGAGCGGCCGTTGTTCGTTTTGGCAGCGATGGGGACCACGCATATCCCCCGGCCCCCCGGGAACCAGTCCCGGCGGTCGGCCAGGGAATCTTCCAATATTCTGAGATCTAAAATCCAAGTCTCGATCCAGATATTCCCTAAAAGCGCGGCTTCGAGCCACTCCGCCGCGCTTTTATCGGTCGCTCCGCAGACTCCGCTCCCTGCCGCCCCTCCGCTACGGGGGCTATGCATGGTTCCCATCACTGCCCGAGCAACGTCCGCAAAGGTTGGGGAATAAGAGGAACCGCCGGATGTATTAAGAGTGGAAGCGAAAGCTTCCGGGAATCCGCCGCAAGGAGGCGAGCATGTTCCAAGACGCATTGTTTGTCCCGGACAGGAACCTTCGGGCCAAGGCCGCGGCCCTGCCCGCAGCGGCCTTCATCCACGCGGTCGCGCTGGCCCTGTTGGTGACGGTCCCACTGCTTCGGGTGGGCGACCTGCCGGAGGTCGACTTGACCGGCGTCATCCTCGTCCCCGCGCCGCCCGCGCCGCCGCTTCCGCCGCCGAAAGCCCGGGGCGGGAATCCCGGCTCGCGCATCGGGAAGAAGCACACTTCCGCCGCCGTCGGCAGCTGGAGGGTCGCTCCCGTCGCCATCCCCGACGGCATCGTCGAGGAAGGCTTGGGCGCCGACGGCGCCGAGGGCGGCATCGAGGGCGGCGTCGACTACGGGGCGGGCGGAGGCATCCCCGCCAACCTCGTCGGCGACATGCTCTACCGGCTCGTCGGCGATCCGGTCGAGCCTGCCGTGCGCGCCGCGGGAGATGTCAAGCCTCCCAGGCTCGTCCGGAGGATCGAGCCCGACTACCCGGAAATCGCCCGGCAGGCGAGGGTCGAGGGTGTCGTTATCCTCGAGGCAACGACGGACATCTACGGCCGCGTCACGGGGGTCCGCGTTCTGCGGTCCATCCCGCTCCTCGAGGCGGCCGCCGTTGATGCCGTCCGGCAATGGGTTTACGAGCCGATGGTCATCAACGGCCGTCCCCGCCCCGTGACCTTCACCGTCACCGTCCGCTTTGTATTGAAAAACGAAAAAACGGCCGCGACCGCAGAATACCGGGGCCGAGGGGATTGACGGAGGGAGCATAAAGAGGTGATCCGGCTTTTGCCAGCCAAGAATAGTGGAAGATCACCTCAGCGGACGGAGTCTATCCCCGAGTCCCCTCTGAGTTGACAGGAAAGGCCGTTTCGTTTAATTTAATCGAGCCTTCTTAAGCCAGCGTAGCTCAGTCGGTAGAGCAGCTGATTCGTAATCAGCAGGTCGGAGGTTCGATCCCTCTCGCTGGCTCTCGCGATTCCCCTCATTTAAGCATGATATTTCAGTCATTTAGGGAAGATGTATGACAAAAACTCGACATGCTGTCCGCACCATACAGCCCACCTTGACAACCCCTTTGTTCGCCGCTAATGTTCCCTTAGTCAGGCCAAAGCGCAATTCGTGGGCTCGTTGACGAGGCTATGGAGGTCCGCACATGAAGAAAGTCACCGCGTTTGTCGGATCTGCCCACAAGAGAATGACACTTAGTGCCGTCCGCCAGTTCCTAGACGATCTACAATCGCTTGGCGACGTCGAATCTGAAATCGTTACCCTTAGCGACTATCGGCTCGGGACCTGCAGGGGGTGCAGGCTGTGCTTCGATAGGGGCGAGGAGTCCTGCCCCCTGAAAGACGACCGGGACGTACTCATCGAGAAAATGATGAGGTCCGATGGAGTCATCTTCGCGTCCCCGAACTACTCCTTCCATGTCTCCGCCTTGATAAAGATATTCCTCGACAGACTCGGCTTTGCCTTTCATCGCCCGCGCTTCTTCGGGAAGACCTTTACGAGTATCGTCACCCAAGGCATCTACCGCGGCGGCGAGATCGTGAAGTACCTGGATTTCGTCGGCTTCGGCCTGGGCTTCAACACGGTCAAAGGCACTTGCTTCACGGCTTTCGACCCGATGACGGAGAAGGAGAGAGAGAAGAGGGACAGGGCTCTTGCGAGCCAGAGCAGGCGGTTCTACGAAAGGATGATGAAACCCGCTTATCCCGAGCCGTCGTTGATCAGGCTCATGGGCTTCCGGATGGGCCGAACGAGCATCCGGTTGGAGCTCGATGATCGCAGTCGTGACTACACGCACTACCAAGAAAAGGGCTGGTTCGAATCCGACTACTTCTATCCCATTCGTTTAGGCGCATTGAAGAAGTTGGCAGGCAGTCTCTTCGACTCGATTCAAACGAGAAAGACGAGAAAGAGGAAGAGTTAGTCCACGCTGATGAAAATTGCTAAAGGTTTAGGGCTTGGTATCGATGATTTAATTAAATAATGAAAGACACACTTATGAAAGCAATTATGTGCACAAAATACGGACCGCCGGAAGTGCTGCGGCTGCAAGAAGTGGAGAAACCCGCGCCCCGGGACAGGGAAGTGCTGGTCAAAATCCATGCCACCACCGTCACCATCGGCGACACCATCATGCGCAGTCTCAACATGCCCATCCCTGGCTGGCAGCGGCTCCTGGCGCGCCTCTACCTGGGGATTCGTAGACCCAAACGCCCCATCCTTGGGATGGAACTGGCCGGAGAAGTTGAATCCGTCGGCAGGAAAGTGACCCGCTTCAAGCCTGGCGACCCGGTTTTCGCCTCCACCTTCGCCGTCAATTTTGGAGGCTATGCTGAGTACAAATGCCTGCCCGAAAACGGGGTGCTGGCGCTCAAACCGGCCAATCTCACCTACGAGGAGGCCGCCGCCATCCCCGGCGCAGGGCAGACGGCTTGGCAGTGTCTCAAAAAGGGAAAAATCCAGCGCAGGCAAACAGTGCTGATTTACGGCGCATCCGGCGCGGTGGGCACCTATGCGGTGCAGCTTGCCAGCCGCCACTTCGGGGCAGACGTGACCGGGGTGTGCAGCGGCACGAATTTGGAATTGGTCAAATCCCTGGGGGCGAGTCAGGTTATCGATTACACCCGGGAGGACTTCACCCAAAGCGGCGCAACCTACGACGTGGTTTTTGACGCCGTCGGAAAACTACTCCCTGCGCAGGGCAAAAAGGCGCTCAAGCAGACCGGCATTTACATCAACGTCCTTACCGACTCAGACCGCGGCGAAAAGCTCGAAAACCTGCTCTTGCTCAAAGAACTGATCGAGGCGGGCAAGCTCAAACCGGCCATAGACCGGGTCTATCCGCTGGAGCAAATCGTCGAGGCGCACAGATATGTTGACCAAGGACACAAAAAGGGAAATGTCGTGATAACCGTGGGACACAACAACGACTAGTCTTCTTCAGGCAGTTACATCTTTGATCAGTGGATTGATTCTGAAGCTGGCATTGACTGTGCCTGGAGACATAAGTGAGACTATGATCAAGATTGCGACTGCCTCAGTTTGTTATCCTCATAAGTGAGAGTCTGCGGATCCAAAGGTCGGAGGTTCGAATCCTCTCAGGCACGCCAAGTTTGACTTCCCGCCCATCCCTCTGTTAGTCTGAAGCCAAGCTGGAGTAGGGGAATTCGCTTGGCCAACAAGTGTCCGACCTGCCATTCTGAGAATGCCGAAACTGTGAAATTCGGCGGGGGTGGGGGGCGGCACCATGCACCTCCCCTCCCCAAGACGATCCTCCGGCCGTGACGGAAACTCTCCGAACACCTGCCCCCGGCCGTCGGAAGCCGCCGGGACTGAGAGGCAAACAGATATGATGTGCCGAGAATCTTGGCAAAGAGGAGGGGTGATGAGTAAAACGGGGAAGCGCTTCTTGATCCTAGGAGGTCTCTTTTTTCTGGCCATCGTTGCTTCGGCGGATCAGACCTATGTCATCAAAGCCGGAAGACTTATCGATGGTCAGAGTGCGGAGATGCGACGCAATGTCAACATCATCGTCCAAGGGAACAAGATCACCACGCTTGGCGAGAATGCCGCCATTCCCAAGGATGCCGTCATTGTCGATCTCAGCGACAAAACCGTCCTTCCCGGATTCATCGACTGCCACACCCATATCATGGTGGATGGCTCCCCTGATTATGGGGCCGATCTCTACAAGAATTCGACTCCCTTCCGGACCATTCGCGCGATCGCCAACGTCCGCAAAGCTCTCTGGAACGGCTTTACGGCGTTGCGGGATGTCGAATCCGAAGGGGCCATGTATGCCGACGTGGATGTGAAAAAGGCGATCGACATGGGCCTCATCCCGGGTCCCCGATTATGGGTCTCGACGCGTGGGTTGAACACATTGGGACGCTACATGCCCTTTGAGTACTCCTGGGAACTCGATCTTCCTAAAGGGGCTCAAATGGTCACTGGGACTGATGAGTGCCTCAAGGCGGTTCGAGAGCAGGTCGCCAATGGCGCGGATTGGATCAAAATCTATGTGGATTGGCCGTTCTTTATTGATAAAGATGGAGGCATATCGGGCCTGACGAATTTCACCCGCGAAGAACTCGCGACTATGGTGAATGAAGCCCATAGACTCGAGCACAAGGTTGCGGCTCATGCCATCAGCCGGAATGGAATCAAAGCGGCTCTGGAAGCCGGAGTAGAGAGCATCGAGCACGGAAGCGGGTTTGATGATAGCTTAATCGACCAAGCGAAGACTCAGGGAGTCTATTGGTGCCCGACCTTGTCAGTATTTGAATACCCTTTTGATAACAGCCAGCCCCTGCTAGAGAAACAGTTGCTTGAAATAGAATACAAGGGACTTCATAGCGCTTACAAAAAAGGGCTGAAGATCGCCCTCGGCACAGATGCCGGTTCTTTTCCCTGGTCGGTCAACCAAGCAAAGGAATTCGAGCTCTTGGTCAAAAAAGCCGGTTTTAATCCCATGGATGCCATCAAAGCAGGGACCTCCGTCGCCGCCGAATTGCTCGGCCAATCTGCTTCAATAGGTCATCTGGCCCCCGGAATGCTGGCTGATATCGTGGCCGTGCCGGGCGATCCATTGCAGGACATCACGGCGCTTCAGAGGGTCATGTTCGTCATGAAAGACGGTCAAATATTCCGGCATGATAAATAGGCACCGCTATTATCAGTAAGTTGAAACGCTAGGGCAGTTCGTTCGTAATCAGCAGGTCGGAGGTTCGATCCCTCTCGCTGGCTCCACCATATTCCCCGAGAAATCAGCCGTTTAGTCATCATCCCCAGTGCTCTAAAGCGGTCACAATTTTTTACAGCTTTACACTGTTCTAGGCCGCTGCTGAGCACAATTGGACATAATCGAGCACAGTCAAAGCGGGGGAGGGCCCCCTGTTTTCAAGACCCATCATCCCCCATCCGACCGTGCTGTGTTGACTGACTGCTCCTGTGTTCGTGATACTTCGTAGGGCATATCGGCCATCACCGGTTGACTTCCCTCCCTGACGGCTTTATCCTTTGGCCAACCAGCGATTTGGTTGTGGAAACATGAATTGCCCGAAGTGTCACACCAATAATCCCGACACGTCCCGGTTTTGCAGCAACTGTGCGGCCTCGCTTACCCAGGCCGGGGAGCCGGGCGTGTCTATGACACGGACAATTGAGACAGCCACCGACGATCCGGCGCGCGGGACGCTATTCGCCGGCCGGTACGAGGTCATCGAGGAACTGGGCAAAGGCGGGATGGGCCGGGTCTTCCGGGTTTACGACACCAAGATCAAGGAAGAAGTCGCCCTCAAGCTCCTCAGGCCTGAGATCTCATCCGACGCCCGAACGATCGAGCGCTTCAGCAACGAAATCCGCCTGGCCCGGAAGATCATCCACAAGAACGTCTGCCGGATGCACGACCTCCACGAGGAAAAAGGCGCGCATTTCATTACGATGGAGTATGTGGCCGGGGAGGATCTGAAAAGCTTCATTCGAAGGGCCGCCCCCCTCAACTCCGGAAAAGCCGTGTTCATCGCCCGGCAGGTCGCCGAGGGATTGGCGGAAGCCCACAAGTTGGGCGTCATCCACCGCGATCTCAAGCCGCAAAACATCATGATCGATAAGGACGGCAACGCCCGGATCATGGATTTCGGGATTGCTCGCCTGGTCGGCGCCAAGGGGATTACCGGGGGCAACGTGATGATCGGAACGCCCGGCTACATGTCGCCCGAGCAGGTCGAGGGCAAGGAGGCCGACCCGGGCACGGACCTCTATTCCCTGGGGATCGTCCTCTTCGAGATGCTGACGGGCCGTCTTCCGTTCGAGGGCGAAACCCCGCTGAGCATCGCCGTCAAGCAGAAGAGCGAGGCGCCTCCCGACCCGCGGACGCTGAACCCGCAGATCCCGGAGGACCTCGACCGCATCATCCTGAAATGCCTGGAAAAGCCGAGGGAGAAGCGCTATCGAAGCGCGGAAGAGCTCCTCGCCGACCTCGCCAGGATCGAGCAGTCGCTGCCGACAACTCCTCATGCTCTGCCAGCCCGGAAACCGTTGACGTCCAAGGAAATCACCGTCCGGCTCCCCTCCAAGAAGATTTGGATCCCGGGAGCTGCCGTTCTTCTGGTGCTCGTCGGTTTTCTCATCTGGCAAATAATCCCGGAGAAAGAAGGAGCCGGGCGTTCGATCGCCGTCATCGGGTTCAAAAACCAGACCGGCGACGCGGAGCTCGACTACCTCCGGGAGGCGATCCCGCACCTTCTCATCACGAGCTTGGAGCAGTCGAATCGCATACGGGTTACATCCTGGGAGAGGATGAAGGACCTCCTACGCAATTCCGGGAGGGACGCAGCCGCCATCTTCGACGAGGAGGCGGGCTTCGACGTCTGCCGCAAGGAGGGCATCGAGGCCGTCGTCCTGGGAAGCTTCGTCAAGGCGGGAGAGACGTTCGCCACGGACGTCCAAGTCCTGGATGCCTCGAGCAAGCGTATCCTCAAAAGCGCCTCGGCCAGGGGGGATGGCGTCGCCAGCATCCTTAAATCCCAGATCGACGAGATCAGCCGGACGATCCGCCGCGGCATCGCGCCCCCAGCCCTCAAGATCGAGACCCCCGGCCGGAAGATCATCGATCTCACCACGAGCTCCATGGAGGCCTACGATAACTATCTGAAGGCCCGTGAAGCCGACGATAACTTCTTTTATGCGGACGCAAGGAAATTCGCGGAGAAAGCCGTCGCCCTCGACCCGACGTTCGCCCTCGCCTACTATGTCCTGGCCAGGGCAGCCGGGAATCTTCTGGACGATCCCGCCGCCAACAATGCCCTGGAGAAAGCCAAGATCTATTCGGCCAGGGCCACAGAGAGGGAGAGGCTTTTCATCGAGGCCAAATATGCAGGCAGCATCGAACGGGATCCCGCGAAACAGCTCCGGCTCTTGAAGGAGCTTGCCATCAAGTACCCGGAGGATAAGGAAGCTCACTTCGAGCTCGGGCTATTTTTCTATTCCTCCGACCACAATCCAGAGGCCATCGGTGAACTCGAAAAGGCCATCGCCATCGACCCAAGGTACGGCTTTGCCGTCAATGAGCTCGGCTATGCCTACGCCAGGGCGGGAGATTTTGCCAAGGCGGCTCAATCGTTCGAGCGCTATTCCGAGCTGAATCCCGGGCTTCCCAATCCGGTCGATTCCATCGCCGAGATGAATTTGTTCATGGGAAACCTGGACGAGGCCGCGGCGAAATATCAAGAGGCGCTGGCCATAAAGCCGGATTTCTTCAATGCCTATCCGGGCCTGGCCTACGTTTATGCCCTCAAAGAGGACTACGGAGAAACCGGACGCTGGGTAGAGGAGTACCCCAAGAAGGCGCCGGCGCAGTGGGCCAACTTGGATGGGCCCTGGATCAAGGGCGTCTACGATTATCTTCTCGGCCGGCTGGACAGGTCTCTCACGAGCCTCCTCTTCAACCGAAGCCAGGCTGAGAAATTCAAGTATCCTTCCGGCGTTGCGTACATCGATTGGACCATGGGATTCCTCTATGCGGACAGGGGAGAATTCGACAAGTCCCGAGCGGCTTTCCGGAGTTCTATGGATTCCAACGTCAAGGATGATCCGTCACGCCGGGCCTATTATGCGGCAGATTGCGGCTTTAGCCTCGGCTGGGCCGAACTCAAGCAAGGCCGGTTGGACGCGGTGAAAACGCATTTGACAGAGATGGAGAATGTTCTCCCCGGGCTGGATCCGACCGACCGAACGGAGATGACATTGTTTTACTCGCTCTTGAACGCCGAGGCCGCCCTGGCCGGGAACTCGGTGGAAAAGGCGATCAGCCTCGGGGAAAAGATCGTGTTCGGGATGCTGCCGTCCGTGAACTCGGGCTCCATGGGCAGATATAACATCCCATTTCTGAAGGACGTCCTGGCCCGGGCCTATTGGAAAAATGGCGATCTCGACAAGGCCATCGCCGAATACGAGCGCCTGACAACCATTGACCCGAAGAACCGGCTGCGCATGCTCATTCATCCCCTTTATCACTACCGGTTCGGACGGGTTTTGGAGGAGAAGGGCGAGAAGGCCAGGGCCCGCCTCCAATATGAAAAATTCCTGAAGTATTGGGCTGACGCGGACCCGCGTTTTGTCGAGCTCAAGGACGCCCGGACGCGGCTGGCTGCGCTCCGCCGCGCTTCCTAAGTTGAGGCAGAGATTTCGTAGCTAGTATAGGGGAACTCGCTTGGCCATCAAGTGTCCCGCCTGTCACTCCGACAATCCCGATTCTACGAATTTCTGCGGGAAGTGCGGGGTGCCACTCACGGCAGATGCCCGGACGGCCGATTCCCTGACGAAAACCCTGGCGACACCTCGCCCAGTCATAACGAAGGACAAGCTCATTGCCGGGAAGTATCGTGTCCTTGAGGAGATCGGTCGGGGCGGGATGGGTGTCGTCTTCAAGGCCGAGGACGTCAAGCTCCAACGCACGGTCGCGCTGAAGTTCCTGCCTTACGAGTGGGTATCGGATTCCGACGTTAGGGAGCGGTTCATTCAAGAAGCCCGGGCCGCGTCGGCCCTCGATCATAACAATATCTGCACGATCTACGAAATAGCGGAAACCGAGGACGACCGCATGTATATCGCGATGGCTTTCTATGAGGGAGAGAGCCTGAAGGATAGACTCAGGAGGGGGCCGCTCGACGTCGTCGAGGCTATGGATATCGCCGTCCAGGTTGCGCAGGGCATGGCGAAGGCTCATAAGAAGGGGATCATCCATCGCGACATCAAACCGGCTAATCTTCTCATCACGACCGACGGGGTCGTGAAGGTGGTCGACTTCGGGCTGGCCAAGCTCTCCGGCCAGGTCAAGCTGACGCGTGAAGGGACGACCGTCGGCACCGTCGCCTACATGTCTCCTGAACAGGCACGGGGAGAAGATATCGACCAGAGAACGGACATTTGGGCGCTGGGGGTGGTGTTCTATGAAACGTTGACCGGGGAGCTGCCTTTTCATGGCGCGAATGAACAATCCATGATCTTTGCGATCCTCAACTCTCGCCCCAAACCGGCCTCGGAACTCAACAAGAGTATTCCCTCAGAGGTCGAGCATATCCTGACAAGAGCGCTGGCAAAAGATCCGAACCAAAGGTACGACTCGGCCGCGGACATGCTGGACGATCTGGACAAAGCGAGGGCGGGAGCCCCGATCGCTCCGGTCGACATCACGGACACCGCAGAGGCGAAGAAAAGCTCTGTAGCCGTGGTCAACTTTCTGAATATATCTGCAGACTCCGAGACGGACTGGCTCTCGGACGGGATTGCAGAAACTGTGACTGTCGACCTCAAGAAGATCTCCTCTCTCTCTGTAGTCAGCCGGGAGAAAGTCCTCCAGGCCCAGAAGGCCCTCGCCGACAGGAATGTCCGCGAAGAATCCGTGATCGACCTTGGCCGAAAGCTGGGAGTGCGCTGGATCGTGTGGGGAGGATTTCAGAAACATGCCAGGGCCATCCGGATAACCGCCCATTTCACCGATATGGCAACGGGAAACCTTGCCGGCTCGGCCAAAGTTGACGGGACGATGGATGACATCTTCAGGCTTCAGGATGAAATCGTCGCCCGCCTTATCGGCACCATGGAGCTGGAAGTTTCCGACTCAGAGCTCAGGAAGATCGAAAGGCCAGAGACCGTCGAAGTGGAAGCTTACGAATGTTATGTCCGCGGTCGGCAATTGCTGCATCAAATGGGCAAGGAAGACATTCCCAAAGCCATCGAATTTTTCAAAAAGGCCATTGATCTTGATCCCGACTACGCCCTTGCGTACTCCGGACTCGGCAGCATACATATGATCATGTACATCGCCCAAACACATCATGAAGACCTCGAGAAAGGGATCTCCTTCTTGCAGGCCGCCATCACGCACGACCCGGACATCGCCGATCCTCACTTATGGCTGACCTATGGCTATGCGCGCGATCATCGCTTCGAAGAGGCCATTCGATCCGGCCGGCAAGCCGTTCATCTTGAACCTGAAAACCCCCTGTCCCATTACTTCCTCGGTGTGGCGTTCATGCTTCAGGGCGCCCTTGAATACAAAATTGAAAATTATCCGTGGGCTCTCAAGCACTTTAAGATCAATTGCCAACTTCAGCCTAACTACCAGCCGGCCCACATGAACGCGGCCTGGATCTTTCTGCTGCACGGCCTGCATCAAGAGGCCCAAGAAGCCCTCTCACAGGCGGTGACCATCGAGGAGTCCGGAAAACCGGCACTCAATAGATTCGTCGGCGCTCTCACCCTGATGGGGAATCTTCACCTTCGTCAGGGTCAGCTCGACCTAGCCCGGACCTGGTACGAGCGATCGCTGGCCCTTCTCGAACGAGTCGATCATGTCTATCGGGAACCGTTCCAATCCTTGACCTACTGCGGCCTCGGGGCTCTTGATTTTAGCCAAGGCCGCTACGATAAGGCCCTCCTGGAATTTAAAAGGGCGGAGGATCTCATCTCGAGGTACCCTCGGTCGCTCGGCATCGGCTATTTCCTGCTGCGATCGTACCTCGGCCAGGCCCGGGCCTATTTGGCCCTGGGCGATATCTCCGAATCCAAGAAGTATTTTGAGAAGGCGTCGGAGCTTTTCAGGACAAAGCAAGGATTCGATTTCAACTGGATCTGGGAAGGTTGTGATGCCCAGGTCCATTATGATATCGCGAGCTATTTTGCCCTTTTGAACAAAGAGCCTGAGGTTATCGAGAACCTTCGCCGGGCTGCGGCCCTGGGCTGGCGTGACGTGCCGGCCTTCAAGACGGACGAGCTGTTTGCTGATTTTAGGCGAGCGCCGTCCTGCGCCAAGCTCATCGATGAGCTGGAGAATGAAATCCCGCTTTGTCAGACATCTTGAGAGATTGGGCTCTTGTTGCTCCGAAAAAACCAATGACCTAACCGACAACCTGCCTGCCGGATTTCCGGTCCTCCTGATTTCGACTCCTTGACACCTGTCCGGAGCAAGGATATTCTCATTTTATGAGGGGAAGGGAAGAATCTAAGCCGAAGGACGGCGGTCCCATGATTGGGCAGACGGTGTCGCACTACCGCATTCTGGAGAAACTCGGCGGCGGCGGCATGGGGGTCGTCTACAAAGCCGAGGACACTCGGCTCAAGCGCCCCGTTGCCTTGAAGTTCCTGCCCGACGATCTCATCAGAGACCGGCATGCACAGGAGCGTTTCGAGCGGGAGGCCCAGGCGGCTTCGGCGTTGAATCACCCGTACATCTGCACCATCCACGATATTGACGAGCACGCGGGGCAGCGCTTCATCGCCATGGAGCTGCTCGAGGGTCAGACTCTGAAAAATCGTATTCTCGGCAAGCGGATGGGAGTGGGCCAGATCCTCACGGTGGCGCTCGAGGTGGCCGACGGTCTCGAGGCCGCGCACGCTAAGGGGATCATCCACCGGGATATCAAACCGGCCAACATCTTCGTCACCACGCGCGGGCAGGCCAAGATCCTCGATTTCGGGTTGGCCAAGCTGGCGCCGGAACGGCTTGCCGTTGCCGAGACCATTACGGCCTCCGAGCCTCTGACCGGCCCCGGCGCGGTTGCCGGGACGGTGGCGTACATGTCGCCGGAACAAGCGCTCGGGAAGGATCTGGATACGCGGACGGACCTTTTCTCGCTGGGAGTAGTGCTGTACGAGATGGTGACGGGCAACCTGCCTTTCCGGGGGGACACGTCGCTGGCGCTGTTCGACAACCTCCTGCATCAGGCGCCGACGTCGCCCGTGCGCCTGAATCCGGACGTACCCGGCGAATTGGAACGGATTATCAATAAAGCGCTCGAGAAAGACCGCGAGGTCCGCTACCAGTCGGCCAAGGAGATGTTCGTCGACCTGACGCGACTGAAACGCGAGCGCGAGTCCGGACGAGTGGCGTCCGCTCCCGGCGTCGGGGCACCATCGCACATCCCCTCGCTGGCGGTGTTGCCGTTCACGAACATGAGCGCGGACAAGGACAACGAGTACTTCAGCGACGGGTTGGCCGAGGATATCATCGACGCCCTGACGCAGGTTCCGGGGCTACGGGTGATGGCGCGGACCTCAGCGTTCGCTTTTCGCGGCAAGGAGCAGGACGTGCGCGAGATCGGCGCGCGGCTCAACGTCGAGAACATCCTGGAAGGCAGCGTGCGCCGGGCGGGCAACCGCCTCCGGGTGACAGCTCAGCTGGTCAAGGCGAGCGATGGGTACCACCTGTGGAGCCAGCGTTTTGACCGGGAGATGACGGACGTCTTCGCCATTCAGGACGAGATCTCGCAGGCCATCGTGGAGAAGCTGCGGCTGCGCCTTGCGGGGGACCGGCCGCTCGTCAAGCGATACACGGAGAATCTCGCCGCCTACGACATGTGTCTGAAGGCAAGGTACAACCTCCTTAAGCAGACGCCGGAAGGATACGAAACGGCCCGGCTGTATTGTAAGCAGGCCATTGCGCTCGACCAAAACTACGCCCTGGCTTATGTCGTGCTGGGCGAAATCGAATGGTGGAGCGCCTTTTGGGGATTCCTGGCCCCTCTGGAAGCGTTCCCCAGGGCCAAGTCCGCGGCGCTCGAGGCCCTCAGGCTCGATGACTCGATTGCCGAAGCCCACAGCATGTTGGGAGCCGTCCTGGGCCCCGGCGAGTTCGATTGGCCAGGAGCCGAGCGGGAATTCCGCCGTGGCCTTGAGCTGAACCCCTCGTCCGCGGAGGTCCGATACTACTACGCCGACTGGTTCCTTATGCCAATGGGACGGGTGGAACAGTCCTTGACCGAGATCCGACGGGCGCTGGAGCTGGACCCGCTCGATCCATTCTACAGCACGCATGTGGGGTACGGCCTTCACGTCATGCGGCAATTCGACCTGGCGATCGCGCAACACCAGACCGCCATCGGCCTGAGCCCGACATTTTGGTTCGCCTATTGGTGGCTCTCGATCACCTACACGCTGACGGGACGGAACGACGAGGCCATTGCCGCCGCCGAGAAGGCGAAGGAGCTCTCCGGGGGCAATCCAATGACGCTGGGGCTGCTGGGCAGAGCCTACGGCATGGCCGGCCGGACCGCCGAGGCGCGGCAATTGCTGGAGGAATTGGAGATTCGGCGCCGTTCGAGCTATGTCCCACCCTCTTCCATCGCGATGATTTATCGGGGCCTGGGAGATCTCAAGAAGGGTCTGGAGTGGTGGACAAGGGGCGTCGAAGAACATGACCTGGTACTTGTGCTTTCGCTCAAAAGTGAACCGGGCTACGATGCCCTGCGATCTCACCCGGCCTATCGGGCCCTGCTGCGGAAAATGAACCTGGAGCCCTGAGCGGGCATCTGCCCTTTGGAAGAATGCCGACCCCGGCCTGCTCGAGGTTGAAGATGCCAGGAAGCAGCTGGCCGGGCTGAAGGGGAGCTAATTAGCAATTCGGGGCAGCGCCGAAGGTGAGCACAATCTAAGCACAATCTCCCGCGCAGCCCATAAAAATATCTTTGTTATCAGTCAGTTAGCCGACTAGCGCAGTTCGTTCGTAATCAGCAGGTTGGAGGTTCGATCCCTCTCGCTGGCTCCTCGAAATGCAGTCCGTATTCGGACCCGGGCTCAGGCTCTTGACATGGGATCGAGACTGGAGATACTGTTAGCAAAAGAGGGGGGATCGCTGCCAGTCTTTAAAAGTGAGCGTGGTTCGAATGGAAATAGGGAAGGGACCATGAAGACCATTATCAAGTCGGTTTTGTGGTGCCTCATTTTCGGAGCATCCTCAGGATCGATAGCCGAACGTCCGCAGCCGGCAGACACAGCGGGGTGGAATCTCAATGCCGGCGCCCCACGAACAGACGCCAAATTCGGACGGATGCCCCTTTCTTTTATCCCAAACGAGGGCCAGCTCGACAACAGCGTGATTTATTACGTCGCGGGCCGGGACACATGTATCTATTTTAGGCCCACGGGAGTCTCGATATCTCTCATGCGCATTGCCGCGCCCGAGAAAGCCGCGCCAGGCTACCGTAAGGCTGGCCCCCTCTTAAGGGACAAGCATAATCAGAAGATCCGCTGGACCATCAAACTGGACTTTATCGGGGCGGCCGAGGATGCGATCCCATCCGGAGACAAGAAAACCGATGCGGCTATCTCGTATTTTAAAGGCCGTCCGGGTGAGTGGAAGTCAGGCCTCCCGACCTATTCTCGAATCGTTTATAAGAACCTCTGGCCGGGAATCGACCTGGCGTATTCGGGCAGCACGGATTGCCTTAAATACGAGTTTGTCGTCCAGCCAGGTGTTAATCCTTCGACGATCCGGATGGCCTATCGCGGGGCCTCGCGAGTCGAGGTCAATACTGAGGGGCAACTCGAGGTGGAAACGCCCCTGGACGTTTTCCATGATCAAGCGCCCCTGGCGCACCAGGATCGTGATGGAGGGAGAGTTACCATCCCCGCGGCCTTCGCGATGGAGGAATCCACTACGTCATCAGGGTCATTTGGCTTTGCGGTCGGCGCGTATGACCGGAGCCTACCGCTCGTGATCGACCCGGCGATTGTCATCTCGTGCGGCTTCCTCGGCGGTTCGGCCGACGATACCGGCGCGGGCGTGGCCATCGACAGCTCCGGCAGCGTCTATGTGGCGGGGACGACCGCCTCGCTCGATTTTCCCGTCGAGGCCGGTCTCGACACAACCTTCAACGGACCGGCGGGCGGGAGCGACGCCTTCGTGGCCAAGGTGAATCCCGCGGGGACGGATCTCGTTTACTGTTGTTTTCTCGGCGGGGCCGCGAACGACGTCTGTAGCGGCGTCGCCGTCGACCCGTCCGGAAACGCTTATATCACGGGGTGGACGTTTTCCCAGGACTTTCCGGTCTCCTACGGACCTGGGCTGACTCCTCAGCCCAATATTTCCGAACTAAGCGATGCCTTTGTGACGAAGATCCTCTTTACCGGCACTGCCCTGATCTACTCGGGATTCGTCGGCGGGTCCAAAACGGACAGGGCAATGGCCATCGCGGTGAATGACATGGGCGACGCCGTCATTACGGGATCGACGGAATCGGACGATCTGCCCGAGAGATTCTATCGCCGCCAATACCAGGGCGCGGAGGATGCTTTCGTCTCCCAAATCTGGCGCGATGGCCTCGCCGTAACGTATTCGGTTTACATCGGCGGTCTGGGCTCGGATATCGGGACGGCGATCGCGGTCGACCATCATGCCAATGTCTATATCACAGGGCGCACGAACTCCGCGCCGGAAGACGGTTTCCCCGTCATCGGCGGGCCCGGCTTGAGTTATTCCGGCAATCAGGACGCCTTCGTGGCTAACATCCGGAGCTTTGGTTACGAGATTTTGTACTGCGGATACCTCGGCGGGGCCGGGATCGACGGCGGGACCGGGATCGCGATCGACCAATCCGGCAGCGCCTATGTGACGGGAACGACAGATTCCGGGGCCGGGTTCCCGACCAAAGCGGGTCCATACGCGTCACACTCCGGGGGAGACGACGTCTTTGTGGTCAAGGTGACTCCGGCGGGAACGGAACTCGTTTATTCGGGGTTCATCGGCGGCGTCGGCAACGACCGCGGGACGGCCATCGCCGTCGACGCTGCGGGCAATGCCTACGTCGCGGGCACGACGGATTCCGCGATCGGCTTTCCGGTGGCGGGGGGGCCCCAAGTCGTCCCGTCCGGGCTGACGGATGCGTTCGTCGCGACCGTGCGCTACACGGGCGCGGACTTGATGTATTCCGGTTATTTGGGGGGGAGCCAGGATGATGCGGCCGCGGGTATCGCTGTGGACGGCATGGGAAATGTCTTTGTGGCCGGCACGACCCGTTCCACGGATTTCCCCGTCTTGGTGGGGCCGATCCTGACCCCGGGGGACGGGGCCGGGGCCACGACGGACGCATTCGTTGCTCGGATCTTCGAAAAGCTGCCCCCGACGGCGCCGGAGGGTCTGCGCTTCGGCACAGTAACGGCCTCGGACATCGAAATCGCCTGGACCGACCCCTCTGGGCGCGCGGAGGGTTTCAGGATCGAGCGCAAGGACGGGGAGGACGGGACATGGGCCGAGGTCGGCCAAACCGGCACCGGCGAAACGACCTTCCACGAATCCGGCTTCGGCGAAGGGTCGGACCATTATTACCGCGTCATGGCCTGGAACGACATCGGGGATTCCGTCTTTTCCGCCGAGCTCTTGGTGTGGACGCGGCCGACTGCGCCCTCGGACCTGACGGCGACCGTCATCAACGAGCGGGAGGTCGACCTCCATTGGGTCGACCATTCGAACACCGAGTTATCATTCGCTCTGCAACGCAAGCACAATCCCGAAGACCCGTGGCTCGATGGTTTCGCTATGACGGACGCCAACATGACGACATTCCGGGACGTCTACGTTGTCGAGGACACGACGTACACCTACAGGGTTCGGGCGACCAACCTCCAGGGATACTCGGACCCGGCCAACGAGGTCACGGTGACGACGCCGCATCTGACCCTTCCGGCCGCGCCAACGAATCTCCAGGCGACTGCCCTGGACGCGACCCGTGTCCGGTTAACGTGGGAGGACAATGCTTACAACGAGTCCTACTATAAGATCGAGCAGAAGACGGGCGCCGGGACTTGGTATCAGCTCACCCAACACGGCTACCAAGATTGCATGATCGAGGGCCTTGCCGCAAAGACGATGTACTCGTTCCGGGTCAGGGCAACGAACAGTGTCGGAGACTCCGCGTATTCCAACGAGGCCTTGTTGACGACCCCGGCCTACCGGCCCGTCCTGCGGCTGCCGATCTGGGACCTCAGCTTCGGTTACGTGAACGTGTGCACGGGCGTCTACGAAACGACGTTCCTTTACAACGACGGTGACGCTCCCCTGGTCGTGAACCGCGTTATATTGGCCTCCGGGTCCTCTGATTTCGGCTACCTGGGTCCGCCCACGCCGTTCTCCATCGCGCCGGGAGGATCTGCCGAGATTGGGATCGGGTTTCTGCCCTCCGGGGGGACAGGCCCGGTGTCCGCCGTCTTTTCTATCCTTTCGAACGATCCCGTGAACGGCAGCGCCCCCTTCACGGCCACCGGCCGCAGCATCGCTCTATCCGTTTCGGCGCAGCTCCAAGTCGAGCGCGGATTCGTCAGGGCCTGGATCGCGCGGATGGATTATGCCCGGATCAACGCGGAGGTCACTTTGTCGGCGCATCAGAGCGCGGTCACCTTTCGCTTGATGCGGAAGGCGGGCAGCGCTTCCTACCGGGGCATTAAACTTTTCACGTGGGATGATACTGTGGCAGGTCAGTGGACGTACACCGACATGTTCCTCGAGAGCAATGTGAGTTATGCCTATAGGATCGATGCGTTGGACTGCCGGGGCTTCGTGATCTATACCTCGCAGGGGCTTGACCTTGCGCCTTCTCCTCAGCGGCAGAAGCTGGAGAAGGGTCCCCTGCGTAGAATCGTGAAGAGGTAGAAGGCCATGAAAAAGGCTGCTCTCATTCTTGTCTTCCTGTGCGTGTCCGGATCGGGTCGAGCTGCCGACCGTTTGCTGCTCTCGGTCGGGGCGGGTTATTTGAAGCATGCGGATGCCAATTACCGCGCAATCTACGGCAGCGGCGCCGTCCAGCCTGAATTTGAGCTCGGTTTCAGGATCTACCGGAGCCTCTATGTGATGGGAGGGTACGGGGCCGTCAGCAGGAGCGGCAAAATCCCGGACTTCGGCTTCGATGCCCGGTCGACGCAGAGTTTCCTTTCGGCCGGGTTCGGATTCGTCGATACGATATGGAAGATACTGATGTTTAAGCTCGAGGCGGGCCTGGCCGATGTGATGTACACCGAAGATGCTCTGGAGTCCAGCTTCTTTGGATCGAAACTCGGTTATCAAGCCGAGGCGGGTCTGCTCGTGGCCGGGAAGATCGTTTTTGCGGAAGTCAAAGTAGGGTATATCTCCGCAACGGAGACAATCGGGGACATCAAGTTCAAGCTGGGAGGCGCCCGCATCGGCATTTTTGCCGGTATCAGGCTCTAGCAGCTTGCCGTCCGCTCTGGCCATGTCTGCTTCTTTCTTTTGATGAACTGCGGTATTTTGCGGGTCAGGTGCTCGCGCCTACGGTTGTCGATGATGCGAATCTCATAGATATATTTCGTATCCTCTCGAGCACGACATTCTATCCGCCCTCTTGCGGCGCCTTTGATGAGCACAATCTAAGCACAATCTCCCGCGCAGCCCATAAAAATATCTTTGTTATCAGTCAGTTAGCCGACTAGCGCAGTTCGTTCGTAATCAGCAGGTCGGAGGTACGATCCGTCTCGCTGGCTCTAGAGGTATCGCCCTCAGAAATTGTACTTCACGCCGAAGCGGATGACTCTCGGGTTGAGGATGCTCTGGATCTCGTCGTGGCGGGAAGAGTTGACGTAGGGATAGCGCGAGAGGCTGTGGGCGAAGTTGAAGACGTTGAACGCATCGAGGCAGAGGGTCATCGTCCCAAAGCTCTTGAAGCGGATGTCCTTGGTCAGGCTCAGATCGACGTTGTAGAAATCGGGGAGCCGGGTCGTGCCGGGCTTTTCGATGTAGAAGTCCATATAGCTGCCGAGGGCGACGGCCGCCCGCCCCGGCGTCGCCGCGTTGATCCGCTGGACGTTTGTGTACCCCTGCCGGGCGTTGGCGAATCCGGCGATGTTGATCCCCCATGGCAGTTGGTAAAGGAAGCTCAGCTTGGCCATCCAGTCGGAATCGGGTCCGCCCCAGGCCCTCTGCCCGTCCTGGATCTTGACGTTGGTCGGGTCGACATAGCCGCGCTCGCCGTAATGGATCTTATAGACCTGATAGGTGAATGAAGCGTTCATCATCCACCGGTGTCCCAGGCGCTTGACCGCGGCGAATTCCAGGGCGGTGAAGTTCTCGTGGTACTCCGGGACGTTGAAGATATAGGTCCCCGGCGGGCGGGTCGCGGCGAGGGTCCAATATTCGTAGCTGTAGGTCGTCTCGCCGTAGGTCAGGGAACCCGTGATGGGTCCGATGTAGTCGGACTGCTCGATGATCGTCCCTGTGGCCTTATCATAGAACGTGTCCCGTATGAACCGGTGGTTCCTTCGGAGAATGAACGTCCCGCTCAGCGCGAAATCGGTGAAGACCTCCCGCTCGAGGCCGAGCAGGAGCTCGTCGGTCAGCTCCACCTTGAGATCCTTGTCGACGCCGTTGAGGGCCTCGAAATTCGCGGGATTGGCCGGGTCGAAGCCCCAGAACGAGCGGATGCCGTCGGTCGGATAGCCGCGAAGCTCGTCGGTCGAGACCCGGTCGTCGCCGTTGAGGTCGGTCCAGAAGAACATGGCGCCGGCATCGCTCGAGGAGGACAGGGCGGAAGCCAGCCAGGGGCCTTGTTGGGCTCCGTAACGGGCCGCGTTCCCCCGGAGAATTGTTTTCCCATCGCCGCCGAGGTCATAGGTGAAGCCGAAGCGGGGCGAGAGAGTCAAAAAGGTCACGCCCGGGTCGTAGCCAGGATAGGTCACGGCGGGAAGCAACTCCGGCGCGACCTCGCCGGCGTCGACCGAGGCGTCGTAATTGCGGGCGTCTTCGCGGTCCAGCCGGAGGCCGAGGTTGAGGGTCAGCCGGCCGATGGTCCAGGCGTCGTTGGCGAAGGCGCTCAGCCGGTCGGAACCATAATCCCAGTTGCCGCCCCGCGTGACCTCGGCGAGGAAAGGTTCTCCGGCCCTGTAGTATCTGCGGGCGCCGCCCGGCCAGACACCAACCGCCCGGCTGGGCGTGCTGCGGAATTCGGCCCCGAACTTGAGCTCGTGATTACCGCCCAAAAAGCGTTCCTTGAAATAATTGCCTTCCAGGCTGGCTACGAACGAGGACCCCCTTGTATCGGAGTACACCCAAGAGCCGGAGTACATGCCGGTATCTAGGTCGTATCTGACTTGGGTGTCCATCCCACCTTCGGGCGTGAGGGTAAACCGGTTGTAATTGTAGCTGAGCCGCAGAGACAGGAGGAAATTGGGCGAGAACGTGTGTTCGTCCTCGAATTTGATGTAAGGGCTGCTGCCCGTCTGGTTCAACGTCGTTTCGGGAGGCCGGACGGCGCTGGCCCCGCGGCCTGATGCCGTCTTGGCGTTGTCGAGAAAGGCCAGCTCGGCCCTGTTCCTGTCGCTCAAGCGGAAGTTCAGCTTGGCGTTGATCCCCCTGATCTTGTAGTCCTGGGGGTCGCCGGTGATGGCGAACCGGCGGATGTCCTGGACGCCGTAGCCCAGCCAGAACCAGACGCGGTCCTTGAGGATGGGGCCTCCGACCTGGAGGCCGTAATCCACGATCCGGTCGATCCGGTCGCCGACGTAGCCGAGGTCCACGAGCTCCGGGGTCCGGTTATCGGCCTGGAGGTGGTCGTTCGTGAAGAACGTCCGGGCTTGGACCTGGAATTTGTTGCCGCCCCGCTTGGTGACGACGTTGATGGAGACGCCGCCGGTCTGGATCGACGCGTCCTGGCCGCCGGTGACGATGGTCATCTCCTCGAACGTGTCGAAGTCGAAATAGAAGGGAGAGCCGTACGAGTCCATGTCCGTGATGGGCACGCCGTCCATGTTCCACTGCAGGTTCCAAGCCATGCCGGCCCGGCCGACGAGAGCGGATTGTATGCCCGCCGTGCTCCCGCCGACGTTTTCCCGGTCAACCAGGATGCCCGGCGTCTGTTGGAGGACGACCCAGGGGTCGCGCGCCGAAGGGAGCCGTTGGAGCATGTCCTGGGTGACGTTGGTCACCGTGCCCGTTTTCTTCGTGTCGACGATGGGCGATTCGGCGATGACCGTCACCTGCTCTTCGAGGGTGGCCAGGGTCAGGATGATGCGGAAGTCGAAGTTCGTGCCCACCCGGATGTCGATGACGTCGCGGACGTGGGGCCTGAAGCCGGTCAGCTCACAGCGGAGCTTATAGATTCCCGGCGTGAGATTGATGAAGCGGAAGACGCCGCCCTCCGAACAGACGGCCGTCCGGGAGGGGAATTGAGCGGATCCGAGAGAGACGGTCGCGCCGGGGAGCGGACCGCCCTGGGCGTCGACGACGACACCCCGGATGTTGCCGTACTGGACCTGGGCGCTGGCGAAGCCGGCCAAGAGCACGAGCGCCGTTCCGAGAGCTTTGAGCTTCACGGCTACCCCCCTCACTTAAGATCATGTCCGATCCCCGCGGAAAGAGGCCGACCTATCAATCGTTCCGGGGGACCCATTTTCTGTTAAGGGGGAGTATAGGGCCCTCCCGAGTGCCTGTCAAGATGCATGGATAGGCCCGGCTGGCCGGGATTGACAAGCCCCCCGGATATCAATAATCTTTAGCCAAGTTAGATTTTTCTCTCAATGCGGCTGAGGGCAGGCGATGAGGTGTCCGAAGTGCGACCAAGAAAATCCTGAGGCCAAATCCTATTGCGCCGATTGCGGGACTCAGCTGACTCCAGCCGCTAGGCCGCAAGCTTCCTTCACCCGGACGCTCGAGACGACCGCCGACGAGCTCGTGCGGGGGACGGTCTTCGCCGGCCGCTACGAGATCATCGAGGAGCTCGGGGCGGGGGGGATGGGCAAGGTCTACCGGGCCCACGACACCAAACTCAACGAAGAAGTGGCCCTCAAACTCATCAAGCCGGAGATCGCCGTCGACAAGAGGACGGTCGAACGCTTCCACAACGAGATCCGGAACGCCCGCAAGATCAGCCATCCGAACGTCTGCCGGACGCATGACCTCGGGGAGGCGGGAAAGATCCTTTACCTGACCATGGAATACATCCGGGGGGAGGACCTCAAAAGCCTCCTCCACAGGACGAAGGCCCTGGCGGTCGGATCGGCCGTTTCGTTGGGCCGGCAGATCGCCGAGGGCCTGGCCGAAGCCCACAAGCAGGGGATCGTCCACCGCGATCTCAAGCCCGGCAACATCATGATTGACAAAGAAGGCCAGGCCAAGATCATGGACTTCGGCATCGCCCGGTCGCTTTCGGGCGGCGGGATGACGGGGGAGGGGGCGATCATCGGGACTCCGGAGTATATGTCACCGGAGCAGGTCGAGGGGAAGCCCGCGGACGCTCGGGCGGATATCTATGCCCTGGGGATCATCCTTTTCGAGATGGTGACGGGGCACGTGCCATTCGAGGGCGAGACGCCGTTCGCAATCGCCAACAAGCACAAGAGCGAGCCGCCGCCCGTCCCCAAGAAGCTCGTGCCGCAGCTCCCGGAGGGTCTGAACAAGCTCATCCTGCGCTGCCTCGAAAAGGACAAAGCCAAACGTTTTCAGACGGCCGAGGAGCTCATCGTGGAGCTTGAGGCGGTGGGGCAGGCCCTCCCGGCGACGGAACGCGCCCTGGCCTTGGCCAGGTCGAAGACGAGAGCATCCCGCGAGATCACGGTCAAGCTCACGCCGAATAAGCTCCTCATCCCCGCTGCCGTCGTCCTTGTCGTCGTTGCGGCGATCGCCGTCGTCATCGGGGTTTTGCCGGGCCGGAAGGCCGTCCTATCCCCCTCGGACAAGCCGTCACTCGCTATCCTTTATTTCGAGAATATTTCCGGAGATCGTTCTCTTGAAGCTTGGAAAACGGGCCTTTCCGAATTGCTGATCACCAAGCTCTCTCAATCAAAATTCATCAGAGTTCTCGACGCCAATACGATTTATGGCATCCTGATGCGATTAAAATTGGCGGACGCCAAGAAATATACCAAGGACGACCTGGTGAAAGTGGCGAAAGAAGCCGGAGCGAACCATACATTGAGCGGCAGTCTCATGAAGGCCGGGGACAAGATCATCATGAACCTGAGCCTTCAGAAACCTCAAACCGGGGAGGTCTTCCGCCCGTTCAACGTCGAATGTCAAAATGAAGCGGAGATGTTCAAGAAGGTCGATGACGTCGCTACTCGGATCAAATCAGACCTGAACGTAACTACGGAGCAGATCGCGGCCGATATCGACCGGAGCATCGGCGAAATATCGACCCCGAACGCCGACGCCTGGGCTTATTACGTCGAAGCCCGCAGATATCAATCCCGCGGCGAAGCCGGAAAGGCCATCCCTCTTCTCCAAAAGGCCCTGTCCCTCGATCCCGAGTTTATCATGGCCATGAGGGCCTTGGGTGTGGCCCATCTCAATATCCAAAACTACCCCGAAGCCGGACGATGCAGAACCAGGACCCTCGAGCTTATTCAAAAGCATCCGGAGCGGATTTCGGAACGGGATCGATATGTTTTCGAAATGGGGTATTACTATGGTGCCGGACCGGAGCCGGAATGGGGAAAGTCGCTTGATGCGGGGCGGAAACTGCTCGCTCTTTATCCCGACGATCCCACAGGCAACCCGAACCTGGGCATAATTTACGGAGAGATTGAAG
The DNA here is from genome assembly GCA_041479905.1 of Candidatus Aminicenantia bacterium. Taxonomy (GTDB): domain Bacteria; phylum Acidobacteriota; class Aminicenantia; order Aminicenantales; family Saccharicenantaceae; genus RBG-16-66-30. Next base: position 33,582 of record JBGOYY010000025.1, read on the forward strand.
ACTGGGAGAATGCCCTGAAATACTTCGAGCAAGCGGTGCGGGGGCGGGCACGTTTTATTGGGACCTATGGGGGCATGGCGGAGGTTTACCGGGCCATAGGCGAGCCGGCCAAGGGGCAAGAGGTCCTGGAAAGATATCTTCGTGAGGTCGAGAACACGGCGGCCGGCCATCGGATATTGGCGTATCATCACGTTACCCAGAATCGCTTTGACCTTGCCGGCCGGGAGCTCGAAACGGCCGAAACGCTCGCCCCCGACGATTATAGGAACCGAGAGGTGCGAGGTGGCCTGTTTTTGTTAAGGGGCGACGCGCCCCGGGCGGAGGCCGAATATCAAGCCCTTATCGAGGAGAAAGTGCCGGCGGCGTACTACATCGGGTATCATGGCCTCGTTGCCGGACTCCTTTTTGAAGGCCGCTACGAGGAGGTCATCAGGATCATGGCCTCTCTCGCCGAACAGTACAGGCGCGCCGGAGACGCTCGCGCCGAAAGGTTCTGCCGCGGCGCTATGGCCTATTCTTCGCTGCAAGCGGGCCGGGCGGAGGTCGCCGTCGCTGAATGCGACAAAGCCTACGGAATTGACACGGGGAATCTGGACTTTGATAGTAAACGCGGGGCGCTGCTTCTGAAAGGCGTGGCCTATCTTGCTTTGAAGCGGATCGCCGAGGCCGAGAGAACTGCCGGAGAGCTCAAGGCGCTTATCGACAAGGGATTGAACAAGAAAGAGATGCGCCTTTATGACTATCTCATGGGTGCTATCGAGCTCGAGCGGAACAATACGTCCAAAGCGCTCGAGGATCTCGAGAGGGCCGGGCAATCGCTTCCCTACGGGCCGTTCGAAAAGGACGCCGGATTTATCAATATGCTGGCGGAAGCCTATGTTCGGGCGGGCGATTTGAAAAGAGCTCGGGAACAATACGAGAGAATTGGAGTGCTGACGACCGGCCGTTTGGGCCTCGGCGACCTCTACGCCTGGAGAGTTGGGATGCGGACGACCACGCGTTTGGGCTCAAGCGACCTCTACGCCCGGAGCTTCTACCATATCGGCCTGATCGACGAGAAGCTGGGCGACAAAGCCGGGGCGCGCGTGAACTACCAAAAATTCCTCGACCTCTGGAAGCACGCCGATCCCGGCCTGCCCGAGCCTGAGGATGCCCGGAAGCGGCTGGCCGGGCTGACGGGCAGCTGATCATCAATTTGGTGCAGTGCTAAAGGTGAGCACAATCGCCACCTGGCGACGATCGATCCTACCCACATAACCATTAATAAACCGTGGGTTTTAATGGTGTTGGAGATCGTGGGATTGCTTACGTATGCGATAGGGTATTTCCTTATGGCCGGCGCGTTGATCACACTCGGGCGCAATTACCAGCTCGGTGGAAGCGCTCCTCGATCTGAAGATAAGTTTGCGTCTATCTTGTATTGATTTTCATGCTGATCCCGGTGGAAGAAGATGGGTTGCGAAAAGCGTATGGCGAGCAGTACGTCTCCTATCAGCGAATACGGAGTTATCTGGAGCAATCCTACAAACTGGGTAAAGAGTTCGCCCAGCCATAAAGGGAGGGGGCAGGAATGATGCTCTAAGTCGTGGTGGAATTCGGCCGGGACGTCGACGACGAGATAAATTTCTCCCTTATCGAATGAAGAATTCAGCAGGGGGAGTCTTTGGGCTTAGGTTTTCTCGGCTCCTGCTTCAGCTTTTTTCATGCTTCGACAGCAGCACGTCTGGTAAAAAAGACTCATAATAGCCAGGATCGCAGCTGCGGCGACGATCACCCATTTGGCCCACGTAGCTGGCCACCAAAATATAGCCAAAACAACTACGGCCACAGCCAACAAGAACCGGCAGAAACAGAGTTTCATGATTTTCCCTCCTTCTTTATTGAGGTTCACCAATTTTATAGAAGATATGACTCTATAGCAAGGTCAAAATATGATCCTGCGTAAATGGACCAACCCATCCGAATATAGCAATTTTAAGCCGTTTAAAGGTGTTTTTAGCTTCCAACACGACAGAAACTCGACACGTGGCTGGCACCTGTCGGTTTGACTTAACTTCCTTCCTTCGCCATAATCGGCAGCGTCCCAGGAGGAATCCGATGCCCAAAGCCCTGGTTTCATATTATTCCCGGACGGGAAATACCAAGAAGATGGCGGCCCGGATCGCCGAGGTCCTCGAGTCGCAAGGCCTCGAGGTGGACCTGAAGACGGTCGAGGACACGGCCCCGGCCGACCTCCTCGGCTACGACTGCATCGTCCTCGGTTCCCCGACATACTACGGCACCATGGCCTGGGAGCTGAAGAAGCTCCTCGACGAAAGCGTCAAGTTCCACGGGAAGCTCCGGGGGAAGGTCGGCGGGGCTTTCACCTCCTCGGCCAACATCGGAGGCGGCAACGAGACGACGGTCCTCGATATCCTCCAGGCGCTCCTCATTCACGGCATGGTCGTCCAGGGGGACCACCGGTTCGACCACTACGGCCCGGTCTCGATCGGCCGGCCCGACAAGAGGTCGCTCGACTGTTGCGAAGCCCACGCCAAGAACCTGGCCGCCCTGACGAAGAAGCTCTTCCCTTAAGGCCTCGACGATATCTTCAAGCCAAGTAAGGGGGAGGGGGCTAGTTCAGGTAGGCTTTGGCTCCGGAGAAACGCTCCTTGAAATAAAGGCCGTCGAGCGACTCCTCGCGGACTTTTTTGCCTTTCCCCGGGGCATGAATAAAGACGTTCTCTCCGACGTAGATCCCCACATGGGATATCGGCCGGCCCGGAGAGACGGAGAAGAAGACGAGGTCGCCCTTTTGCAGCCGGCCCCGGGCGACCGTCGTTCCCGCTTGGTATTGATTCGTCATCGACCGAGGCAGGCTGAAGCCATTCAGCTGGTAAACCGCCCGGACCAGTCCGCTGCAATCGACGCCTTCAGGCCTCGATGTCCCGCCCCACGTGTACTCCACACCGATGAAACTCTCCGCCGTGGCCACCAGCTTTTCACGGAGGTTCTCTCCCGACAAGCTCCGCCTATAAACGGGGTGATCCTCGGGGCCGACGATGAAGTAGTCCTCGACGAGCACTAACTCGAGAAGTCGCTTGGCCTCACGGACGGCGGCGTCCCTGGAAGGGAAGTCCCCGAAACGAACTCTAAAGAGCCCCGGCCCCTGCGAAAAATAATAAGCATCCAGGCCGCGGTCGTTCAGGGCCTGGGCCATCCGTCGAGCATTGTCCAGGATGGAGAAGGCGCCCACCTGCACGGTGTAGCCCGTCCGCGTCACGGCGGCGCTTGGCGCAGCGGGAGCGGGGATCGTGGGAGGAGCGGAGGGAGGAATGACTCGGACGCCCGCTTGACATCCGGAGAACCAGGCAACAGCGACTCCCAAGAGAACAAGGCTGGCTCTCGTCAAACACATCTTCATTTTATTCTTCCTGCATTGAATTTTGTCGGACAGTGGATTGGAAGATGGAATTTTTATGGGGCCGCCCGTCTGTGACTGGCCGGGCTGACGGGCAGATGATCAGCAGGTCGGAGGTTCGAATCCTCTCAGGCACTCCACGTTTCCCACTTGCCCCGAGAAGATCAACGGGTTGCGAACCGGAGCCGTGGAAACCGGCTTTAGGTCCCTTCAAGCCGATTTAAGTCCCTTTTAGCCACCAATACGTCATAAATCCTGACAGTCATTATTTCAGGATGATTATTGCCTCTTGTATTAACATGGGCATGCGGGCAGACTTTTTACTTTTCGACAATCTAAAAGGCTGTCAGCCTTTCGCTGGGTAGCGACTCAATCGTTTTCTGGTCAGCGAATGATGATTACCCCACTCGTGTTGGGCCTGACGTTGCCGAGAGCCTGGTAGCAATAAGCGCCCTTGGAGCAAGGATTTCCCTGCAAGTCCCGGCCGTTCCAGAAAAGGACGCAATCTCCCGCCTTCTCGAATCGTCCGTATACAAAACCAACCAAGCTCCCTTTCGAATCCGTAATAGCGACCGTCAAAGCGCCCGGTTCCTCAATACGGAGCCGAATGGTAAGGACCGGCGTCTGCACAACAGTGTTTTCGGGCGATTCCAATAGACTTGTGCTTTCCGCTCTCGTCAGCGTGTCGCTAGTCGAGACTTGTAGAGTATTAGCTCCCGCCTGCACAGCCGCGATGATCCGGTTTGCAAGGGCGATCAATCGGTCCGCGACGTCGCCGGGGATTTTCTTTCCCATCTGCGCTTGGACTTCCTCGATGAACAACATTAGCTTATTGATGGAGGTCCCGTCGTTCTTTTTCTTTAAAGAGTCGAGGACGCTGTTCAGCTTCGATAAGAGGCTCTTCTGTTGATTGCCAGTGATGCTGCTCTTCACGTCGGCAATAAGATCACCGACCGCCGTGATCGGAGCTTTCACAACAATTAAGGTTTGATCGACAGCCGTTCCCCCATCGTCGTCGGTGACGGTCAGCGTGACAGTGTATTGGCCGGGTTGGGCATAAGCGTGCGAGGGCAGCGCTCCTGTGGCCGTAGGCGAACCGTCTCCGAAATCCCAGACCCATGCGGTGACGTATCCGTCGGAATCGCTGGACTGACTGCCGTCGAAATGGATCTGCTCTTTGGCGAGAGCGGTCTTGTCCGGTCCGGCGTCTGCAACGGGGTTCTGGTTCTCGCTGACTGTTACGACTGCTGGGAAGCCGAGCGAGGTGAGTTCCGCCACATAATAAAAGCGTTTGTTGCCCACGGCGTCCATTATGTAAAACTGGACAGGCCACTCGCCCGCCTCGCTGAATTGAGAGATGGTGATGCTGA
>JBGOYY010000026.1:0-36931 GCA_041479905.1 Candidatus Aminicenantia bacterium
ACCCCCTGAAGGGATTTCGCCGGCGTGACGCGGTCGGCGGCTTTGTTGAGGAGATAGACGAGCCCGATAATGACGACGCTGCCGACGATGAGGCCCGGGACGAGAATTTTCTTGAGGCTGAACTTGACCGTGATCTCGCGCGTCGTGAGAGGCTTGCTCCTGGCCGTGACCTGCCGGGTCGCCGGCAGGCCCTTCTCGACCGCCGCCAGGGCCTCGAGGACCTCGCCCGCGCTCTGGAAGCGCCGGTCCCGGGATTTCTCGAGGCACTTCAGGATGACCCGGCTCATGCCCACCGAAAGCTGGGCGTTGATCGTTTGAGGATCGACGGGGGGCTCGCTGCGGTGTTTGAGGACGATGCTGAGCGGGGTTTCGCCCTCGAAAGGGACGCGGCCCGTGACCATCTCGAACAGGATGGCCCCCAGGGCGTAGATGTCGGCCCGGTGGTCGACGTCGCGGGCCTCGGCCTGCTCCGGGGCCATGTATTCCGGGGTCCCGATGATGACGCCGGTCCCGGTCACGCCCTTGGTGTGGAGCGAGCGGGCGATGCCGAAATCCATGATCTTGGCGTTGCCGTCGCGGTCGATCATGATGTTCTGCGGCTTGAGGTCGCGGTGGATGACCCCGAGGCGGTGGGCCTCGACGAGGCCCTCGAGGATCTGCTTGGCCAGGTCGACGGCCTTGGCTTCGTTGAGATGGCCGGCCCGGTGGATGAACCTTTTGAGGTCCTCGCCGGGGACGTATTCCATGGAGATGTAGATCGAGAGCCACTCCTCGCCGAGGTCGTACATCCGGCAGACATGCCGGTGGGAGACCTGCCGGGCCAGCTTGATCTCGTTGCGGAAGCGCTCGATGACCTCGAGGTCCGAGGCGATCTCCGGCTTGAGGAGCTTGAGGGCGACGACCTCCCGGATCTTGCTGTCGTAGGCCTTGTAGACGGTGCCCATGCCGCCCTTGCCGATCTCCTCGATGATCTCGAAACGGCGGGCGAACGTCGTGCCCCTCTCGAGCCCCTTGCTGGGAGTCTGAAAGGTCGCCGTCGCCGAAGCGGCGGTCTCGCCCGATCCCGGGAGCTCGCGGCCGCAGCGGCCGCAGAAGCGCGTGTCCTCAGGATTGTCGTGCTGGCAACGGGGGCACTTCATAAAATTATCCAAGTATTTATATAAAGAATATCAATTCGAGGCCATAAATTCAAACCCATTAGGAAATACGCTCGGCCCCCGGAATTGGTTTCCCGGACTTATTTCGCCGCTCGAGCGACGTCCCCGGCGTCCTCGCCCGGTTTGAGCGGCCGGAGGCGGAATGTGTAGGCGAACCCCTTCGCCGGAAGCGTATATTCCGGATGGACCCTCGCCCCCCACGAGTCGTCCCCGCCGACACCCATCTGGGCGTGATCGAGCGTCAGGCAGGTGAAGCCGCGCCGAAGCACATCCGGCGGGTGTTTCGAACCGCGGCTTTCCAGGGTCAGGTCCTCCGGCCAGTAAGGGTGGGCGGAGAACTCGAGGACGGGATCTCCCGCGACGAGGAGGCCGTAACCTTCGCTGTCGCGGACGGCCACCCACCGCGTGTCGGTCCGGTTGCCGTACTCCTGGGGACTGACGTAGGGGAAGGGCTCCCCGGCCGTCATTTCATGAAGGCCGACGAACGCCGCCGTCTTGCGGTCCCAATAATTCTCCCAAGGTCCGCGGCCGAACCACTGGATCCTATCGTATCCCGCAGGCATGGCCAGCTTCAAGCCGACCCGGGGAAGCTCGGGCAGTTTGGCCCCGGCCCGTAACACCAGATCGCTCGTTAGGGCAATCCGGCCGTCGCCGTTAACTGCGTACTTGATGGTCTGCGTCGCGGAGCCGTCAGCGAGGATGTATTCAACGGTGACGGTCACATATCCGGGCTCATTTTGCCGGGCCTCAAGCGATTTCAATTCCCGATAGAGGCTGGCCTGTCTCCAAACGCCCAGGCGCTTGGGCATCTGGTTCCCGAAGTCGTTGTCCGTTGGCGCGCGCCAGAAGTTGGGTTCGGGCCCCGAAGCGAGGAGTTCATGTCCGTCATGGACGAACGAGTCCATCAGGCCGGTCATGCGGTCAAAGCGGACCGCGAAGCCACGGCCGGCGACCCTGATGAACCGCGGGCCGTCGTCAATCGTAAGCGGCGGAGGAGATGCCGGCGGAATGGAGACCGGTTGAGCGGGGGCGACTCCGGGGAGCGCGAACTGCTCGGCCGCGACGACGTGTCCCTTAGGGATGCCCGGCGCCGCTTCGCGGGTCTGGAGCGCGAGGTTGAGAAAATATTCGACCCCCGGCCCGGGGCTGAAGCGGGGGAGGGGGACCCGGACGACCGCGCCGGCACGGGGCGCCACGGCCGGCTTTTCGACCGTCCCCGAAGCGATGGACGTTCCGTTCGCGGCGACCGTCCAGACGAGGTCGAAGCGATCAAGGCCGATGAAATCGTAACCGTTGCGTATCTCGATCCTCCCGGCGGCCAGGTCGGCGGCCCGGAACTTGACGAACTGGTAGACTTTCTTGACTTCGAAGAGGGCGGGGTGGGGCGTCCGGTCGGGCGCGACGAGGCCGTTGCAGCAGAAATTCTGGTCGGACGGGACGTCGGCCGGGCCGTAATCGCCGCCGTATGCCCAGAAGAACTCGCCCTTCGCGTTTTTCGTCGCGAAGCCCTGGTCGACCCAATCCCAGATAAAGCCGCCCTGGAGCTGGTCATGGGATTCGATCGCGTCCCAGTAATCCTGGAGGTTGCCCGTGGAATTGCCCATGGAGTGGGCGTATTCGCACATGATGAGCGGCCGGTCCTGTTCTTGAGAGGCGTATTTGACCAGGTTTTCGATCGACTCGTACATGGGACAGTAGATGTCGGTGTGCGGCAGGAGCTCGGCCCGCTCGTACTGGACCGGACGCGACGGGTCCCGCTTCTTGAGCCAGGCGTAGGCCTTCTCGAAATTGACGCCGTCCCCGGCCTCGTTGCCGAGCGACCAGATGATGACCGACGGGTGGTTCTTGTCCCGCTCGACCATGCGGGCGACGCGGTCGAGGTGGGCCGGGCCCCATTCCGGATCCTTGGCCAGGCTCCGGGCGTCGTAGCCCATGCCGTGGGATTCGATGTTGGCCTCGTCGACGACATAGAGGCCGTACTCGTCGCAGAGTTCGTACCAGCGCGGGTCATTGGGATAATGGCACGTCCTTACGGCGTTGATGTTCGACCGTTTCATGAGCTCGATGTCGCGGCGCATGGATTCTTCCGGGATGACGTGGGCCGTGTAGGGATCGTGCTCGTGCCGGTTGACGCCCTTGAGAAGGACGGCCGCGCCGTTGATGAGGAGCCGCCCGTTCTTGACCTCGGATGTCCGGAAGCCGATCTTCGACGTGACCGCCTCGACCGTCTTTCCCGATGGATCCTTGAGCTCGAGGACGAGCCGGTAGAGGAGGGGAGTTTCGGCGCTCCATCGTCCGACGTTCTTGATGGTCCCGTCGAAACGGACCGTGGCCTTGCCGTCCTTGTCGAGGTCGGCGCTCCGGGTCTCTGCGAGCACCTTCTTCCCGCCGCCGTCGAACAGGGTCATCGAGACGGTGCTGAGGCCTTGCCCGGCATCCCCGGCCCCGCTGCCCCTGACGTCGACCGTCAAAGTCAGCCGGCCGTCCCTATAGCGCTCGTCGAGAGTCGGCCGGGCCTCGTAATCGCGGATGCGGACCTTGGGCGCGGCATAGAGGTAAACGTCGCGCTCGATCCCGGCCAACCGCCAGAAGTCCTGGCATTCGAGGTAGGAGCCGTCCGACCAGCGGTAGACCTCGGCCGCAAGGACATTCTCCCCGGGCTTGATGAAGCGGGTGATGTCCCACTCGGCGGGGGTCTTCGAATCCTTGCTGAAACCGACCTTCTCACCGTTGACCCAGACGTAGAAAGCCGACTTGACCGCGCCGAAGTAAAGGAAGACGTCCATGCCGGTCCAGTCGTCCGGGACCGTGAACGACCGGCGGTAGGAGCCGACCGGGTTGGGGTCGTGCGGCACGAAGGGCGGCCGGGGATTCCGGGCGAATTCGTAATCCGAGTTTATGTAGATGGGCACATCGTAGCCCTGGAACATCCAGTTCGAAGGGACGGGGATCTCATTCCATCCGCCCACGTCGGCCGACGGCTTCCAGAAATCGAGGGGCTGGTCCGCCGGCCGGGGCGACCAGTGGAATTTCCACGGTCCGTTGAGGGAACGGTAGCGGGGCGATTCCTTCGAGCCGAGCCGGAGCGCCGAAGCGGCATCGGGGAAGGGGACGAAGGTTGCCCGGGGAGCCTCCGTGGCGATATGCAGGACGCGGGGATTCTCCCAATCTTCCGGCCGCGTCTGCGACGGGGCGAAGGAGATGGCCAAGACGCCCAGACAAACCGCGATGAACGCCGAGGTTTTCATATCGCTTCCTCCTATCTTGCCGATCCCGTCCCGGACCAGAGGTCCCGGGGATAGACGCCCGCGTCGACGAGCCCGAGGATCGCGCCCCGGAAAGCGGGCCGGTCCTCGGGGTAGGTCACCCCGAACCAGCGTTCCCGCGTCGGCAGGATCCGGACTCTGGCCCGGCCCTCGCGCAGCAGGGCGCCGACCACTTCGGGGATGAGGAACTCCGCCTTCAGGATGGACGCGGCGTTCATCCGGAGGAACTCGGGGAAGCGCGACTCGAGCTCGGCGAAGAGGCCCGTGGTGAAACCCCAGAAGTTCAGCGACGTCCAGCTCTCCGGGTCGAGGGGGGCCCAATCGGCGTCGTTCTCCGTGTGCTCGACGGCGTCCCCGAACTTGCGGATCTTCAGGAGCTCGCGGATGCCGACGAGATAGCCCTCGGCCGTGGCCGCGCAGACGCCCCGGGCGACCGTGCCGTGCTCGGAGAGCGTGTTGGCCAACCGGTAGCCGACCATAGCGAATTCGTGGACGTCTTTCGCGCCGGCGTCCCGACCGAGATACCCGGCCATGGCCTCGAAGGCCGTCCGGCCGTAGTAGTCGTCGGCGTTGATGGCCAGAAAAGGGGTCCGAACGGAATCCTTGCACGTCAGGATGGCCTGGGCCGTGCCCCAGGGCTTTTTCCGCCCCTCGGGAACGACGAACCCCGGCGGCACCTGGTCCAGGGACTGGAAGACGTAGGCCGTGTCCGCGGCCCGCTCGATGCGCCGGCCGATCTTCTCCCGGAAGGCCTCTTCGATGTCCTTGCGGATGATGAAGACGACCCGGCCGAAGCCCGCCCGGAGGGCGTCGAACACCGAGTAATCGAGCACGACCTCGCCGCTCGGGCCGACGGGGTCGACCTGCTTCAGCCCGCCGTAGCGGCTGCCGACGCCGGCCGCCATGACGACCAGGGTCAAAGACGACATGGGACCTCCTCTCGAGGGTCGTTTTTCCGTATCTTAATGAATCGCCCGCCCCAGGTCAAACGTTTCCCGCGAACAGGGGGCGGCCGGCTTTACTTGTCCCCGCCTATCCTATATTATTATTGAATATAAAGAAGGTGCGTACATGATCCGTTCGACGACCGTCATCTGCGTCCGGCACAAAGGAAAAACGGCCATGGCCGCCGACGGCCAGGTGACCATGGGCCAGACCATCCTCAAGCAAACGGCCCAAAAGATCCGCCGCCTGGCCAAGGGGGACGTCCTGGCCGGGTTCGCCGGGGCGACGTCGGACGCGTTCGCCCTGTTCACGCGGTTCGAGATAAAGCTCGAGGAATACCGCGGCAACCTCTCCCGATCGGCCATCGAGCTGGCCAAGGATTGGCGCATGGAAAAATCGCTCCGCCAGCTCGACGCGCTCCTCGTCGTGGCCAACGCGGAGAGCTCGCTCCTCATCTCCGGCACCGGCGACGTCGTCGAGCCCGACGACGGCATCATCGCCATCGGCTCCGGCGGGCCGTACGCCCTGGCCGCGGCCCGGGCCCTCATCCGGAACACCGACCTCGGCGCGCGGGAGATCGCCGCCGAAGCCCTGGGGATAAGCGCCGGGATCTGCGTCTACACGAACAACGAGATCATGGTCGAGGAGCTCTGAATGCCCATCGTCCTCCCCGAGACGTTCGAGAGGCCCGCGGCCGACATCCCCGACGCGGAGCTCACCCCCCGGGAGATCGTGGCCGAGCTCGACAAGCACATCATCGGCCAAAAGGCGGCCAAGAAGGCCGTGGCCATCGCCCTGCGGAACCGTTTCCGCCGGCGCAGGCTGCCTCCCGCCCTGGCCGACGAGATCGCGCCCAAGAACATCCTCATGATCGGCCCTACCGGAGTCGGGAAAACGGAGATCAGCCGGCGGCTGGCTAAGCTGACCTCCTCGCCTTTCCTCAAGATCGAGGCCAGCAAGTTCACCGAGGTCGGCTACGTCGGCCGGGACGTCGAGTCCATGATCCGGGACCTCGTCCGCATGTCCGTCGACATGGTCAAGCAGGAGAAGGTCGCCGAGATCGTGGAAAAAGCCAGGGCCAACGCCGAGGAAAAGCTCCTGGACATCCTTCTGCCTCCGCCCAAGAAGCGCGACGACGCGAACGGCGAGGAGGACGACTCGAAATTCCACGACACTCGGGAGAAATTGCGGGCCCAGCTCCGCAACGGGATCCTCGAGGATCGTCCGGTCGACGTCGAGGTCAAGGAAAAGACGACGCCGCCCCTCGAGGTCGTTTCGAACTCCGGGGTCGAGGAGATCGGGTTCCAGATCCAGGAGTTCCTCCCGGGTTTCCTGGGCGGCCGGACGAAGAGGCGGCGGATGAAGATCAAGGAGGCGCGGGAGGTCATCCTCGAGGATGAGGAAAAGCGCCTCGTCGACATGGACCAGATCTCCCGCCTGGCCATCGAGCGCGTCGAGCAGTCGGGCATCATCTTCCTCGACGAGGTCGACAAGATCGCCGGCCGGGAGTCCGGACACGGGCCCGACGTCAGCCGCGAGGGCGTCCAGCGCGACCTCCTGCCGATCATCGAGGGCACGACGGTCAACACGCGCTTCGGGCTCGTCCGGACCGACCACATCCTGTTCATCGGCGCCGGCGCCTTCCACGTCTCCAAGCCTTCCGACCTCATCCCCGAGCTCCAAGGCCGGTTCCCGATCCGCGTCGAGCTCACTCCGCTCGGCAAGGACGACTTCGTACGCATTCTGACCGAGCCGGAGAACGCCCTGATCCGCCAGTACGAGGCCCTCATGGCCACGGAGGGCGTGAGCGTCTCCTACACGCCGGACGCCGTCGACGAGATCGCCGACGTCGCTGAAAAGGTCAACGCCGACGCAGAGAACATCGGGGCCCGCCGCCTCCATACCGTCGTCGAAAAAGTCATGGAGGACATCTCCTTCGCCGCCCCGGACATCGCCGAGAAGACCCTCCGGATCGACCGAGAGTACGTCCGGGAGCACCTCAAGGACATCCTCGAAAACCAGGACCTGCGGCGTTTCATCCTGTGATGGCCAGACCGTTCGCGACGCTCATCCTCGGTTTGTTGATCGTCGCCGTCTCGGCCTGCGGCCGGAAAGGGCCGCTAGAGGTCCCCGCGGGACGTTTACCCATGGCCGTCGAAGGATTGACGGCCCTCCAGCGCGGTCCGGTCGTATACTTGGAATGGACGAACCCCGTCAAGGCCGTCTCCGGACGCCCCCTGACGGTCCTCGAAACCGTCGAGATCTGGGTCTTCGACCGGGGCCTTCCGCCCGGCGGCGGCGCTCTCCCCTCGGCCGAGGTCGAAAAAAAGGCCCGCCTGGCCCGGCGGATCCCCAAAGAGGAGTTCGGGAGTTTCCAAGGCCGTTCCGGCGCGCGCGAGTCCGGGATGGCCTTTCCCTTCGTCTTCGACCCGGGCCCCGCAGGCCCGAAGAGCCTGGCCTTCGCCGTCCGGGTCATCGACTCCAAAAAGCGCGCCTCGGATTTCGCCGTGCCGGCCGCCGTGAACGTCCGGGCCTGTCCGAAACCCCCGCAATCCGTAAACGTCCGCGTCTTTCCGGACTTCATCGAGGTCGGCTGGCTTGCCCCCGACTCGAACACCGACGGGACGCGGCCGGAGATCGTGGGCGGCTACGCCGTCTACCGCTACGAAGGGGACGGCCCGAAGCGCAAGCTGGCGCTCCTGCCCGCCGATGAGATCAGGTTCGAGGACCGGGATTTCGAATTCGGCAAAGCCTATGGCTATTTCGTTCGGGCCGTTGCCGCCGGGACGGAGGGCGCGGTCGAAAGCGGCGATTCCCCGGCCGCGGAGATCGTTCCGCGCGACGTTTTTCCGCCCGCCGCGCCAGCCGGCCTGGTCGCCCTCGCCGGCGAGGGCTTCGTCTCCCTGAGCTGGCGTCCGGCGAAGGAGCGCGACCTCGACGGCTACAGAGTCTGGAGAAAAGAGGCCGGCGGCCCGGCCTTCGGTGCCCTCGGTGGCGGGCTCGTCCGGGAGAACACGTTCACAGACCGGTCGGCCGCGAAAGGCGTGTCCTATATCTACGCGGTCAGCGCCGTCGATCGGACCGGGAACGAGAGCCCGAAGTCGGAAGGAGCGGCCGTCGTCGTGAAAGGAGCGAGGCCTTGAAGATCTACCGGTTCAGGTACCGCAAGCGCATCCTCACCGGCATTTTGAAGGAGGAGTTCCTCTTCCCGATCGTCGGGTCGGTCTTCGGCGACTTCAGGATCGGGACGAGCCCCATCCCCATCAGCGAGGTCCGGGTCCTGCCGCCGGTCCTGCCGACGAAGGTCATCGGCATCGGCCGCAACTATCGGGATCACGCCCAGGAATTGGGGAATCCCGTGCCCGAGGAGCCGCTGATCTTCCTCAAGCCGTCGACGGCCGTCATCGGCCATCTGGGCAGGATCGTCCAGCCGGCCATGGCCGGCCGCGTCGACTACGAAGGGGAGGTCGCCGTCGTCATCAAGAAAAAGGCCCGCGGGCTCGGCGACGACGCTCCCGTTTCCGACTTCATCCTGGGCTACGCGTGTTTCAACGACGTCACGGCCCGGGACCTGCAGAAGAAGGACGTCCAGTTCACCAGGGCCAAGTCCTTCGACACGTTCGCCGCCCTCGGGCCCTGCGTGGCTACGGGCCTCGACCCGGCGGCGCTCCACCTGAAGACGTTCCTCAACGGCAAGCTGGTCCAAACAGGGAACACGGCCAACCTCATCTTTTCCGTCCCGTCCCTCGTCCGGTTCCTCTCCCGGGTCATGACACTGAACCCCGGCGACATCATCGCCACGGGCACGCCTGCCGGGATCGGCCCCATGACGCCCGGCGACCGGGTGGACGTGCAGGTCGAGGGGATCGGCGTGCTCTCGAATACCTACGCCCGTTCAGGCGATAAGGAGGACACATGAAGCTGTTCCTGGATTCGGCCAACCTGGAGGAGATCCGCGAAGTCGCGAGCTGGGGGGTCCTCGACGGAGTGACGACCAATCCGTCGCTCTGCTCCAAGGAGAACGCCACCTTCGAGGACAACATCCGCGCCATCTGCGCCGTCTGCGCCGGACCCGTCAGCGCCGAGTGCGTCTCGCTCCGCGCCGACGAGATCGTCGTCGAGGGCCGCGGCCTGGCCCGGATCGCGCCCAACGTCGCGGTCAAGATCCCGGTCTGCCTGGAGGGCCTCAAGGCGACGAAAACGCTGCACGCCGAGGGCGTCCCGGTCAACATGACCCTCATCTTCTCCGCGAGCCAGGCCCTCCTCGCCGCCAAGGCGGGGGCCCGCTTCGTCAGTCCCTTCATCGGGCGCCTCGATGACGCCTCCGAGGACGGCATGGCCCTCATCGAGGAGATCGTCCAGATCTTCGAGAACTACCGCTTCGAAACCGAGGTCATCGTGGCCAGCGTCCGCCATCCGCGGCACGTCGTCGAGGCGGCCCTCATCGGGGCCGACATCGCTACGGTCCCTTACGGAGTCATGGAAAAGCTGGTCAAGCATCCGCTGACGAACATCGGTATCGAACGGTTCCTCGCCGACTGGAGGAAGGTCAGGAAGTGAGACTCCACTCCATCTTCCGGATCCGCGAACACGTCCGGGTCCTCGTCCAGAAAGCCTGGAGGGTCACGGTGTTCCTCCTCGTCCTGGGCGTCCTCTTCTCGAGCCTGGTCGTCGGCAAGAACGTCTTCCTGGGCGAGGTCCGCAAGGAGGTCCGCAAGACGTTCGCCTACGACAGCCTGACGGCGTCCTATTTCCCGCCCGCGCTCGTCCTCGAAAACGTCCGCTCCCTCGCCGGCCCGCCGACCTTCCGGGCGCGCCGGGTCAGGATCGAGGTCCCGTACCTCTCCCTCCTGCGGAACCGCAAGGTCCTGTCCGTCACTCTCGATTCTCCCGTGCTCCGTCTCGCTCCGGCGGCCCCGGGCGCGCCGCGTCCGAAAGCAGGACGCCCGCGGTCCGCTTTCTCGCTTCCTTTCATTATTGAAAGGGGGCTCATCGAGAACGGTTCGGTGTCCTTCGAAACCGGCACGGCGACGGTCGAGGTCCGGGGGCTCCGGGCGCTCGTCACCCAGAGCGGCGAGGAGTTCACCGTCCGGGCGACGGCCGCGCGGAGCGGCTACTCGTCCCCCGCCCAAAACCTCGACTTCGGCGGGGCCCTCACGGTCCTTCTCTCCGGCCGGGGCGAAACGGTGAAGATCGACCGGCTGACGGTCGAAGGGCCCGATGTCGCCCTCCAGGTGGAAGGCAGCATCCGGAATTTCCTCGACCCGGAGGTCGAGCTGGACGCCCGTTTCGATATCGAGACCGCTTTTCTCGACGCGGCCCTCCGCATGCCCTTTGAATGGAAAGGAAAGGTCGGCGGGGAGGGGAAGCTTCGGCGCAGGAGCGGCGAACTCACCTTCGAGACGAGCCTCGTCTCGGACGCCCTGGTGCTTTGCGGCTTGCCCATGGGCAAGATCCGGGGCCGCTTCGACTACGCGCCCGGCACAGGCGGCCGGGTCGAGCTCGCCATCCAGAAGCCCGGACTTCCCGCCGAGGGCTTGAGCCTGATCTTTCTTCATGGCCGGGTCGAGGGCCGGGCCGCCGCTGTCTTTCTCGACCCGGTTTTCCGCGAGATCAAGATTCCCTGGCCTGTCAAGTCTCCCGCCTGGGGGACCTTCACCCTCGAGAACTTCAAGCTCACGGCCGACGCCGAGTTCCGCGACACGTCGCTCGTGAGGCGGGGGGACCGGTTTTCCTTCCGGGGCGGGGCCCAGGTCCGCGTCGACTTCGTCACCCACAACGTTTCCATCCAGACTCCCGGCCTCGAATCGAACTTCGGCCGCCTCGAAGCGGCCGCCTCGATCGACCTCGCCGGCGACATCGACGCGAGGATCCGGGGGCAGATCTTCGACGTCAAGGAGACGCGGGAATTCGTCTCCCTCGCCCTCAACCAGACGTTCGGCTTCGGCGAGATCCGGGGCGCGGGATACGCCGACGTCCGGCTCAGCGGCAAGTCTGCCTCCCCGGCCGTTTCCCTCAAGGCCACATTGTCCCCCGGCGGCTTCGATCTCTTCGACGCCGCCTTCGTCGAGACGGACGCCGTCCTCTCGGGAGGCGGATTCGATGGGACGTTCGATATCGACGACCCCGAGCTCAAGGGCCGGGTCCGGGTCAGGACCGACGGCGACACGCTCGAGGTGGACGTCAAGGACGGGGAGGGGGAGCTGGCCAAGATCCTGCCCGCCCTCGAGGTTCCCGTTTCCCTCTCCGGCCGGGCTTCGGGCGATTTCCGGATGGTCCAAAATGCCGCCGGCAAGGAGTTTTCGGGCAGCTTCACCAGTCCGGAGATCGCCGGCTACAACGAGAAAGCCGACCGTGTATCAGGCCGCCTCGAGTGGAAGGACGGCATCCTGTCGTTCCCCGAGCTGGCCATGGATTTCTACGGCGGGCGTTTCAACGGCCGGCTGCTCGTCGGGGTCGTCAACGGCGAGTTCGACTTCGACCTCCGCGGCGAGGAGCTCGATTTCCACCAGATCGTCTCGGCGGCCTCCGGCCGGCTGTCCCTGTCCCTGGCCGGCCGGGGCGTCTTCGGCCGGGATAAGCTGGGCGGGCTGTTCAGCATCAAGGACATGGTCCTCTCTCCCCTCGAGAAGACGGAGGCCCGGGGCGATCTCCAGCTGGATGTCGCCGGCGGGCATGTCCTCCTCGGTCTCAAGGGCGGTCTTGTCCCAGGCGAAAATCCGTTCGAAGCCTCCTTTGATTTCCCTCTTTCTGGCGGGCTTTACTCGGGGGTTGTCAAGGGCCGGATCGGCACTCTCGACCTTATCTGGCCCTGGTACGGCGCCCAGGGGCGTTTGGATTACACGGCCGACGTGAAGGAGACCGAGACAAAAGCGAAGGTCGCCGTCGCTCTCGACGTCGAAGCCCCGGTCATGCTTCTCCCGAAATTCGCCTATGCCATGACCGATTTCACCGCCTCCGGGACCTACCTCAACGACGTCCTGACCATCACCTCGATCGGTGGCAAGCTTGGCGGGGGCGACGTCCGCGGCTCCGGCGAGGTCGGGATCGGCGACAACGGCATCGCCACGATGGACCTGCGCTTCGAGGCCAAGGACATGGTCCTCTCGCCCATGGAACGGATGCGGGCCCAGGTCGACGCGACGCTCCGCCTGTTCAAGGACAAGAAGCGCTTTATCACCGAGGGGGAGCTCCTGTTCAAGCGCCTGACCTGGCGTCGCGAGATCTACGAGGAGTTCGGGTTCTACTCGACGGTCGAGCCGGCGGCGGACACGGGGCCCTCGTTTTTCGACGGCATGTCCCTGAACATCCGACTCCGGGCCGACGAGAACATGGTCATCGAGAACTCGCTGGGCAAGTTCAACGGCCGGTTCAACCTGACCGCGACCGGCGCCTTCGACTCGCCCGTCCTCCTCGGCGAAATCGACCTCGTGAGCGGCGACTTTTATTTTCAGGACCGGAGCTTCCGGGTGATCAACGGACGCCTGAGCTTCGTCGACCCGATCAAGACGGAGCCCTACCTCGACTTCCGCGGCGAGACCTACGTCAAGGACTACCGAGTGACCCTGAATATGAGCGGCCCGATCAGCCGTCTCAAGCCGGAGTTCTCCTCCTCGCCGCCCCTGCCGCCCGAGGAGATAATGTCCCTGCTCGCCCTGGGCGAAGCCTTCAAGCGGACGTACTATTCCTATTCCGGCGACCGCAGCACGGCCATGAACACGGCCTCCCTCCTGACCTTTCAGATCGCCGACCAGGCCAGGAGAAGGACGCCCGGCGGCCTCTTCTCCTTGGACCGTTTCCGGATCGACCCCTACATCCCGGAAAGCGCCCCGGGCGGCATCGCCGCCCGGATCACCGTGGGTAAGAAGATATCCCGGAACCTCATCTTCATCTATTCGACGATCCTGGCCAACTCCACCGTCATGGCCGAGATCGACGAAGTCCCGATCTTCCGCATGGAATGGGACATCAGCAGGAAGTTCTCGCTCGTCGGCGGGCGGGACGACCGGGGAAGGCTGAGTTTCGATGTCAAGTACCGCAAGCGCTTCTAGAGAACTCTGCCGGGGACGCGGTCCGGCCGCCGGGGCCGTCCTGGCGCTCGCGGCGGTCCTCGTTTTCGCCGGCGTCCGGACTGTCCGGGCCCAGGACGTCGGAGCCGCGGTCGTCGCCAAGGTCGCGGTCGAGGCCGACGGGAAGCCCGCCGAAAAGGGGCTCCTCGACCTCATCCCCATCAAGCCGGGTGATCCCTATTCGCCGCGGCTCGTGGACCAGGCCGTCAAGCAGATCTTCCGCACGGGCCTCTTCGCCGACGTCAGGGTTCTGAAGAGCGGAGAGGACCGCGTCGAGCTCGTCTTCGCCCTCGTCAGGAACCTGTTCATCAACAACGTCTTTTTCCGCGGCTCGGAGGCTTCATCGGCGCGCCTGAGAGAAAGTCTCGTCTCCCTCAGGCCGGGAGGCATCCTCCAGGAGGACCGATTGGCCGAAGCGGTCAAGGAGGTCCGGGAGGGGTTGAGGAAGGAGGGGTATTTCGGCGCCTCGGTCGACTGCGATGTCCGGCGGAAGTCCGGCGACACCACGGTCGACCTCGTCTTCCGGGCGTCCTCCTGGAAGACCTACCGCATCGGCGCGCTCGATATCGAGTGGAAGGCGGATATCCCCCAGCGGACACTTCTCGGGAAGATGAAAAGCCGGGTCGGCAAGGTTTACGTGCCCAGCCTCTTCGAGGCCGATCTCGCGGCCTTGACCGCCGCCCTGGGCAAGCGGGGTTACCGACGGGCCGACGTCCGCCTGGCCGGCGAGGCTTTCGACGAGGAGAAGTCCCGAGTGGACCTCCGCGTCGAGATCCTGCCGCAGGAGAAGATCACGATCGTCGTCAACGGGGCGAAGGTCCCGTCGCGGCTCCTCGAACCGATCTGGGAGGAGCGGGTGTTCGAGCAGTGGGGGCTGGCCGAGGGCGAGGTCAGGGTCCTCAACCACGTCCGCAGGAAGGGCTACCTGTTCGCCTCCGTCAAGAGCCGGGTCGAAAAGGGGCCGGACGAGATCCGCATCGTCCACGACGTCACCCCGGGCGGGAAATTCCAGATCGAGGGCGTCGATTTCCGGGGCTTGACCGCGTTCACCGACCTGGATATGAAGACCCGGCTAGCCGTCAGCGAGGGAGTGCCGTTCTTCGGCCTCCTCGGCTACGACCGGCTGTTCTCGATTCCGCGGGAGGTCGAGGCCTTCTATAAGGAAAACGGCTTCGCCGACGTCCAGGTCCGGTTGGACCTGGTCAAGCAAAAGACGGGTGTCCGGGCCGTCTTCGAGGTCCGGGAGGGGCCGAAGACGATCGTCGAAGCCATCCGGCTCGAAGGGACGTCCCTTTTCCCCGCCGACGCCTTCATTCGCGAACTGGTCAGCCGGCAGGGCGGCCCGTACTATCCGCCCAACATCCAGAGCGACGTCGGCCAGATCGAGAGCTTCTATCTCAACCGCGGCGTCCGCGGGACCGAGGTCGTCGCCCGCGTCGAACCTGCGGCGGAGAACCGGGTTTCGCTCGTTTACGAGATCCAGGAAGGCGAAAAGGTCACCGTCCGGGACGTCTTCGTCACCGGGAACCGGACCACGAAAAACCGGGTCATCGGGAAGGAGCTGCGGATCGGGAAGGGCGACGAGGCCGACTATTCGAAGGTCCAGGAGACGAAACGCCGGCTCGAACGCCTCGGCATCTTCTCCGAGGTCCGGGTGGATGAGGTCCGGACCGGGCCCCGGGACGAGGTCGTGGTCGTCACCCTCCGGGAGGGGGAAAAGAACTACGCCGGCGCCGGCCTCGGGTTCGAATCCCTGACCCCGCTCAGCGGCTCTCTCGCCGCCTGGCCCAACGATTTCCGCCCCCGGGGCACGGCGGAGTACATCCGCAGCAACGTCTTCGGCCTCGGCGCGCAGGCCGGCCTCCTGGCCCAGCTCAGCACGGTCGAGAGACGGGCGATCGCCTCCTGGAACCAGCCCTACCTTTTCGGACTGGCCATGCCGACGACGCTGCTCGCCTGGGCCGAGAGGGAGGAGCGGGAGAGCTTCACCTACGACCGCCGCGGCGTCAGCCTGAGCACCGTCAAGTCTCTGAGCAAGGCCCGGCTCCTTTTGGTCTCATTGAGCTTGACTCGGACGGCTCTGCCCAAGGTCGACCTTGAAAATCCACCGCCCGACATTGACAGGCGCTTTCTCCCCTATTCGGCGGCGCTTGCTTCGTTCAGCCTGAGCTGGGAGAGACGGGACGACACGCTGAACCCCGAGAAGGGCTTCTTCTTCAGCGTTGCCGGCGAGTGGGGCGTCCCGGTCTTCGGGATGGAATCGGACTACCAGAAGCTCTTCTTCAAGTCCCAGATCTTTCGGCCTCTGCCCGGAGGTCTGAACCTCGGGCTGACGGCCCGGCTGGGGCTCGGTAACGGTCTGAGGCACCTGCCGGAGAGGTTCTTCGCCGGGGGGAGCAACACGTTCCGGGGGGAGGAGTTCGACATGCTCGGCCCCCTGGACACGACGACGCTCAAGCCTCTCGGGGGCGAGGCCGTCTTCCTGATCAACTCGGAGCTCGTCTTCGCCGTCGTTCCCTCGTGGAAGGAGCTCCGGCTGACCGCCTTTCTCGACCTCGGCAACGTTTACGGCAGCCTGAAGCAATTCCGGCCTCTCGATCTCCAGGGGGCCGCTGGTGCGGGCATCCGCTACCGGACGCCGCTCGGACCGGTGCGTGTGGAGATCGCCTGGAAACTCTGGGGCATCGACGCTCAGGACAAGAAGGGGAAACCCCTCATTTTCCTGACGATCGGCAATCTCTTTTAGGGCGGGGACGACGATGACGAAAAGGATCATGCTCCTGACATTCCTGGCGGTGGCCGCCGGCCTGGCCCAGACCGTCAACTGCCTGGTCGCGGTCGTCAACGGCGAGATCATCACCCTCCTCGACGTCGAGGTCGCGGCCGAGTTCGGCCTGGGTCGCGAGGCCTCCGTCGAGACGGGGCGGGACCCGCGTCTCGCGGCCCTCGACGCGCTCATCGACAGGAAGGTCGTCCTGGACCTGGCCCAGGAGGCCCGGGGGATCGACCCGGAGGAGCTCGCCGCCGCGCTCGCCGACTTGCGCCGCGGGTTCAGCGAAGGCGCCTTCGCCGCGAAACTCGTCAAGTTCGGTCTCGCCGAGCAGAACCTCGAGCCCTATCTTCGGGACGGGCTCCTCTACGACAGGGCCCTAGCCCTGAGGTTCAGCGCGGCGATCCCCGTGTCGCTCACGGAGGTCGAGAGGCATTACCGGGATAGCTACGTCCCGGAGCAGACCCGTCTCGGCAAGGCGGTCGAACCGTTCGAACGGGTCGCCGAGCGGATCGAATCGCTGCTGCGGGAGGAGAGGCGGACGAAGCAGACGGCCGACTGGGTCAGAGACCTGAGAAAGCGGGCTGATATCCAGCTCAAGAAAGACTGCCTGAAATGAACATCGCCTATCTTTTTCCGGGGCAGGGGTCCCAGACCGTGGGCATGGGCAAGGACCTCTACGACAAGTCGCCCGAGGCCCGCGAGCTTTTTGAAACGGCCGACGAGGTTCTCGGCTTTCCCATTTCCAAGATATGTTTCGAGGGGCCCGAGGAGGAACTCCGGCTCACCCGAAACACCCAGCCGGCCCTGCTCGTCGTCAGCACGGCCGCCTGCCGCCTGCTCGGCCGCGACCCCGCCGTGACCGCCGGCCACAGCCTGGGGGAATACTCGGCCCTCGTCGCCGCCGGCTGCCTTCGCTTCGAGGACGCCGTCCTTCTCGTCCACAAGAGAGGCCGCTATATGCAGGAAGCCGTCCCCGTCGGGATCGGGGGGATGGCCGCGGTCCTCGGCGTTCCCGGCGACGTGGTCGAGGGACATCTCGCCGCCGTGCGCTCGGGCGTCGTCGAGATCGCCAACTGGAACAGCGACGACCAGATCGTCATCTCCGGCGAGAAGGCCGCCGTCGAGGAGGCCCTGGCCGCGATCAAGGCGCCGCGGTCGGTCATGCTGCCGGTCAGCGCGCCTTTCCACTCCCGGCTGATGAAGCCGGCCGAAGAGAGGCTCGCCGCCGACCTCGACGCGGTCCCGTTCGCGGAGCCGCGCTTCCCGGTCATCACCAACGTCGACGCCCGGCTCATCCGGACGGCGGGGGAGGCCCGGGACGCCCTCAAACGGCAGGTCAGCCGCTCCGTCCTCTGGACGAAGTCCATGGGCCTTTTAAAAGAGATGGACATCGAAGCGTGCGTCGAGTGCGGGCCAGGCAAGGTCCTGGCCGGCCTGCTGAAGCGGGCGAGCCGGGGATGGGCCAAGCCGCCGGCGGTCCACAACGTGGAGAACTGGGAAGGACTGGAGAAGGCGAGGGCGGCCCTATTCGGCTTGCTGTGAGATAACCCGGGGGCCGTAGCGCACGAAATATTCGACGGCCGAGGCGACGGCCAGGACGAACACGAGCCAGAGCCCGACCTTGGCCGCGATGTAGAATTTCCCCAAATAGATCGGGCCCAGGACGAGGGCGCCGATGACCCAGGATTCACTGCCCATCTTGGCCTTTCCGAAGGCCGAGGCGGGGATGTTGACCCCCTTGGACGAGGCCATGGCCCGGAAGCCGCTGACGGCGATCTCCCGCCCGATGATGACGATGGCCGCCCAGGCCGGGACCCGGCCGAGCTCGACGAGGCAGATAAGGGCCGAGGCGATGAGGAGTTTGTCGGCCGTCGGGTCGAGGAGCTGGCCGAGGACGGTGACGAGCTCCTTCCGGCGGGCCAGCCAGCCGTCGAGCCAGTCCGTCAGGGAGGCGAAGGTGAAGATGATCACGGCGACGAGGTCGTGGCCCTTGAAATTCGTCAGCATCACGGCCACGAGGGCCGGGATGGCGAGAATCCTGGCCAGGCTGAGGTAATTGGGGACGTTCACGCCCCGAGATTACATCACCGCCCCGGGAGGTGTCAATCTTGCAAAAACGGAGATCCCTCGCTATAGTGTGATTTCGCCCATGGCCAACGACAGCTCCCTGACTCCGATGATGGAGCAGTATTTCCGGATCAAGGAGCTCCACCGCGACGCCCTCCTCTTCTTCCGCCTCGGCGATTTCTATGAGATGTTCTACGACGACGCCAAGCTCGCCGCGCCCATCCTCGACATCGCCCTGACTTCGCGGCAGAAGGTGCCGATGTGCGGCGTCCCGTACCACGCCGTCGGCTCCTATCTCCCGAAACTCCTGCGCCAGGGCCACAAGGTCGCCATCTGCGAGCAGGTCGAGGACCCCAAGGCGGCCAAGGGCGTCGTCAGGCGCGAGGTCATCAAGGTCTTAACGCCCGGAACCGCAGTCGAGTTCGAGACGGAGGACGCCAAGGAGAGCACGTTCATCGTCTCCCTGGCCCTCGAAGAGGATGGGTGGGGGATGGCTCTCGTCGACCTCGTCGCCGGCGAGGTCCGCGCTCTCGAGGGGACCTGGCCCGAGGCCAAGCTCCTGGCCGATGAGATCTTCAAGTCGGCGCCCAAGGAGATCCTCTACCCGGAAGGGGCGGAGGACGCCCTGCGGCGCGTCCTTTCGCTCGGCGGGACGGCCGGCGTCGCCCTGAGCCCGGCCGAGGGCTGGCTCTTCGACCCGCCTCAGGCGGCCCGCGTCGTCCTCGAGCACTTCGGCGCGCGCTCCCTGGCCGGGTTCGGTCTCGAGGATAAGCGTCTCGCGGTCGCCGCGGCCGGGGCCCTCATCGCCTACGTTAAGAAGGTCCGCCAGGACTCCCTGTCCCTCGTCCACCGGATCTCTTACCTCCACACGGGAAGCCACCTCGTTCTCGACGCGACGACGGTCCGCAACTTGGAGCTCGTCCGCAATCTGCGCGAGGGCAAAGTCAAGGACACGCTCCTGGATGTCATCGACTTCACCTTGACGGCCCCGGGCGGCCGACTCCTCCGCTCTTGGCTCCTGCGGCCCCTCTTCGACACGAAGGAGATCGCGGCGAGGCAGGACGGCGTCGCCGAGGCCCTCGGAGCGACCATCGGCCGCCGCGAGCTGCGCGAGGTCCTGAAAGGGGTTCTCGACCTGGAGCGGCTGGCCGGGAAGATCGCCCTCGCCGCGGCCCATCCGCGGGACCTCGTCGCCCTCAAAAAATCCCTGACGCCGTTGCCCCATATTCAGCGCCAGCTCGGCGCCTTTTCGGCCGAGATCTTCGGGACGATGTCCGGACGCTGGGACAACGCCGAGGACGTCGCCGGCCTCATCGAGAAGACCATCCTCGACGAGCCGGCCTTCCTCCTGACCGAGGGCGGCATCGTCAAGGACGGTTGGAACTCCGAGCTCGACGACCTGCGCTCGGTCAGCCGGTCCGGGAAGTCCTTCATCGCCCAGCTCGAGAAACGCGAGCGGGAGCGGACGGGCATCGGCTCCCTCAAGGTCCGCTACAACAAGGTCTTCGGCTACTACATCGAGGTGACGAAACCCAACCTGCCCCAGGTCCCGGCCGACTACATGCGGAAACAGACGCTCGTCAACTCCGAGCGTTTTCTGACGCCCGAGCTCAAGGAATACGAAGAGAAGGTCCTCCATGCCGAAGAGCGGATCGGGGTCCTCGAGCACCGCCTCTTCCTCGAGGTCCGCGTGGACGTGGCCCGGGAAACCCGCCGCCTGCAAAAGATCGCGGCCGACGTCGCCGCGCTCGACGTCCTCCTGGCCCTGGCCGAGTGTGCGGCCCGGCGGAACTACGTCCGTCCCGCGGTCGACGAAGGGGACGCGCTCCGCATCGAGGCCGGACGCCACCCCGTCATCGAGACGAGCCAGGCGGAGCCCTTCATCCCCAACGACCTCGATCTCGACGCGGCCTCGAATCAGATCCTGATCATCACCGGTCCGAACATGGGCGGGAAGTCGACCTTTCTGAGGCAGGCGGCGCTCATCTCCATCCTCGGCCAGATGGGCTCGTTCGTCCCGGCAAAATCCGCGGTGCTCGGACTCGTCGACCGCATCTTCACCCGGATCGGGGCCATGGATTTCCTCAGCGTCGGGCAGTCGACGTTCATGGTCGAGATGCTCGAAACGGCAAGCATCCTCCACAACGCCACGTCGCGCAGTCTCATCCTCCTCGACGAGGTCGGCCGGGGCACGAGCACGTTCGACGGCCTGAGCATCGCCTGGGCCGTGGCCGAGCGCCTCCACGAGCGCGAGGGTCTCCGGCCGAAGACGCTCTTCGCCACCCACTACCACGAGCTGACCGAACTCGCTCTGACCCTGCCGAGGATCAAGAACTACCACGTTTCCGTCAGGGAATGGAAGGACGAGGTCGTCTTCCTGCGCAAGATCGTCCCCGGGCCTTCCGACCAGAGCTACGGCATCCACGTCGCCAAGCTGGCCGGCATCCCGAAGGAGGTCATCGAGCGGGCCCGGGAGATCCTCTTCAACCTGGAGAAGCAGGAGCTCGACGAAGCCGGCCTGCCCCGGCTGGCCTACCGCGGCCGGGCGGCGAAGGACCGCAGCCAGCTCTTCCTTTTCGCCGAGGACCGGGAGTTCGCCCTTCTCCGCGAACTCAAGGAAGAGATCGAAGGCCTCGACCTCTCTTCGCTAACCCCCCTCGACGCCCTGAACCGTCTCGCCAAACTCAAGGGCCGGCTCGAGCCCGGCCCGTCCGGTCAATAAGTCTCGGACTCGTCCTCGACCGAGAACCCTTCCTCGATATCCTCTTCCTCTTCCTCGTCTTCGTCCTCGTCGTAGTCCTTGTCCCCGTTGTCTTTATGGGAAGCTTCCCCGTCGTCCTCTTTCCGTTCTTCCAGGGCCTTGTCGAACTCGTCACGGTCCTCGTAACGCCGGATGGTGTTCACGGCCGAGTCGCTGTAACAGAGCTCGAGAAAGTCCTCTTCGATGATACAAAAAACGGACATGCTGTGGCCCGTTTGGAGGTTGCCGACGGTTTCGACGCTCTCGACGCTCTTCGACTTCTTGATCGCGTCGAGCGTCAGCCAGCTTGTCACTTCCATTTCTTCCATGACGCGCTCCTACCGACAATAAATATTCATTTATTTTTGAATTGTCAAGGGGGGATGTCGAGTCCCGGCGGCGTCGCCCCGCTGCGCCTTGACAGCCCCGGGTTCGGGGTCTTTAATAGTAAGGATATTCCTTCAGGGAGGTGCGTCCGATGCGCTGGGATCAGTTCACCCTCATGTCCCAGGAAGCCGTCCAAAAGGCCCAGGGCCGGGCCGAGGAGATGGGCCATCAGGAGATCCGGCCCGAGCATCTGCTCTGGAGCTTTCTCGCCCAGGACGAGAATATCGTCAATTCCATTCTGGCCAAGATCGGCGCGCCGGCGGCGAAGATCCGGTCCGACATCGACGCGGCCCTCGACCGCCTGCCCAAGGTCAGCGGGGGAGGGGAGACCGCTCTCTCGCCGGCCCTGCGTCAGGTCCTGGACGCGGCCCGGAAGGAGGCCGACCAGCTCAAGGATGAGTACGTCTCGACCGAACATCTCTTCCTGGCCATGCTCAAGGAGGGGACAGGCGAGGCCGCCCGGATCCTCCGCGCGAACGGCGTCACCGAAGAGGTTATCCTCAAAGCCCTGGCCTCGATCCGCGGCTCTCAGCGGGTGACGGACCCCGAACCCGAGGGCAAGTACCGCGTCCTCGAGAAATACGCCCGCGACCTCACGGCCATGGCCCGCCAGGGCAAGCTCGACCCGGTCATCGGCCGGGAGGACGAGATCCGCCGGGTCATCCAAGTCCTGTCGCGCCGGACGAAAAACAATCCCGTCCTCATCGGCGAGGCCGGCGTCGGCAAGACGGCTGTCGTCGAAGGGCTGGCCCAGCGCATCGCCAACGGCGACGTTCCTCAGTCGCTGAAGAACAAGCGCCTCATGGCCCTCGACATCGGGGCCCTCGTTGCCGGGACGAAGTTCCGGGGCGAGTTCGAGGACCGTCTCAAGGCCGTCCTCAAGGAGGTCGGCGAGGCCGGGGGCGACGTCGTCCTCTTCATCGATGAGCTCCATACGATCATCGGCGCCGGCGCGGCCGAAGGCGCGGTCGACGCCTCGAACATGCTCAAGCCGGCCCTGGCCCGGGGCGAGCTCCGCTGCGTCGGGGCGACGACCCTCAACGAATATAAAAAGCACATCGAAAAGGACGCCGCGCTGGAGCGCCGCTTCCAGCAGGTCTACATCGACGAGCCGACGGTCGAGGAGACGATCTCCATCCTCCGCGGCCTCAAGGAGAAATACGAGGTCCATCACGGTGTCAGGATCAAGGACTCGGCCCTCGTCGCCGCGGCGACGCTGTCGTCGCGCTACATCACCAGCCGCTTCCTCCCGGACAAGGCCATCGACCTCGTCGACGAGGCCGCCTCGCGCATCCGCATCCAGATCGACAGCCTGCCCGAGGAGCTCGACGAGCTCGACCGCCGCATCCTCCAGCTCGAGATCGAGCGCCAGGCCTTGAGGAAAGAGAAGGACCCGGCTTTGCGCGACCGGCTGGAAAAGATCGAGGAGGAGCTGGCCAACCTCAAGGAGCGGGCCGGTGCCCTGCGCGGCCGCTGGCAGAAGGAAAAGGAGACGATCGAGGCCGGCGGACGTCTCAAGGAAAAACGCGACGCCCTCAAGGTCGAGGAGCAGAGCGCCGAGCGGCGCGGCGACCTGGAGAAGGCGGCCGAGATCCGCTACGGCAAGCTTATCGAGCTTCAGAAGGAGATGGACAAGGCCTCGGCCGCCCTGGCCGCCATCCAGGCCAAGGGCCGGATGCTCAAAGAGGAGGTCGACGAGGAGGACGTGGCCCAGGTCGTCTCCAAGTGGACCGGGATCCCCGTCGTCAAGATGCTCGAGGGCGAAGTCGACCGGCTCATCCGCATGGAGGAGATCCTGGGGAAGCGGGTCATCGGCCAGGAGACGGCCATCCGGGCCGTCGCCGCTACCGTCAGGCGCTCCCGGGCCGGCATCCAGGAAGCCGGCCGGCCCATCGGCTCGTTCATCTTCCTCGGGCCGACGGGTGTCGGCAAGACGGAGCTGGCCCGGGCCCTGGCCGAGTTCCTGTTCGACGACGAGAAGGCCATGGTCCGGCTGGACATGTCCGAATACATGGAGAAGCACACGGTCAGCCGTCTCGTCGGCGCGCCGCCGGGCTACGTCGGATACGAGGAAGGCGGCCAGCTGACCGAGGCCGTCAAGCGCCGGCCCTACGCGCTCGTCCTCCTCGACGAGATCGAGAAGGCCCACCCCGACGTCTTCAACGTCCTGCTCCAGATCCTCGAGGACGGCCGGCTGACGGACGGCAAGGGCCGAACGGTCGACTTCAAGAACACGCTGGTCATTATGACCTCGAACCTCGGCGGCCCGGTCATCAAGGAGCTCAGCCGCGATTACGAAGCCATGGAGAAAGAGGTCCTGAAAATTCTCGAAGCCCAGTTCAAGCCCGAGTTCCTCAACCGCATCGACGAGGTCATCATCTTCAGGCCGCTGGGGAAGGACGCCATCCTCGAGATCGTCGGGCTCCAGTTGGAGCTCCTGGGCAAAAGGCTGGCCGACCGCAAGATTGGCCTGGAAGTCTCAAAGGCGGCCAAGGAACTCCTGGCGGAGAGGGGCTTCGACCCCGTCTATGGCGCACGCCCCCTCAAACGGACGATCCAGAGAGAGGTCCAGAACCCCCTGGCCATGAAGATCCTGGCCGGGGAGTTCGGGGAAGGCGACACGGTCGCGATCGGTGTCGACAAGAAGGGGGAGCTCGTCTTCAAGAAAAACTAGCCGGTGGAGAAAAAGCATGTCCAAGAGATTCCTGCTCGCGGTCCTTGCCGTCGTCATCGTCCTTCCGGCCTTGGCCCCGGCGAACGGGCTGAACCTCAACGGGCTGGGCTCCCGGGCCCAGGCCATGGGCGGGGCGTTCGTCGGCATCGCCAACGATTTCAGCGCCGTCTTCTGGAACCCGGCCGGAGCGGCGGGCTTCCGCAAGGAGATGTTCGGCTTCTACGCGGCCGATCTCATTCCCACGGCGACGTATCGCCTGGCATCGCTCATCCCCGAAGTCCCCTACGTCGACGCCAAGACGAAGACCTCTCATTACCTGGGTGGGCTGGCTGCATATTACAAGCCCATCAGCGCCAAGGTCGTCGTCGGCCTGGGCGTCGGCACGCCGTCCGGCCTCGGGGCGACGTGGGACGGCGCGGATTTCACCGGGCTGACGAATGGAACGGTCTACGACTGGTCGAGCAAAGTCGGCGTTTTTGCCATCTCGCCCCTCGTCGCCGTCAAACTCAGCGACATCGTCTCCGTCGGGGCCACGGTCAACCTCAATTACGGGATGTTCAGCCTCAAGATGCCGGCCGGGAGCGCCGTCCTGGCCGACCCCCCGGGCACGGCCGTGGACCTCGGCCAATACGAGGAAACCATGAACGGGTGGGGGATCGGGGCGACCTTCGGCGTGCTCGTTACGCCCTCCAAGAAGCTCGGCTTCGGTCTGACCGTCCGGACGCCCTCGACCGTCTCGTTCAAGGGAACGGCCAATATGTCTCGCCTGCCTGTCTATGGACTCCCCGGGAGCTCCGACCTCAAGCGCAAGATCACCTGGCCGCTGTGGATCGCCGGAGGCGTGTCGTTCCGGCCGGTTCCGCGCCTGCTCCTGAGCGCGGACGTCCATTGGACCCAGTGGTCGAAACTCGACAGGATCACGACAGACTACCTGGACACTGTCTGGGCGGTGCTCATGGAAACCGGCGGGAAGGACGTCCGGGTTCTCGACTGGAGCGACAAGACCCAGATCCGGTTCGGGGCCGAATACACCCTGAATTCATCGACGGTCCTGCGGGCTGGCTACTATAACGACCCGGCCCCGGCGCCCGACACGACCCTCAACGTTCTCCTTCCCAGCCACACTTTCAACGCTTTTTCCATTGGGGTCGGCAAGACCATCACCGACCTCCAGCTCGATTTCGGCCTCGAATACCTCGCGGGGAATAAGCGGACGCCGGAATACGCTTACTTTGACGGCATGCCCGGAACTTACGGGATGAGGATCGTCGTCCCGACGATCTCTGTTAGCTATAAGTTCTGATCGAGCGGCCGCTGAAAGGCGCGCTTCTCTTCTTGGGAGGGGGGGAACGTCCTTTTCTTTATTGGGGGAATAAAAAAATGGCTAGGGGCGGAATCGAACCGTCGACGCAAGGATTTTCAGTCCTTCGCTCTACCGACTGAGCTACCTAGCCATTGACGTCCGGCCGGGCCGAACAGCCCAACCAGTATATAAATCCGCCCTCCCAAAGTCAACATTCCCCGCCCATGAAGAACGGGGATACGGACAGGAGGTCTCTGTCCCTCCAATGGCCAGAGCCGAAGTGTCGAGCGAGCTCAAGGGCGAACGAAGACGACCCCCGAGGCGAAATTGAAAAGGGGCGGTCGATATGTTATTCTGGCCGCTGGAGGAACCGGCCGGATGGACGAAAAGGAACTCAAGGAGCTTCTCCTCAAGGAAAACGCCGAATTCCGAAAGGCCCACGGTGACCACCAGGAGTGCGAAAAAGCCCTCGACGCGATCCGCGGCAAAACCCATCTCTCGGCCGCCGAGGTTGACGAGGAGCGGGAACTCAAGAAAAAGAAGCTCGCCCTCAAGGACTGGATGTACCGGCTCATGTCGGACCACCTCAGGACGCCCTAGGGACCTCGATGGCCCAAGCCAAGTCCCGGAAACCCCGCCTGGCCCTGGTCGGCCCGGAATCGCTCAAAGGCAAGGAGATCCTCGGCGTCATCGAAGCCTACGGCATCGCCCGAGCCCTGTTCGGGGAGCCTTGACCGAGAACGCAAAACGCGTCGCGAATAACGAGGAGCTCATCTCATGATACTAGGCATGACCGGCTTCGCCGAAAGGAATTTTACCTCTCCCACCCTGCGGCTGAAGATCAGCATCAAGACCCTTAACCACCGCTTCTTCGACTGGTCGTACAAGGGCGTCCCCCTCGGCGAGGCCGAAAGCCGCCTCCGGGCCCTCTGCCAGAAGCGGATCCGCCGGGGACGGGTGGAGGTCTTCCTGGAGCTCGTTTCGTTCAGCCCCGAAAGCTGGAATTTCACGCTGAACGAAGGGCTCCTCGAGAAGATCCTGGCCGCCCTCGACCGCGTCTCCCGCCGGACGGGCCGCCGCCTCGAGATCTCCCTCGACGGCCTCTTCCGCGTACCCCAGCTCGTCGAGGTCGGCCGGAAGGCCTTCGGCCCCAAGGAAGCCGCCTTCCTCGGGCGGAGTTTTTCCAGGACCCTGGACGACGTCCTGGCGCTGCGACGCCGGGAAGGGAAGGAGACCGCCCGCCAGCTCCGGACCCACGTCGACGCCGTGCGGCGCTTCGTCGCCCGGATCGAAGGGCGGTTCAGGCGCCAGCCGGCCCTCCTCCAGGAGAAGCTCAAAAAGCGGCTGAGAGACCTCAACGGCGGCTCGCACGTCTCGGAAGGGAAGCTGGCCGAGGAAGCGTCTTTCCTGGCCCAGCGCTACGACTTGGCTGAAGAGATCGGCCGGCTCAAGACCCACCTCGACTCCTTCGAGGCGCTCATCTCGCCCAAGGTCGGCGACCCCGTCGGCAGACAGCTCGATTTTCTGGCCCAGGAGCTCAACCGCGAGGCCAACACCCTGGCCTCGAAATCCCAGGATATTCACATCACCCGGGAGAGCCTGGCCATCAAGAACGAGCTTGAGAGCATCCGTCAGCACGTCCAGAATATCGAATAGGGGAGCGAACGACATGCTCTTCGTCATCAGCGGGCCATCGGGTTGCGGCAAGTCGACCCTCATCAGGAAAGTGCGGCGGAGCCTGGGCGATCTCGAATTCTCGGTCTCCCACACGACGCGGCCGCCCCGACCTTCGGAAAAGGACGGCGTCGATTACCATTTCGTCCCGGCCAAGACCTTCGAGCGAATGGTCCGGGAGAAGCGTTTCGTCGAATGGGCCCGCGTCCACGGCCATCTCTACGGCACGTCCCGGGCCGAGATCGAGCGAAAAAGCCGCCGCGGCGACGTCGTCCTTGACATCGACGTCCAGGGCGCCCGCCAGGTCCGAACTCGCCTCCCCGGGGCCGTCCACATTTTTATCATGCCCCCGGTCGCCGGCGAGCTCCGGCGGAGGCTCGTGCGGCGGTGCGAGGACAGCCCGGAGACCGTGGAACGGCGCCTGCGGAATGCCCGGGCAGAAATCCGGGCCTACGACGAGTTCGACTATGTCGTCGTCAACGACGACCTCGCCAAGGCCGCGGCCGACCTCAAGTCCGTCATCGTCGCCTCTCGCCACAAGACCTGCGTCATGGCCGAGAGGCTCAAACCCGTCCTGCGGAGCTTTAAGAAAGGCCGTCCATGAAAAAAGTCGCCCTGGGGGTCACTTCGTCCATCGGAATCTACAAGGCCTGCGAGGTCGTCCGGGGATTCCAGAAAAACGGCGTCGAGGTCCAGGTCGTCATGACGCCCAACGCCGCCCGGCTCATCTCGCCGCTCCTCTTCAGCGGCCTGTCGGGGACGACGACCATCGTCGGCCTCTTCGAGGAGCCCGTGGCCCGGGCCGTCGGCCATATTTCGCTGGCCAAGGAGATCGCCCTCCTCTGCGTCGCCCCGGCCACGGCCAACGTCATCGGCAAGTTCTCGGGCGGCGTCGCCGACGATTTTCTGTCGACGCTCTTCCTAGCGTCGCGCGCGCCGGTCCTCATCGCCCCGGCCATGAACGAGGCTATGTATCTCCACCCCCAGACCCAGGCCAACATCGCCCGCCTCCGGGCCCTGGGAGTCGAATTCGTCGAGCCGGAAAAGGGCTACCTCGCCTGTGGCGACGAGGGCTGGGGACGCCTGGCCGAGCCGGAAGCTATCGTCAAGGAAGGGCTGCGGCTCATCGGCCGGACGGCGAGCCTCAAGGGGAAAACAGTCCTGGTCACGGCGGGCCCGACCCGGGAGCCCCTCGATCCCGTCCGTTTCCTCTCCAACCCGTCGTCGGGAAAGATGGGTTACGCGCTGGCCCGGGAGGCGGTCGCCCGGGGGGCGGAGGTCGTCCTCGTCTCCGGCCCGACCTCGCTCGTCCCTCCGGCCGGGGCGCGGACAGAATTCGTCCGGACCGCGGCCGAGATGCAGGAGGCCTGCCTGCGGGCCTTCCCCAAGGCGGACATCGTGGTCATGGCCGCTGCCGTCTCCGACTTCCGTTTCAAAGAAGTCCGACCGCGCAAGGCCGCGAAGGCCGAGGTCGGTCCCGCCCTGGCCATCGAGAAGACGCCGGACATCCTGGCCCTGCTCGGCGGGAAGAAGCGCCCGGGCCAGTTCCTCGTCGGTTTCGCCGCGGAGACGCATGACATCCTGGCCCACGCCCGGAAGAAGCTGGCGGCGAAGAACGCCGACCTCATGGTCGCCAACGCCGTCGGCGAGGGCAAGGGGTTCGGGACCGACGACAACGCCGTCCGGATCATCGCCGCCTCCGGGCCCGTCCAGGAGACGGGTCTCCTGAGCAAGTTGGAGACGAGCCGGGTCATCTTCGACCGCATCGAGGCCGCCCTTGAAAAAAAGCGCCGCTGACATTTGGGAGGACCTCAAGGGCCAGGTCGATTTCCTGACCGAGGCCGGGGCCGGGTTCGTCCTCAAACCGGCCAAGGGGAGAAGCGCCGACGATCCGTCACGGAGCGTCCCGGCGGCCCCCCGACAGACGGCTTCCCGCCCCGCCGCCGCGGTTTCCGGGCGGGCCCAGGCCCGCGACATCAAGCCCCAGCCGCCCGCCGCTCCCCCTCGGCCGTCTCTCGCCGGCCTCCCCGCGCAGACGGCCGCCGAGAAGCGATCCCTCGAAGAGATCGACAAGCAAGTCCTCGTCTGCAGGCTCTGCCCTCTCCACAAGCTCAGGACGCACGCCGTGCCTGGCGAGGGCAACCGGTCGGCCGAGCTGATGTTCATCGGCGAGGCCCCGGGCCGGGACGAAGACGCCCAGGGCCGGCCGTTCGTCGGCCGGGCCGGCCAGCTCCTCCGGAAGATCATCGCGGCTATGAAGTTCCGCGAAGACGAGGTTTACATCACCAACATCGTCAAGTGCCGCCCGCCCGACAACCGCGTCCCCCACCGCGAGGAGGAGGAGGCTTGCTCGCCCTACCTCGTCCGCCAGATCGAGCTCATCCGGCCGCGCGTCATCGTCACGTTGGGGAAGACGCCGACGGATTATTTCGTCCCCGGCCGCGAAGGCATGACGGCCCGGCGCGGGAATTTCGGGGACTACCGAGGCATCCCGGTCATGCCCACCTTCCACCCCTCCTATCTCGTCCGCAACGAAGGCAACCGGGAGCTCAAGCGCATGGTCTGGGAGGACATGCAGAAGGTCATGGCCCTTCTCGGCGGAAAATGACCGTCTTTGCCCGGGTCGTTTTCGCTCTTCCCTTCGACCAGTCCTTTCTTTACGCCGTCCCAGAGGAGTTCCTGGCCGCCGCCCAGCCGGGTTCGCGGGTGGTCGCTCCGCTCGGAACGAGACGGCAGAACGGTTTCATTGTCAGCCTGACGACCGAACCTCCGGCCGCCGGGATCAAGGTCAAGGAACTCGTCCAGGTCCTCGACGACAGGCCGTTCCGAGACGATCGCTTCCTTGAATTCACGGGCCGGCTGAGCGCGGAATTCCATTCGTCCTGGGGCGAGGTGCTCCAGGCGTCCCTGCCGCCTTCGCTCGCTCTTAAGACGAAAACGACCGTCTGCCTGACCGAACCCGGCCGGGCCGGAATCGGGAAAAAAGGACTCGGTCCCAAGGAACGCGTCCTGGCGGCCATCCTGGCCGAAGCCCCCAAGGGACGGAGCCCTCTTTTCCTCCGGAGGAAGACGGGCGGGAAGGACGTCTCCGGGCTCATCGCCCGGATGGAGAAAAAAGGGCTCGTCGAGGTACGGAAGTTAACCGAAAGAACACCGCGGCCGCCGAAGTCCGGAGGACCTGACGCGTCCGTACAGCTCGGCTTGGCCTTTCCCGAGAGCCTGGGCGACGCCAGGCTTCTTGCCCCGGTCGAGAAGGACATCGACGAAGGGCGTTCCGGCGCTTGGTATCTCTTCGGGTCCTCGGTATCCCGGAGAGCGGCCTTCCAGTCCCTGGTCCGACGGGTCGTCGGCTCGGGGGGCCGCGTTCTTTATCTTTTTCCCGAGGTCGCCCCGACCGAAGAGCTTGTCGCCGGATTCATCAAGGATTACGGCCGGACGGCCGTCGTCTTCCATAGCCGGATGACCGCGAGACAGAAAGAGGACGCCTGGCGGACCCTGAAGAGCGGCCGCGCCGCGCTCGTCGCCGGGACGCGTTCGGCCCTTTTCCTCGAAACGGGGCCTCTGCGCCTTATCGTCGTCGACGAAGAGCAGGAGGAGTCGTATGTCCAGGCCGAGAGCCCATCCTACGACGCCCGGCGCGGCGCGTGGCTTCGGGCCCGGTCTGAAGGAGCGGTCGTCGCTTACGGGTCGTCCCGGCCGACCGTGGAAGGCTACTCCGAGGCTTGGCGGCAGGGGATGCTCATCGAGCTCGGCACGGAGCCGCGGCGGACCCGGGTCACCTTGGTCGACCACTCCCGGGACATCCCTCTCATCTCCCGGGAACTCGAACAAAAGCTCCGGGCGAACCTGGCGAAAGGGGAGGCCGCCATCCTCTTCCTCAACCGGCGCGGCTATGCCTCCCAGCTCGCCTGCTCCGGGTGCGGCCGCGTTCCCCGCTGTCCTCGCTGCGACATCCCCCTCGTCTTCCATAAGACCGAGAGCCGCCTCGTCTGCCATTACTGCAACCATGCCGAGGACATCCGGAAGGCCTGCTCCGGCTGCGGCGGCGAAGTCGTCCTCAGGCGCGGCGCCGGGACGCAGGCCGTCGAGGAGGAACTCGGTCGGCTCTTCCCCCAGGTCCGGGTGGGGCGTTTCGACGCGGACACGGCCGGGGGACCGGAGGAGAGGGCCGATATCATCGCCGGCTTCGTCAAGGGAAAAGTCCCCCTCCTCGTCGGCACGCAGCTCCTCGTCCATCAGCCGGACGTTCCGAGGGTCCGGCTCGTCGGCATCCTCCGGCCCGAGGCGCTCCTGGGCTTTTCCGATTATCGGGCCGGCCAAAAGACCTTCGAGGCGGTCTCGGCGATGCTGGACTTCTGCCGCGACGCGCCGGACGCGGAGGCAGTCGTCCAGACGACAGCGCCGGCCCACTTCAGCATCGAGGCGGCCGCGGCGGGCGACTACCGGGCCTTCTACGACAAGGAGATCGAGTTCCGGCGCGTCCTGAACTACCCGCCGTTCACATCCCTGGCCGAAATCCTCCTCCAGGGCCGCGACGTCAGAATCCTCGGAGCCAAGTCGCGGGAGCTGCGCACGCTCCTCCAAAAATACGCGCCTGGCCTCGAAGTGCTCGGCCCGGCCTTCGCCTCCGTCTCACGCGTCCGGGACGTCTCCCGTGTCCAGTTCATCCTCAAAGCCGCCGAGCGGGAGACGATCGACCGGGCCCTCCGGGAATCCCTGCCCAAGATCCGCCTCAAGAGGTCAGTCGTCTTCTCTTATTCGCCTTTCCGCGAAGCATAAAAAAAAGGGCTCTTCCCGGCGGAAGAGCCCCGTGATCAGCGTGCGGGCGGTGTCTACTTTTTAGGCGCGGCGACCACCGCTTCCTGGTAATCTCCGAAGTAGATCGTCAGGTAGCCGGTCGCCGTGACGGGCTTGTCCGTCATGTCGTGGCCGAAGAGCTCGATCTTGGCCTTGGTTTCGATGACCGTGTTCGTCCCGACCAGCCCGACGAGCGGCGCGGCCAGCTTGGCCGCTTCGAGGACGACCACGAACGGTACGGAGGTCGACGCGTCGACCTCGCAGAGGACCGTGGTGGAGGCGTCGAAGGGGAGCGGGACGTCGACGCCCGGCGTGCCGGGGCTCGTGGGCAGCTCGTAGGTCACCCGATAGTTCGTCAGGACGACGTCGTTGAATTGCGACGGGCCGTTGAGGGGGGTGGGGCTGATCAGTCGGACCATGAGGTTGGCCGTGGCCACGTCCGCCGCGACGTAGGTTCCCGATGGGCCGTTCCTCTGGACGTCGGACTGGAGGAAGGCCACGATATCACCTGCCGTCGTCGTGCCCGTGATGCTTTCGATGACGAGCATGCTGCTCGATTGGGCCTCGCGCGACACGTTGTTGCAGCCGGACAAGGCCAGGAAGGCGGCCGCTACCGCCAGGACCTTAAGAGTCGGTTTGGTCTTTTTCATGGTTCGTGCTCTCCTGTTACTTGATGATCCTGGGCGTGATGAAGATCAGCAGCTCCCGGCTCTGCTTCGTCCTGGCGAAGTTCTTGAAGAGGGAGCCCAGTATCGGGATTTGGTGGAGGAAGGGCACCCGCTCGCGGGTGACCGAGTCCTCCGTCCGGTAGATGCCGCCGATGACCGTCGTGCCGCCGTCGGGGACCATGACCGTCGTCTTGGCGCTCTGCATGGTGATCGGCGGGATGCCGTTGACGAGGTTGGCGAAGTCGGCCGCGTTGTTCTGGATCTCGATGGTCATGATGATCGTCCCCTCGGCCGTGATCTGCGGCGTCGCCCTCAGCTCGAGGGCGGCGTTGACGTACCGGGTCGTAACGGTGAAGTTGGCCACCGTCTGGACGGGGATCTGGCGGCCCTGGATGATCTCGGCCTGCTGGTTGTTCTGGGTGACCACGGATGGCCGGGAGATGATCTTCCCGTCGCCGCTCGTCTCCAGGGCGGACAGGGCGATGTCGACCCGGAACGTGTCGAGGACGTTGGCGAAGGAGAAGCCCAGGGCCGTGCTGAAGGCCGGGGCGGGCAGGTTGACGGCGTAGCCGCCGAGGGGCCCGCCGATGCCCTTGGTCACTTCTCCCTGAGGGATCAGGGCGCCGTCGACGAGGACGCTGTTGGGGAACTGGAGGGAGGTCGCGTTCCCGTAGAACGGGTCGGCGATGCCCTTGAAGCCCCACTGGATGCCCAGGTTGCGGACGAAGGTGGTCGAGGCCTCGACGACGCGGGCCTCGATGGAGACCTGGGGTGTCGGCGTGTCGACGACGGTGATGAGTTTTTCGAGGAGGTCGAGCTTGTCCCGGACCTCGGAGACGATCAGCGTGTTGGTCCGGTCGTCGACGATCATCTCGCCGCGCGTCGAGATCTTGGAACGGAGGAGGGCGGCGACGTCCTTGGCCTTCGAGTAGGATAGGGTGATCGTCTTGACTATAACCGGGCCGGCCAACTCCTTGCTCTCCGTGAGCTGCCGCTGGTCCCCCTCCTCGCGGGTCAGGACGCTGACGGGCGCGATGCGCAGGATGTTGCCCTCGATCGTCTTGCCCATCTTGTTCTGCTTGAGGATGATATCCAGGATCTGGTCCCAGGGGACGTCCTGGAGGTTGACGGTGACGGCGCCCCGGACGTCCGGGTCGAAGACGACGTTCAGGCCGGCGAACTCGGCCAGGTAGAGGATGACGTCCCTGAGGTCGGAGTCCTTGAGCTTGAGGCTGATGATATCGCCGGAGTATTTTGCCTCTTCGCCGGAGATCGTCTTGGGCTTGAATTTTCCCTGCTGATCCTGCTCCGCGGCGGCCTTTATTTCCTGTGCCGGAGCGGCGACTTCGCTCGGTGGGCGGAGGGCCTCGGTTACGACCGACTTGGGCGGCGACTTGGGTTCAAGCTTGGCTTCGGTCTTCGGTTCGATCTTTGGGGCGGCCGTCGGCTCGGACTTGGCCGGAGTCGGCACGGGGGCGGGGGCCGGCGGCGGAGCCGGTTGGACGACGCTCACCGCGGCCGCGGCGGCCGGGTAGAACGAAACGACGAGTCCGTCCGTCCGGGAATCCATGGCGTAGAGTCCCGCTTCCTTGAGGTCGAAAACCATGCGGGTGATCGGCCGCGGAGCGGCGCCCTGGAACTGGGCGACCCGGACCCTCTGGACCGTGGACCGGGGGGCGTCGATCGGCCAGGCATCGGACTTGGCGGTGAGGACGGTGTCGAAGAGGTCGACGACCAGCCGGGGCGGATTCTCCAGGGCGAATACCTGGGTGACGGCCGGCCCGGTCAAGTTGGCCTTGACGGAGACGCTCTCCGCGCCGACGGTCATATCCAGCTTGCTCAGGAGGATCTCACTCTTGGCCTTGCGGTCGAGCTTAGACTGGGTGGCGGCGTCGATGAGGTAGCTCCCCTGGGCCCTCTGGATCCGGTTGAGCTCGACGACCGTCCGGCCGGTCTCGGCGATGATCCGGGCCGGAACGCGCTCGCTCAGCAGGATGAGGAGGCGCAGATCCTGAGTTCCGGATTTCTGGACTTGGATATCCCGGATGAACGCGGCTTCGGAGGAGGGGACGATCGGGGCCGAGGCCGTCTGGGCGCCGGCGATGTCAAGGACGAGGGTCTGGGGGGATTCGGCCAGGTAATACGCCCTCTGGACGTAAAGCAAGCCGTCGGTTTCCATGACCAGTTTCGTCGCCAGCGCGCCCGGCTGGACCTGGATCTTGCTGATATTTACGGCGGGGCCCGGCCCCTGGGCGTGCACGACGGAGAAAAGGAGCACGCACAGGCCGACGATTACGGCTGGCAGGATTCTCTTTTTCATGTTACAGCTCCTCCGTGATTTCTTTGATGATGTCTCTCGGCCTAATGAGGGGGATGCCCCGCTCGTGGGTTTTCCGCAAGACCACCTGCGATTCGGTGATGGACAGGACGTACCCGTCCGTGAACTTATCGCCGACGTTGACGAACATGGGGAAGCCCTGGGGCATGCCGATCATGGCGGTGAAGGTTTTTTTATTCTTGACGATCCCGAAGAGGACGAGGTCGTCGATGAACACCTGGGGTTCGCCGATGGCCGTCTTCCCCCGCATGTCGCGCCCGGTCAGGAGGTCCTTGAAGGGGTCCCGGCGGCCTTCGGGATTGTAGGTGAATCCGGTCGGCGGTGCGACCATTTGCGCGGCCTCGGGCGGCGGCGCGGCGGTCGTCTCCTGGGCGAGGAGAGGGACAAGTCCCGTCAAACCGACGACGAGGAGGAGGATGAAAGCTGATTTTTTCATCGTTTTGGCCTCACTTGATTTTGGCCGGGGCGGCGACCGGCGCCTCGGCAAAGAAGTAGGTCTTGGCCGTCCAGTCGGCGGAGACCGTGTTCAGCTCCGTCTGGGGGGCAAGGGACTTGATGGTGAAGTTTTCGATCGTGAACACCCGGGCGAACTTGCTCAGGCGGTCGAAGAACAGTCCCAGGTTGTGGTAGCTGCCCGAGACCTGGATGGGGATGGGCCACTCGGAGTAGAACTCTTTGTCGATCTCGGCCCCCGGCGCGAAGCTGAGGACGTCGAGGCGGGAATCGTAGGCCAGGGTCTGGATCTGCCGCAGGATGTCCGCCGTTTCCTTCCTTTGGGGGATGTTGACCTCCAGGGTCTTGAGCTTGGCGCTCATGGTGGCGATGTCGGCTACGATCTTGTCCAGTTCCCGCTTCTTCTGCTTCAGGTTCTGGACCTCCTGCTCGATCTTGACCCGTTCGGCCTTCAGCGCCGCGAGCTTGGTATTCTGAGGTTTGAAGTAAAAAAGGAAGGCCACGGCGAAGAGGAGGGCGGCGAAGAGGACGTATCCGTACCAGGGCCAGTTTTTCATCACTTCTCCCCTTTCTTGTCAGCGGGTTTCGCGGCGGCTTCCGCCGTCGCGGGAGCGGGAACGGGCTCCGGCTTCTTCTCGATCATAGCCCGGAGGGCGAACTCCAGGAACTGGTCCCCTTGGCCGGTTCTCTGTGTCGAGGAGACGAGGTTGACGTTCATGACCTGGGGGCTGGCCTCGAGGCTGGAGATATAGTCCGCGATGAGGTTGTTCGACAGGGCCCGTCCCTTGATCTGGATGCCCTTGTCGTCGTAGATCACTTCGTTCAGCCAGACCCAATCCGGGAGGCGGCGGCTCAGCTCGTCCATGAGGCGGGGGGCCAGGTCGCGCTGGGCGTTGAGGCTCTCGATGAGGGTGATCTTCCTGTCCAAGGATTCCCGGGCTTGCCGCTGCTCTTCGAGTTTGGCCTCGACGTACTGGAGCTGGCTTTTCTCCTGGCGGGCGAGACCGAGGAGCGTGTTTTCCCGGTCGAACGCCTTTTGCTGGAAGAAATAGAACAGGCCGAGCCCGATGACGAGGAGGAGGAAGACCAGGTTCCCGAGGCTCGTGCCCTTCTTGCTTCCTTCCTCGGATATCCCGGGGACGGCGACCGTTTCCCTGATGTCCTTGGTTTCCGGCTTGAGGAGGTTGATCCGTATCATGGTTACTTCTCCACCTTTCGGGTTGCCAAACCGACGGCGACACCGAAGATCGGCGCCATGTCGCTGAAGTAGACCGCGTCGAACTTCTTGTCATCGACCCGGATATTGCGGAAGGGATTGAGGATCTCCGTCTTGATCCTGAACTTGGTCTCGAAGGCGCTGACCATGTTCATGACGTTGGCCAGTCCGCCGCTGAGGACGATCTGATCGATCTTCCTCTCCCGCTTCTCCGAGGCCTCGTAGAAAGAGAAGGTCTTCTCGATCTCGTCGAGGAGGTCGCGGACGTTCATCGATAGGAGCGTCGCGAACTGGTCCGGGGTCGTCGATTTCCCGGGGATGCCCTTGAGGAGCTTCTCGGCCTCCTCGAAGGAGATGCTGAGCTCCTTGCGGATGTTCTCGGTGAAGAAGAAGCCGCCCAGGGA